>JBKPHS010000107.1:0-20200 GCA_046729975.1 Actinomycetota bacterium
TCGGCCACCGGCGCCAGGTTCACGTTCACCCCGGCCACGCGGAGGTCGCGTGCCGCGGCGGCTGCCTCGCTGCGCGCCCCGGCCCGCGTGCCCTGTGCGGGCTGGCCGCTTCCGGGCGCCGCCCACGGCAGGATCCGGACCGGTCCGCCCTCCTGGTCGGTCGCAACGAGGGCGCCACCGCCGGCGGAGCGCTGGAGCGAGCGCGTGAGACCCCGCAGCTGGGCCGGCGAGCCCACGTTCCGGCCGAAGAGGATCACGCCGGCGGCGCGGTCCTCAGCCAGGATCTTCCTCACGTCCGTGGGAGCCAGTGTGCCGCGGAAGCTCAGGACGAGCAGCTGACCGACGCGCTGGCGCAGCGTGAGCCGTCCGAGGTCTGCGGCTCTCACCTGTGCGCGCTCGCCCACGCCGCCTCCGGGCCCATTGCCAGCTCCGACCGCCGCCCCGCCCGCGAACGCGAGCGCCGCGACACCGCCGAGCGCAGCGAGGCGCCGGCGGGCGGCGGGATCGCGAGAGAGCCGCAAAACCTCAGGGCGTCACTATGACGAGCACGACCGTCAGCAGGCCAAGGGCCACTCCGGCCGCCGTCAGCCCCCGCAGCACGTCGTCGCGCGGCGCCCGGTATGTGCCCGCGGCGATCGCCCCGTCGACCTCGTGCCGGCGCCGCTCTCCGTACAGCAGAAGCCCGATGCCGACCAGCGCGTAGCCCACGCCCAGGACCGCGTACGGCCACTGGCTGCCCCCGACGAGATCGGGCACCACCCTGCCGGCCGCGATGCTGACCGCGAACGCGGTCAGCCCGGTCCGCCACCAGGCGAGATAGGTGCGCTCGGAGGCGAGCCGCGTGCGCCGCGTCGCATCCTCTGTCTCGTCGAAGCCCGCCATCGCCGACGGCACACTAATGGTCTGCCGCTAGAGTGCCTGGCGTGTCGAGCCTCGGTATCTTCCTCATCGCGGCCGGCATCCCGCTGCTGTTCGGACTCTGGGCGCAGCTTCAGGTCAGCCGGACCTTCAAGCGCTACAGCGAGGTGCCAACCCGCAGCGGCGTTACCGGCCACGACGCCGCCGCGGCGGTGCTCCAGTCATCCGGCCTGTCGGGCGTCTCGATCCACCCGGTCGAGGGCCGGCTGTCCGACCACTACGACCCCCGAACCCGCACGCTGAACCTGTCGGCCGACGTCGGTCAGGCCGCGACCGTGGCTGCTGTGGGCGTCGCGGCCCACGAGGCCGGGCACGCGATCCAGGACGCCCAGCATTACCGGCCCATGCGGATCCGTCAGACACTCGTACCGGCGGCGCAGTTCGGTCAGTCGCTCTGGTTCCTGCCGGTCTTCGTCGGCCTGATCATCGGCTCGGTCGGGCTCGTGAACATCGGCCTGATCCTGTTCCTCGCCATCGTCGTGTTCCAGCTCGTGACGCTTCCGGTCGAGTTCGACGCCTCGCGTCGCGCGCTCGCCGCGATCCAGGGACAGGGCATCCTGGCGAGCGACGAGCTCCCGGGCGCCCGCGCCGTGCTGCGATCTGCTGCGCTCACCTACGTCGCGGCGTTCGTCGCGGCGCTCGGCCAGCTCATCTACTTCTTCCTGCTCTCGCGGCGCTAGGAATAGCCCCGCGCTTATCAACCGGACGCGCTTCCGGCCGCTGAACGGCAGCAGCGACGGACCGTCGGCCGTGGATCCACCTGCCGCACTGCGGTGCCCTGTGGTTGCTATGCAACCACTAACGACCTCGGTGCCAGAAAACGTGGCTGGCGAGCCCGCACCGCTTGCCACCCAACCCGCCTCATTGCTGCCGTTTTGGCGGCGCTAGCTCGCGCGCGCGAAGCGCTGCTCCGCCCGGGCGCGCCGCTCGCCTCCGTACATGCGCGACCAGAGCGAATGCGGGCGCGCGAGCCTGAACGCCCCGACGAGCCCCACGACAGGGACCACGAGCGTGAGGAGCGCCATGCCGAGCTTCCCCTTCAGCGCGTTCACGACCGCGATGCCGAGAGTCAGGACGCCGTAGGTGCCCACGAGCGCGCGAACCGCTGTCGCGACGCCGTCGGCGAACTCGATCCATGCCTGATAGCCGACGATCGCCACCAGCCCGAGCCCGGCCGTGACGACCACGGCGTCGATGGACTCCCGCCCCTCGCGGCTCCAGTAGACGTCCTTCAGGTTCAGCCAGAGCGCGAACTCGTCGAGGGTCAGGCCCATGCCGATCCCGAAGAAGACGGCGACGACCTCCCGCCACGGCGATTCGGGCTCGAACGAGATCGCCGTGTAGCCCATGATCAGCATCAGCAGGATTCCCCACACCAGGTGATGGACGTGCGTGCCGCCGACCTGGACGTTCCCGGGCCACCACTTGACCTGCGCGCGGATCATGTGCGTGCTAAGGCGGATGAAGCCGAAGCTCAGGAGGAAGGCGAGCAGCGCGAACAGCTCGGCCTCCTTGCCCGCATCCACGATGCCCTCCTGGTACGCGTCCCCTATGTCGCGCAGGACCGAGCCCACGCGTTCATCGTAAGCTCGCGGACCGTCAGGTGGCCAGGCCGATCGGGCAGCTCACGCCCGTTCCCCCGATGCCGCAGTAGCCATTCGGGTTCTTGGCCAGGTACTGCTGGTGGTAATCCTCGGCGTAGTAGAAGCGTTCGAGCGGCTCGATCTCGGTCGTGATCTCGCCGTAGCCGGCACGCTCGAGCTCTTCCTGGAACATCTCGCGCGAGCTGAGCGCCGCCTCGCGCTCCGCCTCCGAGGTGGTGAGGATCGCGGAGCGGTACTGGGTGCCAACGTCGTTGCCCTGCCGCATGCCCTGGGTTGGGTCGTGGCCCTCCCAGAACAGGCGCAGCATCGCGTCGTAGCTCGTCTTCGCCGGGTCGAACACCACGAGCACGGCCTCCGTGTGGCCGGTCCGGCCGGAGCAGACCTCCTCGTAGGTCGGGTTCGGCGTGTAGCCGCCCGCGTACCCCACGGCCGTCGTCCAGACGCCCGGCGCCTCCCAGAAGATCCGCTCGGCTCCCCAGAAGCACCCCATGCCGAAGACGGCCTGCTCGTAGCCGTCCGGGAAGGGCGGCGTGAGCGAGTTGCCGAGCACGTAGTGGCGCTCCGGCACCGCGATCGGCTCGTCGCGCCCGGGCAGCGCCTGCTCCGGCGCGACCATCTCTGACTTCTGGCGGAAGAGGAACATACGTAGATAACTCTAGCCCCACCGAAAGGAGTCACATGTCCCTCATGCTCGGCACCGGCCCATTCGGCCAGCGGCCCGGTGGAGTCTTCAACGGCGAGTTGCCCGAGCCGAGGGGCCTGATCTGGTTCGAGGACTCGCCGCGCCGGATCCGGGCGGTCCTCGCGGGCGAGACCGTCGTCGACAGCGGCCACGCGAAGCTCCTGCACGAGCACGCGCACCTGCCGATCTACTACTTCCCCGAGCACGAGGTCCGCACCGACCTGCTGGAGCCGACTGCCCATTCCACGCGGTGTCCCTGGAAGGGAGAGGCTGCCTACTGGTCCGTCCGGGTGGGCGACCGCCTCGCCGAGAACGCCGTCTGGGGCTACGACGACCCGATCGAGGGCGCCCCGCCGCTCGCCGGCTACCGCGCGGTCTACTGGGACGCCATGGACCAGTGGCTCGAGGAGAACGAGCCGGCGATCGGCCACGCGCGCGATCCCTACCACCGCGTCGACGTGCTCGACAGCTCGCGCCACGTGAGGGTGTCGATCAACGGTGAGCTCGTGGCCGAGACGCGGCGCCCGAAGGCGCTGTTCGAGACCGGCCTGCCGACGCGCTGGTACATCCCGGCCGAGGACGTGCGCTCCGAGCTGCTCGAAGACAGCAACAAGCAGACCGTGTGTGCCTACAAGGGCTTCGCCTCCTACCGCTCGGTGCGAGCGGACGGAGTGCTCGAGGAGGACGTCGTCTGGCTCTACCACGAGCCGCGCCGCGAGGTAGTGCCGATCCGCGACCTGCTCGCCTTCTTCAATGAGCGTGTGGACCTCGAGGTGGACGGCGAGCTGCAGGAGCGCCCGGTCACGCAGTGGTCGCCCGGCCACCGTCCCCACGCCGCCGCCCGGTAGCCTCCCCGCGGGGCGCCATGACGATCGTCGCCGAGCTCGAGCTTCCGGCCTTCGACTACACCGATGCGTCGCTCACCGGAGCGCGCTTCCACGACGTGCTCAGAGAGCTGCGCGAGCGGACCTGGGTGGCTCGGGCCGAGCCGTTCGGCTTCTTCGTGCTGGACCACGAGGCGGCCGCCTTCTTCCTGCGCACTCCCAGCGCGACGTTCCCCGGCCGCAGGATGCTCGAGGTGCAGGGCGTGACCAGCGGGCCGCTGTACGAGCGGATGAGCGGGAACCTGCTCGACCTCGACGGCGACGACCACCGCCGGCAGCGCAAGCTCGTGCAACCCGCGTTCACACCCCCGGCAGCCGACCGCCACCGGCCCGCGATGCGGCGGCTCCTGGCCGAGCTCTTCGAGCGCGTCGCGCCTGACGGTCGCTGCGACGCGGTCGAGACCATCGCGAAGCCGTATCCGGCGATGATGATCGCGACCGTGATGGGCGCGCCGCTCGAAGACGCGCCGCGCCTGCACGAGTGGGCCAACCTGATCCAGGGCCAGTTCGACCCGATCAAGGTGGCCACCGAGCTGCCGGCGCTCGAGCGCGCGTCTGTCGAGTTCCAGGACTACGCGCTCGAGCTGCTCCGAGACCGGCGCGGCGACCCGCGCGACGACCTGATCTCGACGCTGATCGCCGCTGAGGAGGAAGGCGACCGGCTCAGCGAGGAGGAGTGCGTGAACCTGGTCAGCGCGGTGCTGGTCGGAGGGGTCGACACGACGCAGAGCCAGCTCGCGCACGGGCTTCGCCTGTTCGCCGAGCATCCCGACCAGTGGCGGCTACTCGGCGACGATCCCTCGCTCGCGCCTGCGGCGGTCGAGGAGGTGCTGCGGTTCGAGCCGATCACGCCCTTCACCGCGCGGATCACTCTCGAGGAGATCGAGTATCGCGGTGTGACGTTCCCGGAGGGCACGCTCATCATCGCCGCCGCCGCAACCGCGAACCGCGACCCGGCCGACTACGAGGAGCCCGACGCTTTCGACATCACGGCCGAGCGCGGGCGGGCGAAGCCGCTCACGTTCGGGGCGGGGCCGCACTTCTGCCTCGGGGCGAACCTGGCGCGGGCCGAGCTTCAGGAGGCGTTCGCCTTCCTCGCCCCTCGCATGCGCGACCTGGAGCTGGACGGCGAGCCCGTCTACGACACGCCGCTCGGCGTGTACGGCCTGCGCCGGCTGCCGATCCGCTTCGAGGGGACCCGGCGTTAGAGTGACCGCCGTGACGCTCGCGGCCGTCACCGGCTACAACGTCTCGCTCTTCCTCCATATCACCGCCGTGGTGGTCGGCCTCGGGGCCACATTCGCGGAGGCCCTCACGTTCCCGGTGGCCATGGCGCTCGACAAGCGTCACCTGCCGTACGTGCACCGGGTAGGCCTGGCAATCAACCGCTGGCTGGCGACGCCGGCCCTCGTGATCATCCTCGCGACGGGCTTCTACCAGGTCGCCGACGCCGACTTGGACCTCGGCGATTTCTGGATCAGCGGGACGCTAGCGATCGTCGTGGTGATCGGCGCGCTGCTCGGCGCCTACTTCATCCCCGAGGACCGCAAGCTCGAGGCGATGGTCGTGAGCGAGATCGCCGCCGCGGGCGACGGCGAGGTGGTCCTCTCCGCGGAGTACCAGCGGCGGGCGCGTCGGGAGGGCGTCGTGGGCGCGATCACGGGCGTCCTTGTGATCGCGGCGATCTTCCTGATGACCACGAAGCCGGGCGTCTAGGCGCTGTAGGCAGCACCTACCGCTTCGCGAATTCGTCGATCTCGCCGAAGTCCACAAACACGCAGGCTTCGTCGCTGACCACCTCCGCATCGTGCCCGGGCGGAATCGCCGCGGCCTCGCCGGGCCCGACCTCGTACTCCGACCCGTCGTCCATGTAGATCTTCATCCGGCCGGAGACGCAGTAGCCGAGGTGTGAGACCTCGCAGGAGTCGGTCTGCGCGATCGGCTTGATGTTGGTTGACCACTTCCAGCCAGGCTCGAAGACCCCGCGGGAGACCGCGTGGCCGGCGAGCTGGACGACGTCCGCCTGCCCCTTGCCCTCGAACGGCCGCGTCTCGTCGGGCGAGTCGAAGCTCTTGACCTCCACATCCGCCATGCGTTCCTCCTTCGGGTGGCATCTCAGCGATAGGCCCGACCATCCCACAGCCACCCGGGTGACACAAGCCCGATCGCGGCCGGAGCGCGTCAGATGCCGCCGGCGGACGCGGCCTGGGCGGACGCCGGTCGGCGCCTGGCCGCCGAAGTGCCGCCCCCGAGCTCGAGCCCGAGCAACCCGAACAGCCGCCAGACAGGGCCACCCGGCACGAGCGCGAGAACCGCCAGCGCGAGCGCGGCCGGGATGCCGAGCGGTGCGCCGAGCGTATGAATCGCGACGCTCGCCACAATCGCGATGCCGAGAGCCGCGACGAAGACCGTGGCCAGGTGCACCGTCACGACCGCCGCCGCCGACGGCCGCCGCTCGCCCCGGGCCGCAAGGGCGTAGCCGGCCAGCGTCCAGCGCGCGATCGTCGCAAGCAACACGGGGATCAACACGGCACCCATTGCGTAGAGCGTGAGTGCCACGTCGGAGGTGAGCCAGGCCGACCAGTCGCCGTCCCAGGCCAGGAAGTCGGCCTTGTCAGGAGAGAAGAAGCGCCGGTAGCCGTCACCGTCCCAACCATGGACGAGGACGAAGAACATCCCCAGGTAGGCGACGAGCACCTGGAGATAGGCGGCGTAGGCGCGGCCGCGCGTGAGCAGGCGCTCCACGATCGCGAACCCGAGCATCGCCTGCGTCACGTTGGTCACCGCGAAGCAGACCACGAGCCAGCCGGGCAGGTCGCGGTCGCCCGCGTGCATCGTCTCCCAGTCCGGGAACTCCCACAGCAGGTACGCGCCGCTCGGAGCGAACAGCACAGCCGCGTACAGGACCGTCGCGAGGAAGAAGGGATTGCGCCACAGGCTCGCCGGGTCCGCGGGATCGCCGGGCAGCCGGTCGGGCCGCGCGCTGGGCTCGCGGCCCTCGCTCGCGAGCTCCCGGCGAGCGCGCAGCTGCCGCGCGGCGCCGAGCGCCATGCTGGCACCGATTCCATACGACCAGAAGACGTCGACCTGGACCATCCGTGCCGCTACGATACCCGTCTTGAAAAAAATTCAAACAACCGCGAACCCGCCGCCGGGAGACACCTCCGGTAGGCGCTCGGAGCTGCTGGCGCTCGGCAAGGACCTGTTCTCGACGCGGGCCTACGACGAGCTCTCGATCGACGAGATCGCCGCCCGAGCCGGGATCGCGCGCGGCCTCCTCTACTACTACTTCGGCAGCAAGCGCGGCTTCTACGTGGCCGTGATCGAGCAGGCCGCCGGCGACTTGCGCCGGCGCGTCGAGCAGGACGCGAGCCTCCCACCCCGCGACCGCCTCGTGCGTGCCCTTGACGCATACCTCACGTATGTCGAGGACAGCCCCGAGGGCTACCGGGCGCTGATGGCCGGCGGCATCGGCGCCGATCCCGAGGTGCGGGCGATCGTCGCCGGCGAGCGCCGGCGCTTCCTCGCGCTAATAGTCGAGGGCCTGACCGGCGACGTCGAGCCCACCGCCGCGCTGCGCATCGCGCTCGAGGGCTGGTTCAGCTTCATCGAGGGCGCGTGCCTCGAATGGCTCGACCGTGGGGGGCTCGACCGCGCGGGCCTGCGCGCCCTGCTGCTGCACGCTCTCGCGGGCGCTCTGGCGGCCGTCCAGGCCGCGGAACCCGAGATCCGGGTGGAGCCCGCCCGCCTCGGGCTCTGAATGAAAGATCCTGCCCGCGGAGTTTCGGGGCCGATCGGGCATGGGTACTCCGCAGGGGGACCTGCCTTGCGACGTCCTCCCCTACTCCCGATCTCGCTCGCCGCGCTCGCCCTGGCGATCGTGGCGTCACCAGCCTCGGCCGCGACGGCGCCGAGTGCGACCACCAGTCCCGCCACGAACATCGGCCCGCAGGGAGCGACTTTGAACGGCGTCGTCAATCCGAACGGGCGCGCCACCGAGGTCCGCTTCCAGTGGGGAAGGACCACGAACTACGCGAACAGCACTCCGAAACAGCAGGTCGGCGCGGGCACGACCCCCGTACCGGTCGCGGCCGACATCGCCAAGCTGAGGTCGAACACGACCTACCACTTCCGCGTGGTCGCGACGAGCTCCGCCGGGACGGACCGCGGAGCCGACCGCACCTTCAAGACGGCGAAGCCCACCACGACGCCGAACTTCAGCCCGAACCCGGGGACCTTCGCGCGGCCGGTCACGATCTACGGCACGCTGGTCGGCACCGGTGCGGCTCGCGCGAACGTGACCCTCCTGTCGCGGCCGTTCCCGTTCACGGCGCCGTTCGCGCAGGTCGGGAACACGGTCATCAGCGACGCCGGCGGGCGCTACTCGTTCACCATCGGCGCGGTGCTGCAGACCTCGCAGTTCCAGGTCAAGGCCAGCACCAATCCGCCGACGACGAGCGAGATCGCCACGCTCACGGTGAACTCCCAGATCACCTTCCACACGCGAACGCGCGTGCGGAAGGGCCGCGCTCTGCTCTTCTCGGGCTCCGTGGCGCCCCCGCAGGACGGCCTCCAGGTGCTGATCCAGAAGCGGAGCCGCACCGGGGTCTTCCGCACCGTTGCGCACACGACGCTGCGTCACCTGAACGCCACGCGCTCCGCTTACAGCCGGCGCATACGGGCGCGCAGGAGCGGCACGTACCGCACCGTCGTGCAGTCGGCGGGGGGCGCCGTGTCGCCGGGCATCAGCACCGCGAAGAGCATCCGCGTCCTGCGCTGACACAGGCCACGGGGCTTGACGCCAACCGGCGCAACCCATAGCGTCGGCCGGCGTGGCGTACCGAGTCGTTTGCATCTCATTCGCCGACGGCGCGGCCGGCGAGGACATCGCTCCGGCCGTCGCGAGCAGGCTCGGCTTCCGACTCGTCGACGAGCAGATCGTCGCGAGAGCGGCCGAGGAGGCCGGGGTGGAGCGCCACGCCGTCGCGGGCGTCGAGCAGCGCCGATCTCTGGTGGGCCGCATCCTGGAGGAGCTCCCGGCGTCCGGCGCGGCCGGCGCGTCCGCGCTGGTCGCGTTCGCACCAGTCGGCTACGAGAGTCCCGGCCCTGCGGGGGACGACCTGCGCGGGCTGATACGGAGCGCGATCGAGGAGATCGCAAACCGCGGTGAGGCCGTCATCGTGGCGCACGCCGCCTCCTTCGCCATCGCGTCGCAGCCCGGCGCGCTGCGAGTCTTCATCACCGCCTCGCCGGAAACCCGCCGGCAGCGGATCATGGAGGCGAAGGGGGTCAGTGCGAAGGAGGCGGAGGGTCTCGTCTCGCGCGGGGACGCCAACCGGGCGGACTACCTCAAGCGCTTCTACCGCGTGCGATCGGAGCAGCCCACCCACTACGACCTGGTCCTCAACACCGACCGGCTCACGCCCGACCGGGCGGCGGACCTGATCGTGGGTTCGGTCCGCAGCTAGCAGGTCTAGACCCTGGCGGGCGCCTCCTGGCGTCGCCGGTGGCGGCGGAACATGTCCTCGACCCAGCCGTAGCCCGGCCGGTCCTTCAGCGGCGCGCGGAAGCTCTCGAACCCTTCGGGCGGGTCGGCGATGATCCGCGGGCCCTCGGGGGGAAGCACGAGCGGATAGAAGAGCGCGGCGGCGGTGAGGTCGGCGACGCTGAAGCGATCGCCGACGAGGTACTCACCCCCGCCGAGCTCGGCCTCGAGGCGGTCGAGCGCCTCCAGCACCTTGCGCCGCGCGAGCTCGGCCGCGTGCTCGCTCTTCACGCCGAACCGAACTCCCACGAAGGCGCTCGTGGCACGCGCGCCGAGGCCGCCTACGCGCGCGAGCGGGCCGGGCACCTGCCCCGACGCGAAGCGCTCGAGCCGCTCGCGGTCGCGCGTCAGCTCGTGCCAGGCGAGGAGGCGGATCTGCGGACCGAGCTGCTCGTCGAACCAATCCTCGAGCTCGAGCGCGCGCCGGCGCTCCGAATCGTCCTGCGGGTAGAGCGGCGGATCGGGAAAGCGACTCTCGAGCGCGGCGACGATCGCGGTCGAGTCCCCGATCCGCTTCCCGTGGAGCTCGAGCACCGGAAAGGTCTTCTGCCTGCCGCGGGTCAGGTACAGAGCCACCAGCATGTGGAGCGGCGGGGTCGGCGCGCGGCGCTCGTGCTCGACTCCCTTGTACGCCAGTGCCCAGCGGGCCTTCTCGTTGTAGTGCGAGACCGGGATGTGCCAGAGGACCGGCTTGCCGTCGCTTGTCACGCCGCCACGGTATCTGTACACACGCATTCGCCGCTACCCGGGCGGCGCCTCGCGCTCGGCGAGCGCGCGGTTCGTGTACGCCGGATCGCCGCTGACCTCCCGCCCGATCCAGTCTGGCGGGTCGAAGCGCTCGCCGCCCTGCTGCGAGTCGAACTCGACCTCGGCGACCAGCAGTCCCGCGAGCCTGCCCCGATACTCGTCGACCTCGATGGTGGCGTCGCCATCGTGGACGCGGTAGCGGGTCTTCTCGATCCGGCGGCCGTCGGTCAGCGGCCAGAGCGCGTCGAAGAGGTCCTCGCCGATCTGACCCTCCCACTCGCTCCTCGTCACGCCGTGGCCGCCCTTCACGGTCAGCAGCGGCGTCTCGCCGTACCGCCGCACGCGAACTTCGACGTCGTCGATTGCCAGCGGCAGATAGCCCTGGACGACGGGCGTGCCCTCTCCGGCGTGGGCGGGCACCTCGGAGACGAGGAACTTGCGTTCGATCTCCTGGTGCGCCGGCAAGGGCGCCGCCTCCTCGGCCTCAGGCGGCCGCCGGCTGCGGCTGCCTGCGCGCGCGGCGGCGCCAGCCGCGCTCGACCGAGCGAGCGAAGCGCTTCGGCGGCGCCTTGTAGACGCGCCGCCCGAGATCGATGGCCTCCTGCTGAAGCGACTGGCGCCGCCGATCGAGGACGCCGAGCAGCGCCCGACGGGAGGCTGTGTCGTCGAAGGAGCGCGGATGGGCCTCGATGTAGCTCCGCAGTACGGCCAGGTCGTGGTCGTCCCCGAGCAGGTCGGAGAGCTGGTGCGCCTGCTTCGCGAGCCTCGTCATCCGCTTCGGCGCCGCTGCCCTTGTGATCTGCGCGGCGTACCAGAGGTCCTTGACGCGCTTCCGCCACTCGTGGAAGTTCTCGTTGGTCGGCTCCGCCGCAGCGGAGCGCATCGCTCGGCGGCCGCGGCGGTAGATGCGCCTGAGACCCGGCTCGAGCCCTTCGAAGCCTTCGGGCTCCAAGGTCCAGTCGGCCGTTCGCATGCGCGCGTCCTCGAGCTCGCCGGTCACGGCGCCGACCGTCGCCTCGTCCTTCTGAAGCGAATCGAGCGCCCTCCGGTGCTCGCGCTTCAGGCGGGCCCTGAGGGCATCACTCGCCTTGGGCGGAAGCTCGTCCGCGAAGCGCTCGCGGAGTCCGTCGAGCGTCTCGACCAGGACGTTGGCGTCCCGCGCCGCGGACAGGCGCCTCCCCAGGTCCCGGAAGCTGGCGTTCTCGCGCCGGTAGGTCTCTTCGCCGACGGCGTCGCGCGCAAGCCGGAGGACTGCTCGAAGCCGCTTCAGCCGCTTCCGGGTCTCGTGCACCGCTTCACCGAGGTTCCGCTTCGACGTCCTGCCGAGCTCCTCGCGAGCGTTGTCGAGCTGGCCGCGGGCGATGCGACGGATGCCGTCCGGCACGAACTCGTGCTCGTACAGGCGATACGCGCGGGCGGAATCGTGGTTTGACCCCGACAGCTTGTCCCAGGCGAGCTTGCCGCCCACGGCGGCGGCCCCGGCCACTGCAACCGCGGCGGCCGCCTCCTTGCCCGTCTTCGACGTGCTGCCGCGACGCTTGGCCATCAATCTTGTGTCCCCGCAACGGCGAGGCGTGTAACACCGGTTGTCACACGCGTTCCGGGACAATCCCCCCTGTGGACGCGAGCGCCAGGCACCGGGTGGTCGTGGTCGGTGGCGGCTTCGGCGGCCTCCAGGCCGCGCAGAAGCTGCGCGGGGCACCGGTGGACGTGACGCTCGTCGACCGGCGCAACTTCCACCTGTTCCAACCGCTCACCTACCAGGTGGCGACCGGCGCGTTGTCTCCGGGGGACGTCGCCTATCCGCTGCGCGCGATCTTCAAGCGGCAGGGCAACGTTCGCGTCCTGCTGGCGGAGGTCGCCGACTTCGATCTGGAGGCGCACGAGGTCCGGCTCGAGCCCATTGCCCACGTAACGCCGCCCGCTTCGATCCCGTACGACACCTTGATCGTCGCCGGCGGGTCGCGGTACTCGTACTTCGGCCACGCCTGGCAGCGGGTGGCGCCCGAGGTGAAGTCCCTGGAGAGTGCGATCGAAGTGCGTGCGCGAATCCTGCGAGCCTTCGAAGCCGCCGAGCTGGACCCCGATCCGGAGCGGCGCCGAGCGTGGCTGACGTTCGTGGTGGTGGGCGCCGGGCCGACCGGCGTCGAGATGGCCGGCCAGATCGCCGAGCTCGCTCGCGACACCCTCCGCCGCGACTTCCGGGCGATCGATCCTCGCGAGGGGCGCATCCTGCTCGTCGAGACCGCCGACCGGGTGCTCACCTCCTTCCCGCCCTCGCTGTCCGCGAAGGCCGCTCGTTCTCTGGAGCGACTCGGGGTGACGCCGCTCGTGGGCCATACCGTGGTTGACATCGACGAGGCGGTCACCGTCGAAGCCGGGAACGGCACAGCCGAGCGGATACCCGCGCGCACCGTGATCTGGGCGGCCGGCGTGACGGCGTCCGGGCTTGCATCGAGGCTCGGCGAGCTCACCGGCGCCGAGCTCGATCGCGCCGGCCGCGTGGCCGTCGAGCCGGACCTCACGCTTCCCGGACATCCGGAGCTCTTCGCGCTGGGCGACATGGTCCGGGTGCGCGGTGAGGACGGCACACCCGTGGTCCTCCCGGGAGTGGCGCCCGTCGCGATGCAGCAGGGCCGCTACGCCGCCAGGGTGGTACGGGACAGGCTGCGCGGCCGGCAGACGCCGCCCTTCCACTACCACGACAAGGGCAATCTCGCGACGATCGGGCGGGCGCGTGCGGTCGCGGACCTGCGGCACGTGAGGCTCAGCGGCTTCGTGGCATGGGTGACCTATCTCGTCGTGCACCTCTGGTACCTGATCGGGTTCCAGAACCGCGTGATCGTGCTGATCCGCTGGGCTTTCAGCTTCTTCACCCGCGGCCGAGGCGCGCGGCTGATCACCGGCGAGGCCGCCGAGTAGCCGCTCGCCCGTCAAGCTTCAGGGACATCCCCGACCTCTGGAGGTAGCCGCATGATCGTCATGCTCTCCGCCCGCCGCCTGAAGCCCGATGCCTGGGACCAGTTTCGCCGTGCATGGGACCCGGGTGACGCCCCGCCACCGGGCTTCCAGCGCGCCTACCACGCGCGCAACATCCGCGACGAGGACGAGATCATCTCGTTCGGCCTGTTCGACATGACCGAGGACGACTACCGCCGCTGGCGGGCCGAGGCCGACGCCGCAGAGACGCAGCGTGTGGACAGCCTGTCGGCGTTCGTCGAGAACGAGCACGTCTCGGGCGTCTACGAGGTGATCGACGAGGTGGACGAGTAAGGACCCATCCCGCCTGAACGCAGGCCCGTTTACCGAGGCGTCACTCGGGCGTTTACCGCCACCGCGGAGGCTCGCTGCAACCGAGATCGCAGACGAGCGATCTCACCGCCGAAAGGAGCGGACATGCTCCGCACCACTCGCAGGATGCGCAAGCAGCTGGTGGCGGCGACTGCCGTCGTCGCACTCGGCGTGCCGGCTACCTCGTCCGCGACAGTGGCCGAGCAGTACTTCGGCTCAGCGACTCCCGCCCGGGCGCAGCAAGACCAGCCGAGCCCAATGGATCTTCGATCGCCTGACGCGAAGGACGCGACGACAGCGTTCCAGGCTCCGCCGCGACCCGAGGTCGCCCGAGCGCCGGGCTTCGACTGGGGCGATGCCGGCATCGGAGCCGCCAGCGTCCTCGGGCTGGTGCTGATCCTGGTCTCGGTGATGTTGGCCGTTGTCCATCGCAGGAGCCCGGCCACGGAGGGGCGGAAGGGTCCGGCCGTCACGTCCTGAACGAGCTAGACCTGCGAGGGATCGATGGTACGGTCGCAGAGACTCGCGAGTTGACCGCAGATGGAATTCCGGCTCCTGGGCCCACTTGAGGTTGTGGAGCGCGATCGCCCGGTCGCGCTCGGCGGAGCCAAGCAGCGCTCGCTCCTCGCGGTGCTCCTGCTCCACTCGAATCAGGTCGTCTCGGCCGACCGCCTCATCGACGAGCTCTGGGGGGATGCGCCACCTCCGACGGCGGCCAAGAGCATTCAGGTCCACGTGTCCAGGCTTCGCAAGGAGCTCGGGGACGGCAGGGTCGCCACGCGCGCGCCCGGCTACGTCCTGCATGTCGATCCCTCGGAGCTCGACCTCGCCCGCTTCGATCAGCTCGTCGACGAGGCGAGCCGGGCCGATCCCAAGAGCGCCGCGGAGAAGCTCCGCCAGGCGCTGGCGCTCTGGCGCGGGCCGGCGCTGGCCGACCTGGCGTACGAGCCGTTCGCCCAGACCGAGATCGCGCGTCTCGAGGAGCTGCGCCTGGCCGTGCTCGAGCGCCGGATCGACGCCGATCTCGCCGCCGGCCGCCACGCGCAGCTCGTCGGGGAGCTGGAGGCGCTCGCCGCCGAGCATCCGCTCAGAGAGCGCCTCCGATGCCAGCTGATGCTCGCGCTCTACCGCTCGGCCCGCCAGGCCGAGGCCCTCGATGCCTACCGCGAGGCCCGGCGTGCGCTGTCGGAGCAGCTTGGCCTGGAGCCGAGCGAGGAGCTGAAGCAGCTCGAGCAGGCGATCCTGCGCCATGACCCGTCCCTCGACCTCCCGTCCGAGGCGCCGGTCGTCAGGCACACGCCGGCGCCGGAGCGGTCGGTCCTGATCGTTCCCGGGGCGCTCGACGGGCTCGCCGCGCTCCTCCGCCTCGGGCAGCCACTCGCGGCGTCCCAGCCGGCGCGGGAGCTGATCGTCGCGGCCGTCGTCGACTCGACGGAGCTGGGTCCCGCGTCGAAGGCGCTCGCCGATCGCCGAGACGAGCTCCTGGCCGACGGTGTCGCCTCGAGGACGGCCGCGTTCTCGTCGCCGGCGCCGGGCGACGACGTCGTTCGGCTCGCGTCTCAGGAGAGCGTCGACCTGTTGTTGATGGACGCAGGCGGGTCCCCGCTTGGCGGCGAAGCCGCCGTCATCCTCGAGCAGGCGCCGTGCGACGTCGCCATGCTGGTCGAGGCGGGCGGCTCGCTCCGCGAGGGTCCGGTGGTCGTTCCCTTCGGCGCCGCCTGGCACGACTGGGCTGCGTTGGAGCTCGGAGCCTGGGTCGCCCGTGCGACGGGTTCGCCGCTGCGGCTGATCGGCGCGGCCTCCGACAGGCGGCAGAACGGTCGCGACGCGAGCCGCCTCCTCGCCGACGCCTCGCTGATCGTCCAGCGGAGCGCAGGGGTCGTGGCCGAGCCCCTACTCGCCCGCGCCGGAAGGAAGGGAGTGATGGCTCAGGCCGACGAGGCCGGCCTGCTGGTGGTCGGCCTATCCGAGCGCTGGCGGCAGGAGGGCCTCGGCCGGGTGCGCACAGAGCTCGTCGAGGCACCGCCCGCGCCGTCGGTGCTGATCCGACGGGGACCACGGCCGGGCGGCCTGGCGCCGCCCGAGACCCGGACCCGCTTCGGCTGGTCGCTGACGGGAAGCACGCCGTGAGCCTGGCCATCGGCCCCGGCGCCACGTTCGCCGGTTATCGGATCGAGTCGCTGGTCGGCCGCGGCGGGATGGGCGTCGTCTACAGGGCGACCGACCTCTCGCTGGAGCGCCCCGTGGCACTGAAGCTGATCGCGCCCGAGCTGGCGGAGGACGATCGCTTTCGATCCCGCTTCCTGAAGGAGCCTCGCCTCGCGGCCGCGCTCGACCACCCGAACGTGGTGCCGATCTACGAGGCCGGCGAGCGGGACGGGCAGCTCTACCTGGCGATGCGCTTCGTCGAGGGAAGCGACCTGAAGACGATCCTCCAGCGGGAACGCAAGCTGCCGCCCGAGCGGGCGCTTCGGATCCTCGCCCAGATCGCCGGCGCGCTCGACGCGGCCCACCGGCGCCGCCTCGTGCACCGCGACGTGAAGCCGGCGAACGTCCTTCTCGACGAGAACGAGCATGCCTACCTGACGGACTTCGGAATCACCAAGCGGCTCGGCGGCGTCTCGACCGACACGGGACGGCTGGTCGGCACGCTCGACTACCTGGCGCCAGAGCAGATCCGCGGCGAGGCGATCGACGGGCGCACCGACTGCTACTCGCTCGCCTCCGTGCTCTACGAGTGCCTTTCGGGGACTCCGCCCTTCCGCCGGGAGACGGAGGCGGAGACGATGTGGGCGCACATGCAGGAGCAGCCGGCGCCGCTGCGAGGCTTCGCGAAGCTCGACCCGGTGATACGGCGGGCGCTCGCGAAGGAAAGGGAGAACCGATACTCGACTTGCGGTGAGCTGATCGATGCCGCGGCCGGCGCGCTCGGCCTCACCGTGCCGGCCCGCTTCTCGCTCGCACCGCCCGCGCTCGTGCGCCGCCGGCGCGCCGTCTTCGCCGCCGGGCTACTCGTGCTCGCCGCGTCCCTAGCCGCGGGGATCGTGGCGCTGACCAGCGGCGGGGACGGCGGAGGCACGCCGCTCGAGAACGGCGTCGCCGCCATCGACCCCGCGAACGGCGAAGTCGCCTCGCTGACCGGGTCCAACGCCGTCCCAGGCAACGTCGCTGTCGGCGAGGGCGCCATCTGGGTGGTGAACACCGAGGACGAGAGCGTCTCACGCATCGACCCTGACACCAAGGAGATCGACAAGACATTCAAGACGGGCGGCGTGGCGAGCGAGCTCGCGGCCGGCGAAGGGGCGCTCTGGGTCGGGAACGCCGGTGGTCGCGGCGAGACCAACACCATTGTCAGCATCTCCCGGGTCGATCCCGAGTCGGGCAGGGTCACGCGGACCGTGAGGCTCCCGGGCGGCAACTCGGGAGGCAACTCGGGGGTCTTCCCGATTGCGGGCCTCCCTCGGCTCGCCGTGGGAGCCGGGGCGGTCTGGGCGCTCAACCCCGACCGCAGCGTTTCGCGCATCGATCCCCGGAGCGGCAAGCTCGTCGCCAGGATCGACGCCGAGGCCGAGACGATCGCGGCCGGTGACGAGGGGGTCTGGCTCCCCGCCGACGACCCGCCCGCCGTCATGGGGATCGATCCGCGCACGAACCGGGTCTCGGAGAGGATTCCGGTGAGTACGCAGGGCCTGTGGGGAGTCGCCGTCGGCGCCGGCTCGGTGTGGGCGACGGCGCGGGAGGACGGCCTCGTCTTCCGAATCGAGCCCGGGCGAAACCCGACCACGAGGACGATCGACGTGGGCGTCGGTGTGACGCTCGCGGACTTCGGCGAGGGGTCGCTCTGGACGGGCAACTACATCGACGGGCGGGTGTCCCGGATCGACCCCGGCACGAACAGCGTGACCGCGAAGGCCTCGATCGGCGCCCCGCAGGCGCTCGCGGCCGGAGCCGGCGCGGCTTGGGTCAGCGTCGCCGGCGGGACGACCGCCGGCGCCCTTCCGGCGTCCAGCTGCGGCGAGGTCGCGTCGGGTGCTGGGAAGCCGGACGTCCTGATCGCGTCGGACCTCCCGCTCCAGGGCCCTTTCAGCGCCGACCCCCGCGCGATAGCGAACGCGATCCGCTTCGTCATGGAGCGGCGCCGCTTCAAGGCGGGCGAGTACGCGGTCGGCTACCAGTCCTGCGACGTGTCGACCCCGCAGACCGCCGGCTTCGAGTTCCGCAAATGCGCTGCGAACGCGAACGCCTATGCGCGCGCGAAGCAGCTGGTGGCGGTGATCGGCTCGTGGTCCTCCTTCTGCTCCGAGGTGGAGCTCCCGATCGTCAACCGAGCCCCGGGTGGGCCCCTGGCGATGATTAGCCCTGCGAACACCGGCCCGAACCTGACCCGGGGCGGCCCGCTTGCGGAGTCGAGAGGCGAGCCGGGGGTGTTCTACCCGACCGGCGTGCGGAACTTCGTCCGGGTCGCCCCCCGCGAGGACCTGCTGGGGGTTGCCGACGCCATGCTCGCGAAGCGGCTCGGGCTGAGGCGCGTCCACGTGCTGTACGACAGCGCCAGCGACGACTGGAGGATCGTGCACGCGGACCCGTTCCGCCGGGCGGCCCGCAGGCTCGGGCTCCGAGTGTCCGGCTCCCAGGGGTTCGATCCAGCGGCGAAGAGCTACGACGCGCTCGCGCGCCGAGTCGCGCGTTCCGGCGCTCAGGCCGTCTTCATCGGCGGCCAGGTGTTCGAGGGCGGCGACCGGCTGCTGAAGGCCCTGCGCGCCCGCCTCGGGTCCCGGGTCAAGATCATGGTCGCCGAGCCATTCGGGTTCGTTCCCGAGCTGCTGAAGATGGCGGGACCCGCGGCCCACGGCGTGTACATCAGCGGGCCCGACGTCCCACCCGGCGCGCGCCAGCTGAGCCCCGCGGGGCGGCGCTTCGCCCGCGATTTCGGTGCCCTGACCAACCCCACCCAGTTTGTGCTGCCGGCGGCGCAGGCCACCGAGAGCGTCCTCCAAGCGATCGCACGCTCCGACGGGACGCGCGCCTCCGTCCTCGAGGAGCTGCGGACTTCCGAGATCAGGGACGGCCTCCTCGGCAGCTTCCGCTTCGACCGAAACGGCGACATCACGCCGGCCCAGATACCGATCTACCGCGTCACCGGCAAGACGCCGCCCGACGCCGGCCTCTACGACTTCTTCCAGGGCGCGGTCATCGACCGCGTCGTGACGGTGCCGGCGAAACTGGCTGACTGACCGCGCTCGACCTACTCCCGCAGGCGTAGGCAAAAAATCCGCCGCCAGGCCGACGACAAGCGCGTCGGGCTCGTGAAGGATGCAACCCATGCGTGAGCAGAACGGCATGTCGCCCACCGAGATCCGCGCCCGCCTCCACGGGCTGGCGCAGGAGCGCCTCGAGGCCGAGCGCTGGGGACTGGGCGAGAACGAGACGTACATTGCCGACCTCGATGAGGAGATCGTGGCCCACCGACTGGCCTATGTCGGGGCGGCAGTGACCGAGATCGCGTTGCTGCGGGCCCGACCTGTCCGGTCCGAACTTCGGCTAGGAGCCCGGCTCCCTAATCGTCGAGGCGGGGACGCAGCTCGCGCTCCCAGGCTTCGAAGAAGCGCTCCGGGTCTCCGGTCTGGATGATCGCCACCCGGTCGAACCCTGCGTCGGTCCACTGCCTGATGGCGTCGAGATGGCGTTCGGCGTCCGGCCCGCACGAGACGACCTTGGCCACGTCCTCCTCGCGGACGCTCGCCGTGGCGGCCTCGAAGTTGACCGGATTCGGCAGCTCCGACTGCACCTTCCACCCCGGCAGCGAGAAGCGGAACCGCTCGTGCGCCGTGCGGCGGGCTCGCGCCTCGTCGTGGTCCACCGAGACGGCCAGCTGGCCGTACTTGGGTCTCCCGCCGCCGGTGGAATCGTCGAACGACCGCGTCAGTTCCGCGCGCGGCTCGGTCGCGACCATCCCGTCGCCCGCGCGGGCGGCGAGGTCGATCGACGCCGGGCCGCCCGCGGCGACGTGAACGGGCGGTGGCTCATCAGGGAGCGTGTAGATGCGAGCGTCCTCGACCGTGAAGTGCTTGCCATGGTGCGAGTGGAAGCCACCGGACCACAGCAGGCGCATGATCCCGATCGCCTCCTCGAGCATCTCGTGGCGAACGCTCGCGGGAGGCCAGCCGCGGCCGACGACGTGCTCGTTCAGGTTCTCCCCCGCGCCGACGCCCAGATGGAAGCGGCGGTGGCTCATCGCCGCCACCGTCGCGGCCTTCTGGGCGACGATCGCCGGGTGGTAGCGAAACGTCGGGCAGGTCACAAGGGACACGAGCTCGAGCTGGGTGGTCTGAACCGCGAGCGCGCCTAGGACGCTCCAGGCATATGGACTGTGCTCGTGCGAGTACAGCCACGGGTGGAAGTGGTCGGAGATCGTGACGAAGTCGAAGCCGACCTCCTCGGCCCGCGCAGCCTGCGCGAGGAGGTCGTCCGGGCCGTACAGCTCGCACATGAGGCTGTAGCCGTACTGGGTCACGTCGTGCTCCTTTCG
>JBKPHS010000108.1:0-5591 GCA_046729975.1 Actinomycetota bacterium
GAAATAGGCTGAGCCCGCCAGCGCGCGGTCGAAGCCCGACCAGCGCTCGCCGTCGGCGAGGCTCTTCTCGAGCCGGTCGAAGCTGCCCAGCGTGCCCCCCAGGTTGTCGATCATGTGCACGAGCGTCGCCTCGCGGGTGCAAGGGACCACCGGGCTGCCGTGCTCGAGCTGGCCGTGGTGGGAGAGGATGATGTGCAGGACAGCCTGCGCCATGTCGGGCGGGAACCCGGGCAGCTGCTCGATCTCGCGACGGACCAGGTAGTAGCCAAGCGCGATCTCGCCCTGGAGCTTGCCTGCATCGGTCAGCTCGATCGCGCCGCCGTCGAGTGCGTAGGCCTCGGTCTTGCCGATGTCGTGCAGGAGCGCCCCGGTCACGGCGACGTCGTGGTCGACGCCCGGGAAGGTGGAGCCCGCGGCGATCGCGTGGACGGCCTTCGCCACGGACAGGGAGTGCTCCAGCAGACCGTGCCGGTAGGCCTGGTGGTAGTGCTTAGCGGCCGGCGCCTCGCCGTAACGGCGCCAGGCGTCTGAGTCCTCGGCGAAGAAGCGCTCGAGCAGCGCGCGGAGGTGAGGATTGCGGATCGTCTCGACGAGCTCGCGCAGCTCCTCGACCATCTGCGCCAGCGGCGCGCTCGGCGCATCGTGCAGGTCGGCGGGCTCGTACTCCCCGTCCTCCGCGGCCCTCAGGCGCCGCACCGTCAGGCAGGCGCCGAACTTGGCGTCGACCGAGAAGGTGCCGAGGACACGCACCGCCGTGCCCGACACGGCGGCCGCGGCGATCTCCTCGACATCGTCCCAGACGACGGCCTCGAGGGCGCCCGTCGAGTCGCCCAGCTCGAGCTTCAGGAACGCGTCGCCGTTGCGCTTCTGGCGCCTGCTGCGCTCGCGCACCACGAACACGGAGTCGACTGCCTGGCCGTCGCAGAGGTCGCGAACGAAGGCCTTCTCACGGGTGAGCGTCGGCTGCTCCATCGGCTTGGCCAACTTAGAGCCGGAGCCGGACGACACACGGCCATTCGCGGTGGCGTTAGGGTCCATGCGGATGGAGTCGCGCGAGGGCAGCGAGGCCTGACGTGGCGGGCGTCGTGCTGGTCGCGGGCGGCACCGGAGCGCTCGGCGGGGCGGTGCTCCGGGAGCTCCTCGGAAGCGGGTACGCGGTGACTGCGACCTGGCTCGTCGAGCATGAGCGCGAGCGGGTAGAGAGCGAGCTCGGCGGCGAGGAAGGCCTCACGCTCGTCCGCGCGGACCTCATGGACCCGGACGCCGTGGAGGGCGCGGTCGCGGGCATCGAGGGCCTGCAGGCGGTGGTCAACCTGGTCGGCGGCTTCTCGATGGGCGGGAGGGTCCACGAGACCGATCCCGACGACTTCGCGGAGATGATCAGGCTCAACCTGACGCCGGGCTTCCTGCTCGCGCGTGCGGCCATGCCGCGTCTGGTGGAGGCCGGCGGAGGCGCTTTCGTTGGCGTCTCCGCCCGCGCCGCCCTCAGGCCGTTCCCCGGCGCCGCCGGCTACGTCGTAGGCAAGGCGGCGGTCATGGCCTTGATCCAGGCGCTCGACGCCGAGTATCGCGGCGACGGCGTGCGCTGCAACGCGATCCTCCCGAGCGTGATCGACACGCCGGCAAACCGCCGCGACCAGCCGGACGCCGACCATTCGAAGTGGGTGGCGCCGGAGGAGATCGCGCGCGTCATCCGCTTCCTCGTCTCCGATGAGTCGAAGCCGATCAGCGGCGCCGGGGTGCCGGTCTACGGGCGGGCCTGAGCCTGCCCGCCGTAGTAGCGCAGCGCCCGGTTGCCGAGAGCCGCCGTGACACGCGCGTTCGCCATCGCGTTGAGCGGCGAGGCGAGCAGCGGCACGAGGCGGAGCGTGGCCCGCTTGGCCGCGTAGCGCCCCGCCATCAGGGCGAGCCGTCCAGGCCTGCGCTGCTGCTCGGTCTTCGAATCCACGTACTGCAAGGCCATGTGGCGGCCGATGCCGTCGAGCGCCTCACGGGCCTCGGCGGCCGTCGGATAGATGCCCTGGAGCGCGAGCAGCTCCGCCGGGCGCATCGGGTGTCGCGGGTCGAATCCGTAGGCGGCGGCGATGTAGAAGACCATCCGCCCCTGGATCCACGTGAGCGCCACCGCGTCCGGCACTGCCGTGACCGCTCCCCCGATGCCGAGCGCGGCCCCCTCCATGCGCGCCAGCCAGACGTGCTTGCGGCGTGCGATCCGTGCCGCGGCAGCCGGCTCGTGGTGTGCGCGCGTCAGCGCAGCCCAGCGCTCGGCGGGACCCGCGAAGTGCTCGGCCGCGGCGATGGCGATGTGCTCCGGCGTCCGGTCGGGCCGCTCGCGGATGCGCCTCCAGAGCGACTCGGGGACCTGCTCGATGGCGGCGATCTCGTCCACGGCCGGAGCATAGGCGGAGGGTCGCGGTTTGCCCGGGAGCGGACGCAGGTAGTCTCAACCCATGGCTCAGACGACACCATCACAGGGCATCCTCAGCCCCGACATGAGGGAAGAGCGCGACGAGCTGATCGCGTTGCTCGAGAAGGCGTACTGGATGGAGATCGAGACGGTGATGAGCTACCTCGCCAACTCGATCAACCCGGACGGCGTGCGGGCGCAGGAGATCATCGAGTCCCTCGAGGAGGACATCCAGGAGGAGCTGGGGCACGCGCAGAGGTTCGGCAGCCGGATCAAGGAGCTCTACGGCGTCGTGCCGGGCTCGCTCGCCTTCGAGGCCGAGCAGAGCTACCTCCAACCGCCGGAGCGCCAGACCGACATCGTGCACGTCATCAAGGGCGTGATCGCAGCCGAGACCGGCGCGATCGAGCACTACAACCGCATCATCGAGTTCTGCGACGACAAGGACCTGGTGACCCAGGACATGGTGATCGACATCCTGCGCGACGAGGAGGGCCACCGGCGCCTGTTCGAAGGCTTCCTGCGCGAGTACGAGGCCGAGGGCCTGGCGTAGCGAACGGCCGGTTGAGGTGTACGCCGCCGCCGCCGACCGATACGAGTCGATGCAGTACCGCCGCTGCGGGGGCAGCGGCCTGAAGCTTCCTGCGATCTCGCTAGGCCTCTGGCAGAACTTCGGCGACGATCGCCCGCTCGAGACCAGCCGCGCAATCCTGCGGCGCGCCTTCGACCTTGGCATCACGCACTTCGACCTGGGCAATAACTACGGGCCGCCATACGGCTCGGCCGAGTCGAACTTCGGGCGGATCCTCGCCGAGGACCTGAGGCCCTACCGCGACGAGCTCGTGATCTCCACCAAGGCGGGATACGACATGTGGCCCGGCCCCTACGGCGACTGGGGCTCGCGCAAGTACCTCCTGGCCAGCCTCGACCAGAGCCTGCGGCGGATGGGACTCGACTACGTCGACATCTTCTACTCGCACCGGGCGGACCCCGAGACGCCGCTCGAGGAGACCCTCGGGGCGCTGGACACCGCCGTCCGGGAGGGCAAGGCGCTCTATGCCGGCATCTCCTCCTACTCCGCCGAGCGCACCGAGGACGCGGTCCGGATCCTGCGCGACCTCGGCACCCCGCTGCTGATCCACCAGCCGTCGTACTCGCTCCTCAATCGCTGGATCGAGGACGGGCTGCTGGACGTTCTCGGCCGCGAGGGCGTCGGGTGCATCGTGTTCTCGCCGCTCGCCCAGGGGATGCTCACCGACAAGTACCTCCGCGGCATCCCGCAGGGCTCGCGCGCCGCACGCGACGGGTCGCTCACGCCCGACATGCTCACGGACGAGAACCTCGAGCACATCCGCGCCCTCAACGAGATCGCGCAGCGCCGGGACCAGAGCCTCGCGCAGCTCGCGCTGGCCTGGACCCAGCGCGACGAGCGCGTGACATCGACGCTCATCGGCGCCAGCAGCGTCGCTCAGCTGGAGAACAGCGTCGCGGCGCTTCGCCGGCCCGACTTCACCGAGGACGAGCTCGCCGAGATCGACCGCTACGCCCAGGAGGGCAACCTCAACATCTGGGCGAGCTCGAGCAGCGTCTGACGGGTTAGCCGCCGGCGGAGGGCTGGATCGGCTCGGCGCGGCCCGTCCCGCCCGATCGCAGCGCGGCGGCGAAGATGCGGTGGCTCTCGAGCGCCTCCTCCGGAGTCACGCAGCCGAAGCGGCCGTCGAGGGCGCCGGCGCGCTCGGCCAGGAAGGCCGCCCACATCTGCAGCACCGCGTCCGCGAAGCCGAATTCGAAGATTCCTCCAGTGATGGTGGGGAAGGCCGACTGGCTCCCGACCTCCAGGCGCTCCCACGCCTGGTGGCCATCGCGCACCGCGAAGCGATGGACGGCCTTGGGCTCGGCCGTCGAGAACGCCACGCCGCCGTCCATGCCCAGCGCGGTGATTTGCCACGTGTTCAGGTTGCCGGGCGCGATGCGGTAGGTGCGCAGCGTGAGCGGAAAACCGGCGTCGCAGTGCAGCGCCGCGTTGTCGATCGTGTCGCAGGGGACGGGGCGGCCGTCGGCGCCGGGCCGCTCGGTGACGATGTTCTCGAGCTGGCCGAAGACACTGCTCGGACGCCAGCCGACCCGAAGCGGGATGTGAGTGACGTGCATCCCGAGATCTCCCATCACGCCGATCTCTCCGCAGTAGCGAGCCTGGCGCTTCCAGTTGATGGGCTTGCTGCGGTCGAGATCGCTCGAGTGGAGGAAGGCGCTCTCCACCTCGATCACCTGCCCGAGCGCTCCCGAGCGGATCGTCTCGAGCGCGAGCTGGGCCCCCGGGAAGAAGGGGAACTCGCTCGAGCAGCGCGCAAAGAGATCCGGCCGCTCATCCAGTGCCCGGACGATTCGCGCCGCGGCGTCGAGGTCGATTCCGAACGGCTTCTCGCCCAGGAAGTCCTTGCCGGCGGCGATCGCGTCGAGGTAGAGGCGCTCGTGCAGGTGGTGGGGGACGGCCAGATACAGAACGTCGATGGCGTCGTCGGCGAGAAGGTCCGCGTAGTCGCCGGTGCGGAGCCGAACGCTGTCGACCCGGTCGAACCAGGACAGCGCCTCCGGACTCGTGTCGCAGACCGCGACCAGCTCTGGCCGTGCAGGGTGATCCTGCAGCGCCGCCCAGCGCCCGATGGCGGCGGCCAGCTCGCGGCCCATGAGGCCGCCGCCAACGACCCCGACGCGGACGTGCTGCGCGCTCAACCCTGCGACCCGGCGAGCGCGCGCGCGCCGGCCTCGGGGGCGGCGCTCTCGTGGACGACGGCGCGCAGCGCCCCCAGCATCGCCGGCGGGTCCGGGTGCTGGATCACGTTTCGCCCGTAGACGATCCCGGCGGCGCCCTGCAGCATGATCGCCTCGGTGCGGCGCAGGATCTCGTCGTCGGACACGCGGCCGCCGCCGCGCACGAGCACCGGGCGCGTGCCCGCGGCCTGCACCACGCGGGGATAGTCCTCCGGATCGTCGGTCGGATCCGCCTTGATCACGTCCGCCCCCAGCTCGACGGCCTGACGCACGAGCGGGGCGATCTTCTCCACGTCTCCATCGACGCCGTAGCCGCCTTCGCCGGGCCTCATCGCCAGCGGCTCGACCATGAGCGGCATCGCGACGGGGTCGCATGCGGCCCGGAGCGCGGAAACGTTGCGGATGCACTGCT
>JBKPHS010000109.1:0-9263 GCA_046729975.1 Actinomycetota bacterium
CTGCGAGGCGGCCTGCGCGTCGCCGCCCGCGCTCGCCGGCCGCGACTGGTCTCCCTGGGGCGCGCGCGGCTGCTCGCCGGCCGGCTGCTCGGGAGCAGGCGCCGCGGACGGCGCCGGCGCACCGCCATCCGCGCCGTTCGAGAACGCGCGCCGGATGTCGTCCTCGTCGACGCTCGACGCGGCGGCCTTCACGTCGAGGCCGGCCTTTTGCAGCACGGCGATGACCTCCTTGCTGGAGATCCCGCGCTCCTTGGCTATCTCGTGGACTCTCTTCTTTGCCATGAATCGATGAAGTTTATGGCGTCCTCGCCGGTCCGCACAGGCGCTCTCAGGGCCCGCCCGAAACCCCCGTTCCGCACGCCCAAGCGGGCGCAGTCGACGCTCGGACAGACGTAGGCGCCCCTTCCGGACCGCCGCGCACCGGGGTCTGGCTCGAGCCCCCCGTCGGAGGCCACGAACCGAATCAGCTCTCCCTTCGGGCGCGAGCGCCCGCAGCCGACGCAGCGGCGATGCGCTACGTGCGCTACGAGGCCCCTTCCCTCGCCGGCTCCTCCGCCTCGGCCGGCTCCTCCGGCTGGGCCTGCGGCGCCGCCTCGGGCGTCTCTCCGGCGTCCGCCGGAGGGCTCTCCGCGGCGGGCGATGCGGGGGCCTCCGCGGCCGCAGCCTCCTCCGCGACCTGTGGGGCGGCGGCCGGCTCCTCCGCCTCTGACGCGGCCTCCTCCGGAGCCGCCTGCTCGCCGGGCGCGCCGCCCGCCTCAGCCTGGACCGCGGCCACCTCGTCGGTCCCCTTGCCCTCCAGCTCCTGGTGGGCGGGCAGGCCGCAGTAGCGCGAGCCGGGCAGCGCCGCGTTCGGGCAGCGACGGCCGTTGGACATGATCGCGGCGCAGCGGCCGGAGACGTCCTCTTCCTCGAAGCCCAACTCCGCCTCCTCCTTGGCGAACTCGGTCTCCGAACGGATGTCCACGCGCCACCCGGTCAGCCGCGCGGCGAGACGGGCGTTCTGGCCCTCCTTGCCGATCGCGAGCGACAGCTGGTCGTCGGGCACGATGACCGTGGCCTGCTTGTTCTCGTCGTCGACCAGGACCTCGCGCACGCGCGCGGGCGAGAGCGCCTTGGCCACGAACCGGGCCGGCTCCTCGTTGAACGGGATGATGTCGATCTTCTCGCCGCGGAGCTCGGACACGACCATGCGCACGCGCGACCCGCGCGGCCCCACGCAGGCGCCGACCGGGTCGACGCCGCTGGCGTGCGACACGACGGCGATCTTCGAGCGGTAGCCGGGCTCGCGCGCGACGTTCTGGATCTCAACCAGGCCATCGGCGATCTCGGGTACCTCGAGCTCGAACAGCTTGCGGATCAGCTCAGGCGACCGGCGCGAGACCACGATGCTCGGTCCCTTCGCCTGGTTCGAGACGTCGGAGATGACCGCCTTGACGCGCTGCCCGTGCTCGTAGCGCTCGTTGTCCACCTGCTCGGACTTCGGCAGGAGCGCCTCCACCCGCTCTCGCAGCTGCACCAGCGTGTAGCGCGAGTCGGACTGCTGCACGATGCCCGTGATCAGCTCGCCGACGCGGTCCTGGTACTCCTCGAACATCATGTCTCGCTCGGCCTCGCGGATCCGCTGGAGGATCACCTGCTTGGCCGTCTGGGCCGCAATGCGGCCGAAGTTCTCGGGCGTGACGTCGCGCTCGTCGATCTGATCGCGGTACTCGGCAAGCAGCTCGGGATCGAGCTCCGGCTCCTCGGGCTCGCGCATCTCACCCGTCTCGGGGTCGACCGCGGGCTCCTCCACCTCGACCTCGGCGAGCAGCTTCTCCTCGAGGTCCTCGGGAACGATCAGCTCGTAGACCTTGAAGTCGCCGGAGCTCGGGTCCATGTCGACGCGCGCGTACTTCGCCGCGCCGGGCGTCTTCTTGTAGGCCGAGAGCAGGGCGTCCTCCAGGGCCGCCATCAGGCGCTCAGACGAGATGCCCTTCTCGCGCTCGAGGACGTGTACGGCTTCCAGGATCTCTCTGGACATGGGTCAGCCCTCCAGCAGGTTGCTTCGGTTGATCTCGGCATAGGGGATCGACACGATCCCCTCGGGCGCCGCCACTGTGACCTCCTCGTCGGAGGCGCCGACCAACTCGCCCGTGAAGCTCTCGTTGCCGCCGTGCGGGACGCGCGTGCGGACGCGCGCCTTCCGGCCGACGAACCGCCGGAAGTGGTCGGGCTTCGTGAGCGGTCGCTGTGGACCCGGCGAGGAGACCTCGAGGGAGTAGTCGGTGAGCAGATCGCGCAGATGGCCCGTGACGCGCTCGCAGAGCCCGAGGCTCACCCCGTCGGGATGATCGATCACGAGCCGCAGCTTCCCGCCCCCGACCCGCTCGGCGAGCAGCACTTCGACCTCGGGCTCGAGGCCTTCCAAGCGCTTCTCGATGTCGGTCTGAATGGGTTCCATTTGCTCGCCTCCGGGCGAAAAAAAGGTGGGCTCGCGAAGCCCACCCCCAGGTGCGGCACGCGGGCCGCAGATGAAAGTTCCAGCGCGTCCGAGTATAGCCCGGCCTCCCGCCTCAGGTCAGGTCTCGACGAGCAGCGTCACGGGCCCGTCGTTGACCAGCTCCACGGCCATCCGGGCGCCGAATCGGCCACCCTCCGCGCCGAGCGACCCGCGCACGCGCTCATACAAGGCTTCGGCCTCTTCGGGCGGCGCAGCGTCCACGAAGGACGGGCGGTTTCCCTTGCGGACGTCGCCGTAGACCGTGAAGTTGCTGACGCAGAGGATCTCGCCGCCCGCGTCGGCGAGCGAGCGGTTCATCTTGCCCTCCGTGTCGTCGAAGACGCGCAGCGCGAGCAGCTTGCGAGCCATCCGGTCGGCCTCGTCCGGCCCGTCGCCCTGGCGCACGCCGAGCAGCACGAGCAGGCCCGGTCCGATGCCGGCTATGCGCTCGCCGTCGACGGACACCGATGCGCTGCCGACCCGCTGCACGATCGCTCTCACGCCGGCGACCGTACCCTCTCGGGACGATGGCGGCAGCCGACGTGATCGACTCCTACATCGACGCGCTGCCCGGAGCGACCCGGCGCCTGGCCCCCGGCGAGTGGGGCGTCACGCTGCCGGCCGAGCACGCGGGCGGGCGGCCGCTCGAGGTGGGCGTCAGGCTTGCCGACGGACTCGTTCGCGCGCAGGCATTCGCCGCACCCGCCGATCCGGCGATCGACCTCGGACAGCTGCTCCACTGGAATCGGCAGACACGCTTGGTCCGCTTCGCCTGCACCAGGTCGGGTGACATCTGGGTGCAGGGCGAGGTGCCCGCCGGAGGGCTGGACGAGCGCGGCGTCGACCGCCTGCTCGGCCTGCTCGTGGAGGGTGCGCTCGCGGTACGCGGCTACGCCGCCGGGCTCCGCTAGGCGACGCGCGTGTTGCGCTCGAGGTAGTGCCGGTAGTCGCGCCTGTCCGGGCGCATGCCGGCGGCGAGGCTCAGGTGGCGGCGCGCCTCCTTGCGGCGGCCGGTCTTCTCGAGCGAACGGCCGAGGCAGAAGTGCGCGAAGTCGTTCGTCGGATAGCTCTCGACCACGGCGGCGAACTCCTCGCCCGCGTCCGCGTAGCGCCCGGAGCGGAAGTACGCGCGTCCGAGCGCCTCGCGAATCGAGCTCTTGTCGGGCTCGAGGGCGCGCGCCTTCTCAAGCGGGATCGCGGCCGCGTTGAAGTCGCCCGCCTCGAGCAGCTCGCTGCCGCGGCGGTATAGGTCGTAGACGCGCTCGCCGCGCTGCTCGGGGCTCTCGTCGCGACCGCTCATGCCGGTCCCGGCTCCGGCGCGCGCTCCGCCGCCTCGCGGTGGAGCTGCTCCATCGTCTCGACGATCCTCCTGGCGACCTCGCGCTTGGGACCGCGCGGCACGTGCTGGACGCCGGCGGAGGTGACGATCGAGACCTCGTTCTCGGCGGAGTCGAAGCCGATGCCGGGCTCCGAGACGTCGTTCAGCACGACGGCGTCGAGGCCCTTCCGCTCGAGCTTCTCGCGCGCGCGCTCGAGCGCTCCGGCGCCGTGCTCGGCGGCGAAGCCGATCAGCGTCTGGCCGGCGCGTCGCTCGCCGGAAAGCTCGGCGAGCACGTCCACCGTCGGCTCGAGCTCGACGGTGAGCCCGTCGCGGCCCGACTTCGAGATCTTGGAGCTCTCCGCGGACGAGGGCCGGAAGTCCGACACCGCGGCGGCCATCAGCAGCGCGTCGGCAGCCGGGAACTCGGAGCGCGCCGCCGCCTCGAGCTCGGCGGCCGTCTCGACGTCGAGGTAGCGGATGCCGGGCGCACGCTCGAGCGCGACGTTCGCCGCGATCACGGTGACCTCCGCGCCGCGGCGAGCGGCCTCCTCGGCGAGCGCGAAGCCCATCCGGCCAGAGGAGCGGTTGCCCACGTAGCGGACCGGGTCGACCGGCTCGCGCGTGCCGCCCGCGGTGACGAGCACCCGAAGGCCGTCGAGGGAGCGCGGCGCGTAGCCGGTGTCGGCCTCCAGCGAATCCTCGATCGCCGCAAGGATCTCGCCGGGCTCGGCCATCCTGCCCACCCCCCACTCTCCCCTGGAAGCGAGCGCCCCCGTCCCCGGCGCCACGATGCGGGCCCCGCGGGCGTCCAGCGAACGCAGGTTCGCCTGCGTGGCCGGGTGCTCGTACATGCGCTCGTTCATCGCGGGGGCGAGGACCAGCGGGCCCCGCGAGGCGAGCGCGGCACTGGTCAGCATGTTGTCGGCCAGGCCGTGCGCCAGCTTCGCGATCGTGTTGGCCGATGCCGGCGCCACGGCGAGCACGTCCGCCCGCGCGACGACCTCGAGATGCGAGATCGGATCGTGGTCGGGGGCCGGGTCGCCCGGGAAGGCGCCCCGAGCGGGATCCCGCTCAAACTCGTCCACCAGGACGGGCGCGCCCGTGATGCCCTCGAAGGTGGCGCGGCCGACGAAGTTCAGGCTGGCCTGAGTCTGGATCACTCGCACCGCGTGTCCAGCCTTGCCGGCGAGCCGCACGAGCTCGACCGCCTTGTAGGCGGCTATCCCGCCGGAGACCCCGAGGAGCACCCTGGCCACGAGCGTCTCCTAGGTGCGGTAGCGGTACTTCAGCTTGCCTGCCGCGATCTCCTCGAGCGCAATCTGCAGGTAGTTCTTCGACGCCGTCTCGACCATCGGGGGCGGGTACTCGTCGAACGTGCCCTCACCGAGGTTGTGGTAGTACGAGCTGATCTGGCGGGCCCGCTTGGCCGCCACGAGAACGCACGCGTAGTGCGAGTCGACGCGGTCCAGCAGGATGTCGAGACGGGGCTTGATCACTTCGCGGCTCCTCCGGCTTCAGGGCCCCATAGGGTAGCGACCAGCTCCGCGAGCTCATCCACCGCCTTCTCGAGCCGGTCGTTGACGATCACGTAGGGGAACTCGGACTCGGCCTCGAGCTCCTCGCGCGCGACCTCCAGGCGGCGCTCGATCTGATCCGAGGACTCGGCGCCCCGACCTGCCAGACGGGCCCGCAGGGCCTCGCGCGAGGGGGGCTTGATGAAGACCTGGACGGCCTCCGGCAGCGCCTCCCGGACCTGGCGCGCGCCCTGGATCTCGATCTCGAGCACGAGGCCTCGGATCCCGTCTCCATCCCGCGCCGCCGGCCGCTCGAGCTCGGAGCGGAGCGTCCCGTAGCGATGCCCCGCGTACTCGGCGTGCTCGAGGAACTCGCCCGCTTGCAGGCGTTTTTCGAATTCCTCGGGGGTCATGAACCAGTAATCCCGACCGTTCTCCTCCCCTGGCCTGGGCTCGCGCGTGGTGGCCGAGACCGACAGCTCGAGACCTGGCAGGCGCACCATCAACGCCCGGATCAGCGTGCCCTTCCCGACCCCGGAGGGCCCGGTGATGACGAGCACGTTCACGCCGGGCGCCGCTAGCGGAACCGGCTAACGGCGTAAGTACGAGACGAGCTCGTTGCGCTGGCGCTCGGACAGCCCGCCGATCGTCTTGCTAGGCGAGATACGGCACTGCGTAAGGATGCGATTGACCTTCACGCGCCCGTACTTCGGCACCGCGAGCAGCAGGTCGAAGACCTTGGCGGTCTGCAGATACTCGGGCGGATCGAGCAAAAGTCCCCGCACTTGGGCCCTTCCGGCCTTCAGATCGCGCTTTAGGCGGGCGCGCCGCGTGCGGATCTCATTCGCCCGCTTCAGGGCGTCCATCCGCTGGGTGAGCGAGCGCTCGGGAGCGACTATGCGCTCTGCGGTCGCTCCGGCGGCGGTCTTCGGAGGCGACTGCGCAGGCGCTGGCATGGGCGGCGATTCTACATACGGCTCCGAACCTGTCCACCCTCAGGACGCAATTTTTTCGCGAATTCGGGTCGACCTCAGGTTGAGCTTCATTCTGATTCGGGCTACTTGAGTGTTTTGTCCTGTCTTTGCAGGTCTTTTGTGACAGTCGCCTCGATGCCGCCCGACCGCGAAACGACGCCCGAAAAACCCCGCTCTTTCCGGAGGATGTCGCCCAGTTCCAGAGAGATCCGGCGCCCTGCGGCCGGGTCGCGGAAGCTCTCGGTGCCGACGGCGACGCAGGTCGCGCCCGCGGCGAGGTACTCGGCCGCGTGCCTGCCGCTTTCGATCCCGCCCATGCCCACCACGGGGATCGCGACTCGACTCGAGACGGCGTGCACCTGCTCGAGACCCACTGCCCTGATGGCGGGACCGGAGAGTCCGCCGCTGCCGGCTCCCAGCCAGGGCCTGCCCGTGGGGGGATCGAGGGCCATGCCCTTGAGCGTGTTGACGAGTGACAGCGCGTCGGCGCCCGCGCCCGCCGCCGCGGCGCCGACTGCCGCGGGATCCGAGGCCGTCGGCGTCAGCTTGACGATCAGCGGCTTGTCGCTCAAAGGCCTCACCCGCTCGACGGCCCGAGCCGTCTCGGCCGGGTCGGCGCCCATCACGAGGCCCGTCTCGACGTTCGGGCAGGAGACGTTCAGCTCCAGCATCGCCACCTCCGGACGCTGCCCCACGGCCTCCACCAGGGCGGCGAGCTCGTCGCGGCTGAAGCCCATCACGGACACCACAAGAGGCACCGGCAACTGCGCGAGCTCCGGCAGGTCCTCGGCCAGGAACCCCTTCAGGCCCTTGTTTGGCAGCCCGATCGAGTTGATCAGGCCGGCGGGCGTCTCCCACAACCGCGGCGGCGGATTGCCCTCCCGCGGCGCAAGCGTGATCGTCTTCGAGACGAACGCGTCTAACGGAAACTCGTCAAGCAGCGCATCACCGAAAGCCCGCAGAGCCGCAAGAGCATCGAACGTGCCGGACCCGTTGAAAACAGGCCCGCGGAGACCAACACCGCAGAAATCGAAGCCCTGACGACTGACGACTGACGACTGACGACTAGACATGCCCTGGAAACAGCGCGGTCTCGAGCTCTGCGGCGTTCAGCACCGGCCCCTCAACGCACAGCCGCACATACCCGCTCCGCGTGGGCACGACGCACCCGAAGCAGGCGCCGAAGCCGCACGCCATGCCCGATTCGAGCGCGAGTTGCGCCGGCGCCTCGCACTCGGCGCATAGGGCGCGCACCGCCTCCAGCATCGGCGGCGGGCCGCACGCATAGACGGTGGCCGTGGGATCGCGATCGAGCTCCTCCCGCAAGAGCTCCGTAACGAGGGCGGCGCGGCCCACCGAGCCGTCGTCGGTCACGACCCGGGGATCGCCGGAGAAGAGCTCCGCCGCGTCCGCGTGCACGCCCGAGCGGAACCCGAGCAGCACGCCGGCGTCGGGGCCGAGCTCATCCTGCCAGCAGAGGAGCGGCGCGACGCCGATACCCCCGCCCACGAGCAGCGGCCGGCCGCGCTCCGGGCTGCGGAAGCCCGCGCCTACCGGGCCGACGAGCAGCAGCCCGTCGCCCGGCTCGAGCTCGGCGAGCCGCTCCGTGCCCGGGCCGATCGACTCGAGCAGGAAGTCGAGCGTCCCCTCGCGCATGCGCGCGAACGAGAAGGCCCGCGGAAGGTAGGGCCGCTCGTCGCTCCCGCCTCCCCAGCGCTCCGCGGTGGAGAGCATGTAGAACTGGCCCGGCCGGGGGTCGGGGGGTCCGTCGCGGTCCGCCGCCGAGATCAGGCGGTAGGCGCCGACCGACTCGTTAGCGGTCACCGTCGCCGAGCGGCGCCCGAGCGGCGCAAGCGTCCGGGGCTCGCTCACGCCGGCGCCTTGCGGGCGGGCTTCGAATCCCGCTCGCGCCGCTGCGGCCGGGCGTGGAGCTCCTGCAGGGAGCGGACGGGTGGCTCGCCCTTCTGCAGGGCCCGGATCGCGCGCTGCGCCGCACTCGCGCCAGTCATCGTCGTGATGCAGGGGACTCCGTGGCCGGTGGCGGCGCGGCGGATCTCGTAGCCGTCGGAACGCGCGCCCGAGCCCGTCGGGGTGTTGATCACGAGATCCACGTCGCCGGATTCGATCCGATCGACGACGTTCGGAGATCCCTCGTGGATCTTGTGGATGCGCTCGACGGGCACGCCCATGCGGCGGATCGCCTGCGCGGTCCCCCCGGTGGCGAGGATCCGGAAGCCGAGGTCGTGGAGCGACGCGGCGAGCTGTGTGGCGGCCGGCTTGTCGCCGTCAGTGACGCTGATGAACACCGCACCGGCCGTCGGGAGCTCGGCGCCCGCCGCCGCCTGCGCCTTGCCGAAGGCAGCCGGGTAGTCGCTCGCAACGCCCATCACCTCGCCCGTCGACTTCATCTCCGGTCCCAGCAGCGCGTCGGCGCGCGGGAAGCGGCTGAAGGGCAGCACCGCCTCCTTGACGGAGACGTGCCGGAAGCCGCCGGTGGCGCTCGGCAGCTGGAGGTCGAGGTCGCGCAGCCGCTCGCCGAGCATCAGGCGGCAGGCCGCCTTGGCGAGGGGCACGCCCACCGCCTTGGAGACGAACGGGACGGTCCGCGACGCGCGCGGGTTGGCCTCGATCACGTACAGCTCGTCGTCGCCGTGAATCGCATACTGGACGTTGATCAGCCCCACCACCCGGAGCCGCAGCGCCAGCCGCTCGGTGGCGCGCTCGACCTGGGCGAGCATCTCGGGGCCAAGCGACATCGCGGGGATGACGCAGGCGGAGTCGCCGGAGTGGACGCCTGCTTCCTCCACGTGCTGCATCAGGCCGCCGATCGCGACCTCCTCCCCGTCGCAGAGGGCGTCGACGTCGATCTCGATCGCGTTCTCGAGGAAGCGGTCGAGGTAGATGTGCCCGTTCCCGTTCGCCCCCGTTCGGTCGAGATAGTCGGCCAGACCCTCTCTCGAGTAACAGATCTCCAT
>JBKPHS010000110.1:0-3471 GCA_046729975.1 Actinomycetota bacterium
AGGGAGCACGTCCCGGATCGGCTTCCTCTTCTGCGTGGTCAAGGGGTGTCCTCTCCCGGCCCGCCCGCCGAGGTCGCTCGCCGCGTCGCCCTCCGGGCTCCACGGCTCCCGACCACGGCGTCAGACCGCAGTATCGGTCACCCCGACCTCACACAGAACATCGGACAGACCCCCGTCGGCGACGATCAAGAGCGGCGCGCCGAGCCCGCGGGAGATCAGGTCGCGCCCGAGCTCAAGCCAGTCCTGGTGCGACTCGCGCATCCCGAGCATCACCGACAGCAGCACCCGCTCCCCGTCTTCGGTGAAGCCCCAGGCCACCAGCACGCCCTCCTTGGGCCCGTCGGGCCGGACCGAGAGGAAGATCGCGTCGAGGAACCGCGCCGCGACCTGAACGTCGTAGAGGTCGCGGCGCTTGAACTGCTCGAAGCGCTCGCGCAGCTCCTCGCAGATGCGCGAGGCGGTCGTCTTCGACAGCTTCCCCAGTCCCGCCTTCTCGCAGAGCGACTCGATGTCGCGCATCGACAGGCCCCTGACGAACGCGCCGATCACCATCGCCCGCAGCGGCTCGGTGCGCAGGACCTTGGTGCTGGAAACAGCTTCGAGACGAACGGCTCGGCGGCCTCCCTGACCTGCGGGATCTCGACCTGGAGCTCGCCCTCGAGCGTCTGCACCCTGCGCGGGCGAAAGCCGTTGCGTAGCCCGCTGCCATAGTGGCGCAGCCCGCGCTGATAGTCGGGCCGGCGCTCATAGCGCGCCCGGCCAAGCCAGGCGTCGAACTCGTCCTCCACAGCCCGCTGGATGATCAAGCGGGCCCCCAGCTTCGCCAGATCAGACAGCGACTCCCGCGGGTTCTCACCGACCCCCACGGCCAGCAACCGGTCGATCTGAGCCTCAATCTCCGCCGACGGCGGTACGGTGCGTCTCACGGCGTAGGACCTCCTTCAACGTCTTGCAGGACTTGAGGGAACCTACGCCGTGCCCTTGACGGGCTCACGGCCATTTACAGCAGTTGGGAGACGCGACCGAGCGCTGAGACGACGCCCGCGTCGGACGACACGCAGTCGTCTACGCCACCGTGGATTTCGCTCTCGTAGCGGTGGCAAAGGAAAACTCTCGTGAGCCGGTGCTCCGCGAGGACCAGGACGATCGGTAGGTCCGACCGAGTCGCTGACTTTCATTCCCCCCGACATTCCCCCGGCATCCGAACTCAAGCTGCCATCGGGGCTTGCGGGCGTTTCTGCCGGTCTCGAAAACCGTTGACGGCGGCAACGTCGTCCGAGGGTTCGAATCCCTCCCCTCCGTTTTTGGGCTTGGTAGAGCCAAATTCGCCGTAGACGCGCGCGTTCGACGCTACACGCGACGTCTCGGGACCGCAGCAGCGGCGTCAACGAGCGTCAGCGCACGTCGTCGCCCGCCTCCGTCACCGGGATTCCATTCCCCCGGCTCGCTCCGTCGCCGCGCGAGCACGGCATGGGTGGTCGCGCTGCTGCGCTGCGTGGTCCTCCCAGGCACGCAGGAGCCCGCCGGTCAGCTTTCCGCTTCGACTGCGCGATGCGGCACGCTGTCCTCAGAGCGTTGCAGTAGTCGACCCCGGGCGCGGCGGCGCTCTTGCTGCTCGGGGCATGAAACTGCCGCCTTGAGAGTTGCTGTCCGGGCCCGACCTTACGGTCGGCCGACCGGGACAGGGGCTTTCGCGGAGAACGCAGTCGGGCAGGCCGTTTGTGGACGATGAGCTTCGAGCTCGGGCTTACTCGGTGGCCGCCCCTGCGACTTGCCCGGATGTGCTGCGAGCACGCATCGGTCGTTGTCGTTTGCCCGCTGGTTCTCCATTTCGTTCAACGAGTAGAGGGGGACGAGGTGAGGGCAGTCGGAAGGTCGATTGGGTTGGACGTGCACCGCGATTTCTGCGAGGTCGCGATCGTCGAGGAGGGCGCGCTCCGCTCCGCTGGTCGGATCGCGACGACGCCGGAGCAGCTGGAGCTGTTCGCGCAGAGTCTGGCGCGCACGGACCGGGTGGCGTTGGAGGTGACCGGGAGCGCGTGGGAGATCGCGCGGATCCTCGAGCCGCACGTCGCCCGGGTGGTGGTGGTCAGCCCGGCCGATACCGGTATCCGCCAGGCGCGGGCGAAGACCGACCGCCTCGACGCGCGCACGCTGGCGAGGCTGCTCGCGGCCGGCGAGCTCGACGCCGTCTGGTCGCCGGATGAGTGGACGCGCGTGTTGCGCAGGCGGCTTGGGCGGCGCGAGCAGCTGGTGCGTGCACGGTCGCGGGCGAAGAACGAGATCCACGCCGTGCTCGTGCGTCGGCTGGTGGGCCGCCCGCCGGTGTCTGATTTGTTCGGCGTCAAGGGAAGGGAGTGGCTGGCCGGGCTCGAGCTGCCGCTCGAGGAGGCGGAGACGGTCGCGGCCTGCCTGCGCCACGTTGAGTTTCTCGACGTCGAGATCGCCGCGGTCGAGCGCCAGATCGCCCGCCAGGCGCTCGGCTCGCCGGAGCTGCGGCGGCTGATGACCGTGCCGGGGGTCAACGTGATCTGCGCGGCGACGTTCCTGGCCGCGGTCGGCGACATCCGCCGCTTCGCGACCTCGCGCAAGCTGATCGGCTACCTCGGCCTCGACCCGCGCGTCTACCAGTCCGGCAGCTCGCCGGCGAAGGGCGGGCGGATCTCAAAGCAGGGCTCCCCGTCGGCGCGCTGGGCGCTGGTCGAGGCGGCCTGGTCGGTCGTCCAGCAGCCCGGCCCGCTGCACGCCTTCTATGAGCGGATCCGCGCCCGGCGCGGCAACAAGATCGCCGTCGTCGCCTGCGCGCGCAAGCTCGCCGTGCTGTTCTGGTGCCTGCTCAGCCGCGGCCAGGACTACGCCCACCAGCAGCCGTCGCTGACGGCCAAGAAGCTGCGCCTGCTCGAGATCCGCGCCGGCGCCCCGACGCTCAAGGGCACCAACACCGGGACCTGGGCGACCCGCCAGAGGATGCGCACCGCCGAGCGCGAACTCGCCCAACAGGCCGAGGCCTCCTACAAGCGGACGGTCTCGGACTGGCAGGCAGCAGCAGCGAAGAAAACGGGCGCGAGCGTGACACCGGGGCGCGCATAGATCAGGCCCTCGAAGGGCAAGTCGCGCGGCAGATTCACGAGCCCCAGACGCCTGCTCTTCGACACGTCATCGACCCGCGCCCACCAGCAGCCTAACGCCGTCCAACGACGCCGACCACCGTCGACGGCGAGCCCGCCTGCGCAAATAGCGGCCACCACCGACCGCTCGCTCCCGCCAGCGACCCAACGAGCTCAAGGAGGCGATCCGCGGCCCTGCGCAAGCCATCCGCAACCGATCGGACCTGCGAAAAAGTTGCCGCGAACCCCTTGATCCCATGAAGGAGCGGGCCTCCTAGCGCTCCGGTGTCCGAGGCGGTATGCCCTCGGGCGCAAGTGAAGTCCGGGACGAAGGAGGCCCATCGATGAATTCTGTCGGTATCGA
>JBKPHS010000111.1:0-10861 GCA_046729975.1 Actinomycetota bacterium
CGAGGCCGCCGCCGAACGGCTCGCTTTCCGCGTGTTGCCGCGGCGCCGGGTGGCGCCGACGCCCGAGTATGTCGGCAGCGTCGTGGTGATGCTTGAGGCGGCCTGATGGCGCCGACGTTGCGAGTCTGCTCGCTCTATCCGGACCTGATGAACATCTATGCCGACCGCGGCAACATCGCCGTGCTGCGGGCGCGCTGCGAGTGGCGCGGCCTCGGCTTTTCGCTCGATGCGAGCGGCCTCGGCGACCAGCTCGATCCGGAAGCGGCCGATCTCTTCTACATGGGCGGCGGCCAGGACCGTGACCAGGCGCTCGTGGCCGAGGACATGGTGGCCACCAAGCGCGACGCCCTCCACGAAGCGGCCGATCGTGGCGCGGTCGTGCTGGCGGTCTGCGGCGGCTACCAGCTGCTCGGCTCGAGCTACCAGCTCGGCGATCGCTCGCTGCCGGGGGTGGGGCTCGTGGACCTGCACACCGTGCGCGAGGAGGGGCCCCGCCTCATCGGGAACTGCGCGATCGAGGCCGATCTCGGCACGGGGCCGAGGATCATCGCCGGCTTCGAGAACCACGGCGGCCGCACCTACCTCGGCGAGGGCGAGACGCCCCTCGGCCGTGTGCTGAAGGGCTTCGGCAACAACGGCAAGGATCGCCGCGAGGGCGTCAGGCGCGGCAACGTGATCGGGACCTACCTGCACGGCCCGCTCCTGCCGAAGAACGTCTGGCTCGCGGACCGGCTGATCGAGCTCGCGCTCGGGATCGAGCTGCTGGCGCTCGACGACCGGATGGAGGAGGCGGCGCACCGGAGTGCCCGGCGGGCGGCGGGCGTGTAGATCCGTCGGTAGTCGGTAGTCGGTAGTCGGTAGTCAGGATCCGGTCAAGCCCGATTACCGATTACCGATTACGCCGCTCTGGCCGACCTCCCAGCCCGGAAGAAACGCAGAATGGCCGCATGCGTTTCGCGCGGGCGCTCGAGTTGGGGAACGTGGCCGCAGTCGAGCTCCACGTGCTCGGCGCCCGGCAGCGCCTTCTCGACGTGGCGCATGAAGCTGATCGGCACCAGGGTGTCGTTCCTGCCCCAGACGAAGAGGGTGTCGCTCTGGAGCGCCCGCAGCCTCGTCCAGAAGCCGTCGTTGCCGTGCGGCGCCTCGAGCGCGATGTTGCGCGCCGCGGCGTAGAACGCGGCGCGGCCGCGCGGCGTGAGGTAGGCGCGCAGGAACTCGTCGACGCCGACGGCCGTCCAGTCGTCGCGCGCGCCGGGAATCAGCCCACGCACGACTCTCTCGACCACCGGCCGCGGCGTCGGCTGAATCAGACCGAGCTCGGGTCGCAGGAAGCGTAGGTAGCTGACCCAGCCGGGCCTGCGCAGCCAGGCGAGGGACGGTGACAGCAGCGCGATCCGCTCGACGCGGTCGTGGTGGCTCATCCCCATCTCGAGCGCCACCCTCCCACCCATGCTGTTGCCGACGACGTAAGCGCGCTCGAGCTCGAGTGCATCCATCAGGGCGACCGTCGAGCGGGCGAAGAACTGGGCGTCGTACGGCGCGCCGATCGGCTTGCTCGAGTCGCCGAAGCCGGGCAGGTCCAGCGCGATCGTCCGGTAGCCGGCCGGGGCGAGCGCTGCGACCGTGGGCATGAACGACGCCTTGGTGGCCCCGAGCCCGTGCAGCAGGAGCACCGGCTCCCCCTCGCCCGCCTCGAGGACCGAGATGCGCCCCTCCCCCGTGCGCGCGGTGTGAAAGCGCAAGCGGCCCGGCTCGGTCATGCCGCTGGTAGCGGCGAGGAAGCCAACGCCGAGGTGCAGGTTCCGCCGGATCACGAGCCGGCCGGAGCGGAAGGCCTCCATCCCGCCCGTTACGTCCCTGGTGATCTGCTGCCAGGTCGCGGAGTCGGCGGTGAGCAGCGCGTCTGGTTCGTAGCGATCGAGGCCGCGCACGAGGCGGCGCCGCCTTCCGTCGATCACGAGGTCCCACTGGCCCTCGCCGGGCACGACGAGGCGGATGCGCGCCTTCCCGCCGGGCGCGTCGAAGACCGAGCGGTCGAAGCGCTCGAACAGCGTGCGGATGCTGTCGGGTGGTGGACCGCTCACCGTCCCGACGACCCGAAGCCCCCCTCGCCACGGCCGGTCGCGTCGAGCGTGAGCTGCTCGCTCAGCTCGGGTGTCTCGAAGCGGACTATCAGTAGCTGTGCGATCCGGTCCCCCACACCAACCTCGAACGGTTCGTTCAGGTCCGTATTCAAGAGCAGCACCCGGACCTCCCCGCGGTACTCGGGGTCTATCAAACCGGGGGCGTTGACCACGCCGATCCCGTGCCTCGCCGCGAGCCCGGAGCGCGGCAGCACGAGCCCCGCGTGGCCCTCCGGTATCGCCAGCGCGATGCCGGTCCCGACGCTCGCTCGCTCGCCCGGTCCGATCAGCGCATCCTCCGCCGCGTGCAGGTCGAAGCCGGCGTCGCCGTCGTGCGCGCGTGAGGGTTGCCGCGCCGCCTCGCTGAGGCGAGTGAAAGGAAGCGTCACCCGTCCGGCGGGCCGGCGCCGTTGCCGTCCGTCGCGAAGCGCTCGAACCGCGGCGCCGCGCCGGCCGGAACGCGCGCTCGGACGCGCACGCCGGTGGCGGTGTCCTCGCGCTCCATGTCACCGGCGACGTCGTGCAGCTCGGACAGGCTGCCACCCTCCTCGTAGGGCACGAGCAGCTCCATGGGCCGCAGGCTGCGCAGGAAGCGGGCCTCGATGGCCTCGCCGAGCTCGCCGAGCCCTTCGCCGGTGGCCGCCGACACCTGTACGGCGCCTCGGTGACGGAACGACAGCTCGCGCCGCCGCTCCTCGTCGACGAGGTCCACCTTGTTGAGCACGAGCAGCCGCGGCCGCTCCGCGGCGCCGATCTCTCCGAGCGTCTCCTCGACCGCCGAGACCATGGCGACGAGGTCGTCCTCGGGCATCGACGCGTCCACGACGTGCAGGACCAGGTCGGCCTCCATGGCCTCCTCGAGCGTGGCCGCGAAGGCGTCGACGAGCTGATGCGGAAGCTTGCGGATGAAGCCGACGGTGTCCGTCAGCAGATAGGTCCGGCCGCTGATCTCGAAAGTACGCGTGGTCGGGTCGAGCGTGTGGACGAGGTGATCCGCGACGCCGACCCGGGCGCCGGTGAGCGCGTTCAGCAGGGTGGACTTGCCGGCGTTCGTATAGCCCGCGAGCGCGACCGTGGGCAGCGCAGCGCGCTCCCGCTCCCGCCGCATGACGGCGCGGGTGCTCTTCGTCTGCTCGAGGCGTCGCTTGAGGGAGGCCATGCGGTCGCGTGCCAGCCGGCGGTCGGTCTCGATCTGGGTCTCGCCGGGGCCCCTCGTGCCGACGCCGCCGCCCAGCCGCTCGAGATGGGTCCACAGGCCGCGCATGCGGGCGAGGTTGTACTCGAGTTGGGCGAGTTCCACCTGCAGCTTGCCCTCGGCGGTATGAGCGTGGTCCGCGAAGATGTCGAGGATAATCGCCGTGCGGTCGATGACCGGCACGCCGAGCTCCTGCTCGAGGTTGCGCTCCTGGCGCGGCAGCAGCTCGTCGTCGCAGGCCACGAGGTTCGCGTCCGCCTCCTTGACCGCCGCCTTCAGCTCCTGGAGCTTGCCCCTGCCGAAGTAACGGTCCGGATCGGGCCGCGCGCGTCGCTGTACGAGCTCGCCCCCGACCGCTACGCCGGCGGTCCGCAGGAGCTCCCGCAGCTCCGCGAGATCCAGGTCGCCCGGCCCCGCGGCGATGCACAGGGAGCGCTGGCGCGCGCGCGGATTGCGTATGCCCGCGCCGTAGCGCGATTGCGATCTTCGCCCGTGCCGATCCTTCTCCATGTATTCCAGTTTAGAGTTGGCCCATGCGTGCGTTCGTGACGGGGGGAACGGGCTTCATCGGCGAGCGCGTGATCGAGCGGCTGCGGGCGCGGGGCGACGACGTCGTTGCGCTCGTGCGCTCGCCTGGGAAGGCACAGCGGCTCGGAGATTCCGGCTGCGAGCTCGCCGAGGGCGACCTCTCGGACGCCGACGCGATCCGCAACAGCGTGGAGGGTTGCGACGCCGTCTTCCATGTGGCGGCGATGTACAAGATCGGGATCCCGAAAACCAAGCGCGAGGCGATGTACGACGCGAACGTGCGCGGCACAGAGCGTGTCCTCGACGCCGCCATCGAAGCTCGGGTGCCGCGCATCGTGTACGTCTCGACGGTCAACGTATTCGGAAACACGCGCGGCGAGGTCGTCGACGAGCGGTACGAGCGTCCTCGCGACGGCTGGCTCTCGTATTACGACGAGACCAAGTTCCTCTCGCACCAGGTGGCCAAGGACCGGATCGCGAAGGGCGCGCCGATCGTGATCGTCCAGCCGGGCGGTGTCTACGGGCCCGGCGACCACTCCGACCTGGGCAACGTGCTGGATCAGCTCGAGAAGGGGAGGCTTCTGGCGCTGCCGTTCGGCGACCTCGGGATCAACTTCGTGCACGTGGACGACGTGGCCGAAGGCATCCTGCTCGCGTACGACAGGGGGACGATCGGCGAGTCCTATGTGATCGGTGGGCAGATCGGCACCATGCGCGAGTTCGTCGACAAGGCTGCCGAGATCTCCGAACGGCGTCCTCCGCGCTTCGGCCTGCCCACGTCCGTGCTGAAGGCGATGTCGCCGCTCGGACCGCTGGTGGCAAAGCCGCTCGGCCTTCAGCCCAACCTCGGCGAGACGATCAAGGTCTCGGACGGCGTGACCTACTGGGCCAGGGACGACAAGGCTCGCCGCGAGCTCGGCTACTCCCCGCGCGACCTCGACACGGGACTGCGCGAGACGCTCTCCTCGCGACCGGGTTAGCCCGGCAGCGGCAGACGAGCGACCGGCGGCATCACCCCGTCGGCGCTGAATCGCTCCGGCACGCGCGAGCCCGGGACGACTATCACGCCCTCCTCGGGGTCACCGATCCAGGAGGCGTGCCCGACCGCGTAGCGATGCGCCGTGAGGGCAGCCGCGGCCGCCTCTATCTCTTCGATCCGGCGGTGCCAGAGATCGCCGCCCTCGTCCACCACGTGGTCCTGCAGGAGCTCCTCGACGCGCCGCCGGACGCCGAGTGGATGCCGCCTTGCGGGAACGCGGCGCCCCTGGAGGGAGGCGAAGACGGCCTCTACGTTCGTCTCGAACAGCGCTCCCGACCGGTAGGCGCCCTCCGGCACCGTCCCCTGACGCGCGCCGTCCTCCGCTGGGTGGAAGACCCCGAGGCGCGCCAGTCCCGCGAACAGCGCTCCGCCCGGCTCCAGGTAACGCTGGGGCGCCACGCCGCGGCGCGCCAGCTCAAGGTCGCAGGCGCGAGCGTCCGTCCCAGCGGCCGGCTCGCCAGCCGGGGAGGCGACCGCCACCACCACGTCGCCCAGGGCCTCCACCTGGGCAACCACCTGCTCGACCGCGCCAGGCTGGTAGAAGGCGACCGCGAGCCTGACCGGGGGCTCGTCGGTCCGCACCTCGCGGAGGGCGCAGAGGTGCTGGAACTCCGGTCCGACGGCGATACCGCAGTACTGCACGGTTAGCCCCCGAGGCTCGAGCGGAGGCGCTCGACCGCCTCGGACAGCCGCTCGTCAGCGACGGTGAGCGAGATCCTGAAGAAGCCCTCGCCGTTTGGCCCGTAGGCGCTGCCCGGCGACAGGACCACCGCCGACTCGTCGAGCACGAGCTCGCAGTAGGAAGCGGAGGTGTGACCGTCGGGCACGGGCGCCCAGACGTAGATCGTGCCCTTCGGCGGAGTCACGTCCACGCCGATGTCGCGCAGGGCGTCACACACCAGGTCACGCCGGCGCTGGTAGACGGCGCTCATCTCACGCGCCGCATCGTCGCCTCCGTCGAGCGCGGCCGCGGCGGCGAGCTGGACGGCCTCGAACATGCCCGAGTCGATGTTCGTCTTGAGCTTCCAGTAGGCCTCGACCGCGTTCTGGTTCCCGAGGATCGCGGCCGTACGCCAGCCGGTCATGTTGTAGCCCTTCGAGAGCGAGAACACCTCGACGCCCACCTCCTTGGCACCGGGAGTCGCGAGGAAGCTCGGGGCCACGTAGCCGTCGAAGGGCGTCTCAGTGTAGGAGGCGTCGGGCCCGCCACCCACGGCGTTCGCGCGCGCGAACTCCACGACGCGCTCGAACAGCCCCTCGGGCGCCACGGCCCCGGTCGGGTTGTTCGGGTAGTTGTGGTAGAGCAGGCGCGCGCGCTCGCGCGCGTCGGCGGGGATCGCGTCGAGGTCGGGCGCGAAGCCGTTCTCGGGGAGCAGCGGAATCAGCACTGGCTCCGCGCCGGCGAGCAAGGGACCGCCGGTGTACACGGGGTAGCCCGGATCGGCGGCCAGCGCCACCTCACCTGAGTCGAGGAAGGCGAGATTCAGGTTGAAGATGCACTCCTTGGCCCCGAGCGCCGGAATGACCTCGGTCTCGGGGTCGATCGACACGCCGAAGCGCCGCTCGTAGAAGCGAGCCAGCGCCTCGCGCAGCTCGGGCCGGCCGCGGTTCGACGGGTAATGGTGAGTGCCAGGGTCAGCCGCCGCCTCCCGGAGCGCCTCGACGACGAAGCGGGGCGTCGGCGTATCCGGATCGCCGATGCCGAGGCTGATCACGTCGATTCCCTGCGCCTTCTTCTCCCTCACCTTGCGCTCGAGCTCGGCGAACAGGTACGGCGGGATGCGGTTGAGTCGTGCGCTAGGTCTCATCGAGCTTCGTTAGGAACTCGTCGCTGAGCGTCCCGGAGTAGACGGGGACGGCCCAGCCCGTCAGGTCGACATGCAGATCCTCCCCCACCTCGACCTCGAGGTCGCCGCCGTCCAGGTGGACCGTCACCGGGCTGTCCGCGCCGCGGAGGACCGCCGCGACCGCGGCGCCGCTCGCGCCCGTGCCCGACGACATCGTCTCGCCGGCACCGCGCTCGAAGATGCGGGCGCTGATCTCGCCCGCGGCGTCGCGGCGCCAGAAGGAGACATTGGTCCGCTCGGGGAACAGCTCGGTATTGCTCTCGATCGGCGGCCCGTAGAGGCCCAGGTCGAGCTCTTCGAGCCCCTCCCCCACCTCGATCGCGCACTGCGGGTTGCCGACCGAGAGGTCCTGGTAGCGGAACTGGCGGCCAGCGGACTCGAGCGTGCCCTCGCCGCGCAGTCTCGCGCGGCCCATGTCCACCTTGCACGTCATGGGACCCGTGATGTACGGGCGGATCTCCCCGGCCGCCGTCTGGATCGAGAAGGTATCGCTGTCTGTCCAGCCGCGGCGTCGCAGGTAGAGGACCGCCTCCCGCGCGCCGTTTCCAGACAGCTCGGCCTCGGATCCGTCGGGGTTGAAGATGCGCAGCTTCGCGACGAACCCGGGCTCGTCCGGCTCGGACAGGAGCAGCACGCCGTCCGATCCGACGCCCGTGTGCGGCAGGCACAGCAGCCGCACGCGCTCGGGCGTGAGGTCGAACGGCAGGTCGCGCTCCTCGACGATGATGTAGTCGTTGCCGAGGGCCTGCCACTTCTCAAACCGCACCGGAACGCCTCGCTCGACGACTGGCTCCCCGACTACCACGTCCGGACGCGGCGCGGGGGCTCGGCACCGCCCGCGGCGCTGACGTTCGCGGAGTTGTTAGGCACTGGCAGGTTCATCTCGCTCGAGGAGGGTGAGCGTCACGCCGTCTCCGGTGTCGCGGGCCGCTTCTGGACTCCTCGGGAAGCTCGGCCCGCTTCGAGTCGGCGGCTGACTATATGGAATACGGCGAGGCCGCCACGGCCAAGGTGGCGGAGCTCCTGGCCGTGCGCGGAGAGGGGCTAGCGCAGCCCCGCTGCGATCTCGGCCGCGACGTCTGCGGGCTCGCGGGCCGTCACGTCGATCGTTCGCACGCCGGAGAGCTTGCGCATCCACGTGAGCTGGCGCTTGGCGTATTGGCGGCTGCGCCGCTTCATCCCCTCCGCGTCGCCGGCCAGGAGCTCCTCGAAACCGAGCGCCTTGCCGGCGGTCCGCGAGGCGCCGGCCGCCTCCGCCCGGCGCACCTCCTCCGCCGCGCCCGCGGCCAGCATCGCGTCGATCCGCGCGTCGATCCGCTCGTACAGCGCATCGCGCTCCATCACGAGGCCGAACAGAGCCGTCGGCCGGCGCGTGTCGCCGGTCCACAGCTGCGACTCCCCCGGTTGCGGCTCGAGTGCCCCCATCTCGTGAAGCTCGAGCGCGCGGACGATGCGCGTGTGGTCGGTCGCCGGGACCGTGGCCGCAGCCCAGGGCGCCCGCCGCGCGAGCTCGGCGTGCAGGGCGCCGAGGCCCTCTTCGCGTAGCCGCTCCTCCAGCCGCTCGCGCAGGCCGTCCACCGGCGGCGGCGCGAGGTCGAGCTCCGTGAGCGCCGCGCGCAGGTACAGGCCGGTGCCTCCCACCACGATCGGGCGCCGCCCCGCCTCGAGTGCCGCGTCGATCTCGGCGTGCGCGAGCGGCATGAACTCGCCCACGGAGAAGGTCTCCCCTATCGGCACGAACGAGACCAGCCGGTGCTCGAGTCGCGCGCGCTCGGCCGCGCTCGCCACGCCGGTGAGGGTCTCGAGACCCTCGTAGACCTGAAGCGCGTCCGCCGAGATCGCCACCGGATCCTCACCGCGCTCGCGCAGCAGGTCCGCGAGCTCGACGGCGACGGCCGTCTTGCCGACCCCCGTCGGCCCGAACAGCGCCACGATCACGGCACGCTCAGGCGACGCGCGCGAGCAGCGACTCCTCGCCCGCGAGCGTCGTGCTCGTCGCCGAGGTGATCTCCACAGCCACGAGCTCGCCCGGCTGCGCGACGCCGCTGAAGTTCACGGTCTTGTTGTGCCGCGTTCGCCCGCGGAGCTTCGCGGCGTCGGTGCGCGACGGCCCCTCCACAAGCACTTCCATCGTCCGGCCGACGAATCGCTGCGCGCGCTCCGCGGCAATTCGCTGCACTGCGTCCACGAGCCGCTCCATCCGCTCGCGCTTGACCGCGTGTGGAAGCTGCTCGGGCAGATCCGCGGCGATCGTGCCGCGGCGCGGCGAGAAGATGAACGTGAAGGCCGAGTCGTAGCGCACCTGCTCGACCACCTCGAGCGTCTGCCCGAAGTCCTCCTCGGTCTCGCCCGGAAAGCCGACGATGATGTCCGTTGTGAGGGCGCAGTCCGGCACGTGCTCGCGGATCATCGCCACCCGGTCCAGGTAGCGCTGACGGTTGTACGTGCGCCGCATCGCCTTGAGCACGCTGCTCGAGCCCGACTGGAGTGGCAGGTGGATGTGCTCGCAGAGTGAGGGCAGCTCGGCGTGCGCGCGGATCACGTCCTCGCGCATGTCCTTCGGGTGCGGGCTCGTGTAGCGAATCCGCTCTACGCCGTCGATCGCGTCCACCCTCGCGAGCAGCTCTGCGAACGTCGCCTTCTGGCCCTTCGGGAGGTCGCGGCCGTACGAGTTGACGTTCTGGCCGAGCAGCGTGACCTCGCGCACGCCGTCGGCGGCCAGCCGCTCGATCTCCGCGACGAGCTCGCCTGCGGGCCGGCTCACCTCGCGCCCGCGCGTGGACGGCACGATGCAGTAGGAGCAGACGCAGTTGCAGCCGACGGAGATCTGCACCCAGGCCTGGTAGTCGCGCTCACGCTTCATCGGCAGATGGCCGGTGAAGCCCTCGAACTCGAAGAAGCCCTGAGCGCTCAGGCTGTCGCTCGTCAGGAACTCGGCGAGCTTGTGGACCTGGCCGGGACCGAACGCGACGTCGACGAACGGAAAGCGCCGGAACACCTCGTCCTTCACAGACTGGGCCCAGCAGCCGCCGACGCCCACGACGCGCGACGGGTCCTCGGCCTTCAGGCGCTTGGCCTCGCCCAGGTTCCCGATGAAGCGGTTGTCCGCCGACTCGCGGATCGAGCAGGTGTTGAAGAGGATCAGATCGGCCTCGTCGCGGGACGCTGCCTCGTCGTAGCCGAGCGCCTCGAGCATGCCCTTCATGCGCTCCGAGTCGTGCTCGTTCATCTGGCACCCGAAGGTGGTGACGTGGTAGCGCTTCACGGCCGGCAAGGGTATCGGCGCCGCTTGGCCTCTGACACGCCTACTTCGCGTAGTCCACGGCGCGGCTCTCGCGGATCACCGTGACCTTGATCTGACCCGGGAAGTCAAGCTCCTTCTCCACGTCACGCGCGATCTTGCGGGAGAGAACGGTCGCCTCGTCGTCGTCCACGTCCTCGGGACGCACGATCACGCGGATCTCGCGGCCCGCCTGCATGGCGTAGACCTTTTCCACTCCGTCGTGACGCGTGGCGATCTCCTCGAGGTCGCGCAGCCGCTTGACGTACTGCTCGAGCGACTCGCCTCGTGCGCCGGGCCGGGCCCCCGAAAGGGCGTCCGCAACCTGCACGATCACGGCCTCCACGGTCTGCATCTCGACCTCGTTGTGGTGCGCCTCCATCGCGTGGGCCACCGCCTCGGGCTCCTTGTAGCGCCGGGCAATGTCGCCTCCGACGAGCGCGTGCGGACCCTCGACCTCGTGCGAGACCGCCTTCCCGACGTCATGGAGCAGGGCCGCGCGGCGCGCGGTCTTCGCGCTCGCTCCGAGCTCCTCGGCGATCATCGCCGCCAAGCGGGAGACCTCGATCGAGTGCGCCAGCACGTTCTGGCCGTAGCTGGTGCGGAACTTCAGCCGCCCGAGCAGCTTCACGAGCTCGGGATGCACGGAGTGGACGTTGGCCTCGAACAGCGCCTGCTCGCCCTGCTCGATGATGTGGTTGTCGATCTCGGACTTCGCCTGGTAGTAGGCCTCCTCGATCCTGGCGGGGTGGATGCGCCCGTCGACGAGCAGCTTCTCGAGCGTGAGCTTCGCGATCTCTCGCCGGACGCCGTCGAAAGCCGACAGCACGACAGCCGACGGCGTATCGT
>JBKPHS010000112.1:0-5284 GCA_046729975.1 Actinomycetota bacterium
GCGCACGTGTTCCGCGATCCGGTCGAACTCGCGCACGAACTCGTCGTAGTCGAACTGCATGGCGTTCAGGTAGGTGCTCCAGGCCATGGTGTTCTTGGCCACGAGAGACGCCTCCACAATCTCCTCGTCGGTCGCTCCGAAGAGGCGCGCCGCCTCTGCGTGGAAGTAGGCGCAGTAGCGGCAACGGGTGGCGCCCGAGACGCCGAGCCCGATCAGCTCCTTGTACTTGTTCGGGATCTCGGTCTCGTCGGAGAGCTGGAGGTTCTTGAAGATCCCCCACTCGCTCTCGATTAGATAGTCCGGCACTTGCTGCATGAAGGTGGGGACTAGTCCGAGGGTCTCCTCGATGTCCCGCTCGACTTCTGCTCTGGTCATGCGAACTCCTTGGTTCGGGTCGCGCAGGGCCGGCGCGCAGTGCCGCGCCCCCCTTTGCAAGCTGCGCATCACCTCCTCTCGCCGTCCGTGCGCGGCATCCGTGCCCACCGTCTGCACCGCGAGTCCGTCAAGCGACTCTACCGCCGCCAAGCCCGTAGCGAAAGAGCCCCTGGCACGGCGGCATACTGAGCCGATGCGGGACTTGCTTCGCGCCGGCGTCAGCGGCGTCATCGTCGTGCTGATCATGGTCGTCGGCAGCTTCGTGCTGTGGCTCGGGGTGCCGCTCGGATGGCTCTGGATCGGGTCTCAGGTCCAGGGTGAGACGGACTCCCTCGGCGCCGCGCTCGGGGTCACGATGCTCGGCGCGGTCGTAACGATCGTGCTGCTCGCGATGGGGCTCGGCTGGCTCAACCGCAAGCACGAGGAGCTCCGCGCCGCCCGCGGACTCGAGTACCAGCGCACGACGACGCTCGAGGGCGTGCTCGTGGTGACCGCCGGCTTCGCGGTCGTCGCCTTCACCGTCTGGTTCCTGTTCTTCGCAGGAATCGGCCCGACGGTCGCGCCGAAGTAGCGACTACGCGCCGGCGAGGGATACTCGGGGGTAGGGTGCCGTGCGCGTGGACGTCTTCCGCACACCGGACGAGCGCTTTCAGGACCTGCCGGGGTACGACTTCGAGCCGAACTGGTTCGACGCGGACGGGCTGCGACTGCACTACGTCGACGAGGGCGACGGCTCGCCCGTGGTCTGCTTTCACGGCGAGCCGACTTGGGCCTATCTCTACCGCAGGATGCTGCCGCCGCTCGTCGGCGCCAGGCACCGCGTGATCTGCCCGGACTACGCCGGCTTCGGTCGATCCGACAAGCCGACCGAGCGCGGCTGGTACACGTACGACCGCCACGTGGAGCTCGTGTCCGGGCTGCTCGACGGTCTCGACCTTGGGGGCGTCACGGTCGTCGTGCAGGACTGGGGTGGGCCGATCGGGCTGCGCTGGGCGGTCGAGCACGGCGACCGGGTGACCCGCCTCGTGATCCTCAACACCGGGCTCTTCACCGGACGGGTGAGCAAGGGCTTCATGGCCTGGCGCGAGTTCGCCGCGAAGAACCCCGATCTGCCGGTGGGCTTCGTGATCCAGGGCGCCACCGCCGGTGAGCTGCCGCCCGAGGTGGTCGCTGCCTACGAGGCGCCATTCCCGACGCCGGAGTCGAAGGCGGGCGCGGCGCAGTTCCCGCTGATCGTGCCCACCTCCGACGACGAGCCGGGAGCGGCCGAGATGCGCGCGGTGGCGTACGAGCTCTCGAAGTGGGACAAGCCGGCGCTCGTCGCGTTCTCCGATCAGGACCCCGTGTTTCCCTACCCGCGCGCGGGCGAGGCGTTCACGGGGCTGATTCCGGGCGCCTCGGAGCAGGTGCGCATCGAGGGCGCAGCGCACTTCCTGCAGGAGGACCGCGGCGAGCGCATAGCGGAGGAGATCATCCAATTCATGGGAGGTACGACATGAGCAGGTTCGAGAAGCTGATCGGCAGGTTCAAGAAGGCCACCGGGGACGCCATCGACGACCCGGCTCTGCGGCGGGAGGGCGTGAAGGAGGAGCGCAAGGCCGAGGCGAAGGAGGAGGCGGCGCTCGCCGAGGAGCGTGCCGAGGAGAAGGCGCGCGAGGTCGCCGACATGGAGCGCGAGACGTAGGCGCCGCGCTGGCCGGAGTCTCCATAGACGAGTTCCAGCGGGCCATGGAGGGCCGGCTGCCCGGCCTCTTCGGCATCCGCCTGGAGGCGATCCAGCACGGCCGCGTCGGCGCCGTTCTGGAGTTGCGGCCGGAGTTCATGGCGCCGAACGAGTTCCTCCACGCCGGCACGGTCGTGACTCTGGCCGACTCGTGTTGCGGCATGGGCTGCCTCGCATCCCTGCCAGAGGGCGCGGCCGGCTTCACGACGGCCGAGCTGAAGGTGAACTTCCTGCGCACGGCGCGCGAGGGAGAGACGCTGCGTTGCGACGCACGGCTCGTCCACGGCGGCCGCACGACGCAGGTGTGGGACGCGAGCGTCAGCCGCGAGTCGGACGGTCGAGAGCTCGCGCTCTTCCGGTGCACGCAGTACCTGCTGCGGGACGAGGACCCGCGGACGGCCGAGCAGGCGCGCAAGGTGGGCCGCTAGGGCGTGGCTGGATGCGGATGAGAGGACTCGAACCTCCACGTCCCGAAGGACACAGGCACCTGAAGCCTGCGCGTCTGCCAATTCCGCCACATCCGCGGGCAGGCCGAGGATAGCCCAAGGCCGGACGCCTCAGACGTGCGCGGTTCGGCGGGTTAGCGCTGGGCCTCTCGGCGGCTGAAGGTCCCGAATACCCGGTCCCAGTACGGCGCGCTGATGCCGAAGCCGTTCGTGTCGTCCTGGAAGTGATGACGCATGTGCAACTCGCGCAGCCGCCTGCCGAAGCGGCTCTTCGGCGTGTAGTGGTGGAGCGCGTAGTGCGTCATGTCGTAGGCGAGGTAGCCGCCGAAGAAGCCGGCCCCGAAGGCGAAGGCTGTCGGGGTGCCCAGCACGAGCACGAAGGCGCCGAGGAAGACGGCCCCGAGCGGGATGCTCACCGACGGGGGCATCACAAGGCGCAGCGGGTCGTTCGGATGGTCGTGGTGGACGCCGTGGATGATCCAGTGGAAGCGCGCGCCGATCCCCTGCTCGGGCTCGAAGTGGAAGATCCCGCGGTGAATCCAGTACTCGCTGAGAGTCCAGAAGAAATAGCCGCCCACGAACCACGCGAGGGTCGTGAGCGCGCTCATCTCATCCAGCGCGAGCACCGCGAGGACCGTGATCGTCGGGGCGAAGATGAGCACGGGAACCGCGGGGTGGACCCGCGACAACCGGTCGAAGAAGTCCGAGTCGAACATGCGCGGGGACGACTTGAGGAGCTCGCTACGCCGCATGACTGCATGGTAACCCTCGGGTGCGGCGGCCGCCAAGGCCGGCTCCGCCTAGTCGCAGCCGGTCTGGATGGCGCGATGGGCCTCGGAGCCCGTCGTCTTTGACGGGTCGCAATGTGCGCTGACGCCCAGCAGCGACCCGGACTTGCCGTTGGTGTAATTGCCGGGCTCCGCAGGGAGGTGCACGCCCGGTACGCCGAACTCCTCCTCGACGTTGGTGCCAGGCGACACGAACAGCCAGGCGTCGCCGACGTTCACCCACTGGCCCTTGATCGTGAAGGGCTCCGTCGTGTCTGCGGGACGCTTGACGTTGACGCACGTGTTCGCGAGCGCGGCGGCGGGCACAGACATGGCCAGCGCGGCCGCAAGCGTGAGAACCACTACCCGAGAGCGCACGGCATCCTCCTGTCGTTGGACTCTGGCGGCTAGGGCTTTCCCGTCGCGGTACGGCGCCAAACCAGTGGCCATCGGCCGGTGAAAACGCCGCGAATTGCGGCCTGGGGTCCAGCAACGCCCTTGACGCGTACGCGGGGCGGCAGGTTTAGTGCGGTTGCGACCTATATCGGGGAGTTCCCCCCGGTGGGCGGCGCCCCAATCGCCGCCGAGGTCGCTTCACGGACGGAGACCCCAAGGGAGCTGTAGATGGAGGTTCGCGCGCTGCGCCACGCGCGCGCGGCGTCGTCCTTGCGTGCCCGACCCGCATGCTAGGCACGGCCCGCGCTGACCTGATCGGCGCTATCAGGCGGCTCGATCCTGCGAGCCGCCGGCTGCTCGAGCTGTCATTCCGCGACGCCCTCCCGGACGGCGAGATCGCGCGGCGACTCGAAACGTCTGCTTCGCAGGTCCGGCTCCGCCGCGCGGACGCGGTCGTCGCGCTGGTCCGGGCCTTGCGGCTCAGGCGGCTCGGCGACGTCGAGGCGATGCTGGACGCCGCCTCGGAGCTGCCGCCCGAAGCCTGGTCCACAGCCGGGGACGCCGGCGCCCCGGAGGCCCTCACTTCTCGGCGCCAGTCTGCTGCGAGGCCGCTCGTCCTGGCGGGTGCGGTCGCCGCTGCCCTCGCCGTCACCCTTGCGACGGTCACGGGAGTCCCAGATCAACGGGAGCCCCGCCGACCGGGGGAGAGCACCGAACCGCCTGCCCCGCGGGCCGAGAAGACGCCACGCCTCGGCGGACCGCTTGGCCGACTCGGGGCGGGCGGACCGGTGGCCCTCGCCGGCTTGGGCACCGTCAGGCCGCCGCTCGTGACCGCGGGTGCTCGAGCGGGACGGTCGCACGACCGGCGAGCGCGCTCAGCTCCCGAGTCGGTCGGAGACACCCCCAGCGCCGTTGCCCTCGTCCCGCCGTCCGCCGGCTCGAGCTCGGCGGCAGCAGAGCAGTCACGGGGCAGGCGCAAGGGCGCATCGCAGCCGCCCGAGGCCGCGAAGCCCGTGCGGGCAGCCCACCAGGCGCCGAAGCCACAAAGCAGCCCCAAGACGAAGCCCCGTCCCGCCCGTCGGCAGCCGCCGGCAAGATCGCGGCAGGATCACTCAAGGCCAGCTCCGACCAACGCCGCATCGCCGCACGGCCAGGGCAGCCCCGGCCCGCCGCCGGAGCCGCCGGGCCAGGCCCGGCACGGCGGATAAATCACCACTCGCTGTCCGAGTCGTGCGTGAAGCCGCGCTTGGACGTCGGGTACTGGCGCTTGTTCACCGCGATCGCGAAGCCAACGAACGTCAGCACGAAGACGCCGAAGACGACCCAGTCGGCCCAGCTGTCGGCGATCAGCACAGCCGCGACCACAATCGCACCGAGGAACAGCGCTGCGAACAGTAGTTGCGCCCAGAGTGGCTGGTTCATTACGCTCGTCTCCGCTCAGAGCGAGCATAGGCCAGCAGTCGAAGGCGGGCAAGGAGGGACAGATGGTCGGGACGATCGCCGTCGGCACCGACGGATCAGAGACGGCGGGCAAGGCCGTCGACTTCGCGATCGACATGGCGGAGAGGTATGGCGCC
>JBKPHS010000113.1:0-3491 GCA_046729975.1 Actinomycetota bacterium
AGAAGGCCGAGAAGGCGGAGGCGCCGCGGGGCGACGTCCACGGCTACCGCACGATCGCGGACATCATGCGGTCGTACAACCCCTTCACCGGCGAGACGTACCGCGAGGCCCTCGTGATGAGCCGCATCACGCGGGAGATGATCTGCCTGATGGAGGGGCGCCACGTGCACCCCTCGACGATCTATCCCGGCGGGGTCGGGACGGTGGCCACGCCGACGCTGTTCACGGACTACCTGACGCGGCTCCTTCGCTGCCTCGACTTCGTCAAGAAGGCAGTGGCCATGAACGACGACGTCTTCGACTTCTTCTACGAGGCCCTGCCGGGCTACGAGGAGGTCGGCAGGCGGCGCGTGCTGCTCGGCTGCTGGGGCGCGTTCAACAACCCCGACGAGGTGAACTACGACTACCGCGACATGGACCACTGGGGCAACGAGATGTTCGTCACCCCGGGTGTCGTGGTGGATGGTGAGCTCGTCACCACCAACCTGGTGGACATCAACCTGGGCATCCGCATCCTGCTCGGCAGCTCGTACTACGACGACTGGCAGAACCAGGAGACGTTCGTCGAGCGCGACCCGCTCGGCAATCCGGTGGACAAGCGCCACCCGTGGAACCAGACGACGATCCCGAAGCCGCAGAAGCGGGACCTCGAGGGCGGCAACTACTCCTGGGTGATGAGCCCGCGCTGGTTTGACAAGCGCACCGACGATTACCTGGCGCTCGACACCGGCGGCGGACCGCTCGCCCGGCTGTGGGTCACGGCGCTCGCCGACAACGTGCACACGCCGTATGTGAACGCCACCGGCGAGAGCGTGAAGATCACACTCCCGCAGACCCCCGACACGCCGCAGGCCGACCTCGAGTGGAAGATCCCGCAGTGGTCGAACGCGATCGAGCGCGACCGCGCGCGGATGTACTTCCTCGCCTATGCGGCGGCGATGGCGCTGCACTTCGTGGATCTCGGGCTCACGGAGGTGCGGAGCGGCAACACGAAGGTCTTCGAGGACTTCGACGTCCCCGACGAAGCCATTGGCTGCGGCTTCCACGAGGCGGTGAGAGGCGTGCTCTCCCATCACCTCGTGATCCGCGACGGGAAGATCGCGAACTACCACCCCTATCCGCCGACGCCGTGGAACGGCAGCCCTACCGACTCCTACGGCACGCTCGGGCCGTACGAGGACGCGGTGACCGGGCAGCCGATCTTCGAGGAGAACGGGCCGGACGACTTCAGGGGCATCGACATCATGCGTGCCGTCCGGAGCTTCGACCCGTGCCTGCCGTGCGGCGTCCACATGTACCTGGGCGGGGGCAAGACGCTCAACCGCACGCACTCGCCGATGCTCGGCCAGCAGGCCGGCTAGGAGACCGCTTGGACATCCAGGACACAGGCGAGCGGGTCGCGAGGATCGAGGGCCTCCTCGGGGAGTTGGAGGCGCTCGAGGACCCGGTCGCGCGGGGGCGGGCGACGGAGCTGGTGCAGGCCCTGCTCGACCTCTACGGCGAGGGCCTCGCGCGGATCGTCCGGAGCGTCGGGGACGCGCAGGCGGCGGCGCTCGCCGACGACGCGCTCGTCTCGCACCTGCTTCTGCTCCATGACCTGCACCCCGTCCCGCTCGAGACGCGGGTGCGGGAGGCGCTCGAGGGGGTCCGCCCGTACCTCGAGTCGCACGGCGGGGACGTGGAGCTCGTAAGCGTGGAGGACGGGGTCGCCCGGCTCCGGCTGCAGGGAAGCTGCAGCGGCTGCCCCTCCTCCACGATGACGCTCAAGCTGGCCATCGAGGACTCGATCCAGAAGGCGGCCCCGGACATCGAGAGGATCGAGGCGGACGGGGTCGTCGAGGCGGCGCCGCCCCTGCTGCAGATCGAGGTCGCCGACGAGCTCCGCCGCGACGAGGCGCCGGGGTCGTGGGCCACGGCGGGCGCGCTGCCCGAGCTCTCCGGCGGGGGCTCCGTGCTGAAGGAGGTTTCCGGCGAGCCGATGCTCTTCATCCGGGTCGAGGACACGTCCTACGCGTACCGCCCCGGGTGCCCGGGCTGCGCGGACTCCCTCGAAGGCGCCGAGCTCCGCGGCGCCGAGCTCGACTGCCCCGGCTGCCGCCGCCGCTACGACATCCGTCGCGCGGGCCGCTGCCTCGACGAGCCGGAGCTGTACCTCGAGCCGGTCCCCCTGCTGGTGGACGACTCGGGGCTCGTCAAGGTCGCGCTTCGCTCGGCGGTGGCCTGAGGGGTGGAGACGCCGGGCTACATGCTCGCCTCCTCCAGGCTGCGGCGGCTCGCCCTGGCCTCGGCGGCGGAGCGCGAGCGGACACTGGAGCGCTGCGAGGTGTGCAGCGAGCCGCTTCCCCCATCGCACCGGCACCTGCTCGATCTGACGAGCCGGGAGCTCATGTGCGCTTGTCGCGCCTGCACGGTGCTCTTCGACCGCCGGGAGGCCGGCGGCGCGCACTACCGCCTGGTTCCCGAGCGGCGCCTGCGCATCGACGACTTCGCGCTCGACGACTTGGGCTGGGCGGACCTTCGCATCCCGGTCGACATGGCGTTCTTCTTCCACAACAGCCAGGCGGAGCGCGTCATGGCCTTCTACCCGAGCCCGATGGGGCCGACCGAGTCGCTGCTCGAGCTCGATGCATGGCACGAGCTGGAGCGGGACAACCCGGTCCTGGGCACTCTCGAGCCGGACGTGGAGGCGCTGCTCGTCAACCGGGCGCGCGGCGCCCGCGAGCACTTCGTGGTGCCGATCGACGACTGCTACCGGCTCGTCGGGCTGATCCGCACCCACTGGCGCGGTCTCGCGGGCGGGCGGGAGGTGTGGGAGGAGATCGAGGGGTTCTTCGACCGGCTTTCGGGACAGGCAGCGGTGGCGACCACGGACAAGGAGGCGACATGGCAGACATAAGGCTCGGCAAGCCCGACGTGAGCCCGGACCTGCCCGCGCACACGCCGGGGGTCCCGCAGGGCAACGCCCGCGGGAACTACGAGAAGCAGGAGGGGCACCTGCCCGACGGGCGCTCGACGGCGAGGCGCTCCACCGGCGTCAATCCAAAGGCCATGGAGCCGATCGACCCCCGCATGCCGAACCTGTCGCCGGGCTAGCGGGGCATGGAGTCCGGCCTTCCGACCACTTCCGTGCCCGGGCGTGACGCCGCGCCCCGGCTCGCCTTCTCGGTGGAGGACGGCGGTGTGCTCGAGCACGCCGCCGTGCCGACGCTCCGCTTCGCCCTGCGAGTGGAGGAGGCGGGCGGCGGCAGCGTACGTTCCGTTTCGCTCAACGTTCAGGTGAGGATCGCTGCCACGCGCCGCTCGTACGAGGATGTCGAGGAGGAGCGCCTGGCCGAGCTCTTCGGCCGGCGCGAGCAGTGGGACAGGAGCCTGCGCAGCCTCCACTGGACGAACCTCGCCGTGGTCGTGCCCGCCTTCAGCGGCAGCACGGTCGTGGAGCTTCCGGTGACCTGCACCTATGACCTCGAGGTGGCGGCCTCGAAGTACTTCGA
>JBKPHS010000114.1:0-3373 GCA_046729975.1 Actinomycetota bacterium
GCCGACTCGGGCGCCTCGGCCGCCGGCGGCTCCGGCGCCGCTTCCGGCTGGGGCTGCTCGACGCCCAGCGCGTTCGCCAGCTCGCCGGACTCGTACATCTCCATGACGATGTCGCAGCCGCCCACGAGCTCACCGTCGATGAAGAGCTGGGGAATCGTGGGCCAGCCCGAGAGGCCTGAGAGCTCCTGGCGGATGCGTGGATCGGGCAGGATGTCGAGCGCCGCGTAGCGCACCCCGAGTGCGTTCAGCGCCGCGGAGGTGCGCATCGAGAAGCCACACGCCGGCGCGTCGGGCGTGCCTTTCATGAACAGCATCACCCGGTTCTCGTCGATCGCGTTCTGGATGAAGTCGCGGATCTCGTCGTTGGTCATGAGTCCCCCTCCGGGGTCGAAGTCTTTATCGAGAGCGCGTGGATCGGCCCGCCGATCTCCTTGCCGAAGACCTCGTAGACGAGCTGGTGCTGCTGGATCCGGGAGAGGCCGTCGAAGCGCTGGGACACGACCTCGGCGCGGAAGTGGTCGCCACCGCCGGTGAGGTCCTCCACCCGAGCGCTGGCACCCGGGAGCGCACTCTCTATCCGTTGCTTGAGCTCTTCAGCCGTCGGCATTCCCGGCCGACAACGATAGCGACGGGTCACGCCCGGCCTGTAGCTACAATCGACGGCAGATGGTCACCCTGACCGACATCGCGGCGGACAAGGTCCGCTCGTTCCTCGCCCAGCAGGAGGACGCGAACGGCGCGGGCCTGCGGGTGGGCGTGCGCGGCGGCGGCTGCTCCGGCTTCCAGTACGCGCTCGCGCTCGACGAGCAGCGCGAGGGCGACCAGGTCTTCGAGGACCACGGCATCAGGCTGATCGTCGACGACCAGAGCCTGCGGTACGTCGACGGCTCGGTCGTCGACTACACGGAGAGCCTCATGGGCGCCGGGTTCGAGGTGAAGAACCCGAACGTAGTGGCCGCCTGCGGCTGCGGCTCCTCCTTCCGCGTCGCCGACGAGGATCCCTCGTGCGGCGCGACCGCCTAGCGGCGCTCCTCAACTGAGCGGCGCGCCACGGGCCGCCCGCTAGGGTGGCCCCATGCCTAGGTTGCGCCGACCGGACGGGGTAGAGCTGCACTGGGAGGAGCGCGGCGAGGGCCCGCTGGTCGTCCTCGCCCAGCCTTGGGCTGGATACCCGGAGGTGTTCGCCGATCTCCTCGATGAGCTGGCGAGCGACCATCGAGTCGTCACGTACTACCCGCGCGGCCAGGGCGAATCCACGCGGCGCGGGCCATACGACCCCGAGACCGATACCGCCGACCTCGAGGCGCTGATCGACGCGGCAGGAGGTCCCGGGCTCGTGATCGCCATGGCCGACGCCTCGAACCGCGCCGCGCGGCTGGCCGCACGCAGGCCCGACCTCGTCCATGCGGTCGTGCTGCCGGGCGGCGTCCCGCTGTCGCGAAGGGTCCTAGAGGGAACCGACAGCCTCGCCTCGCCGGCGGTCCTCGACGCCCTTGCCCAGCAGTTCTGGTCGGACTACCGCGGCGCGCTCCGCACGGTCGCGGCGAGCAACAACCCGCAGATGAGCGAGGACGAGCTGCGCGAGCGCGTCGCGCGCACGGTCGACGCGTGCCCGCAGGACTCCTCGGTCCCCCGCTTCGAGGCCTGGATCGCGGACGACCCCGAAGAGGAGGCGGCCGCCGCGGGCGGCAGGCTCTGGATCCTCCTGCAGGGCGACAACCCGTTCTTCCCGCTCGAGCTCCTGCCGCGCGTGCGCGAGTTGCTGCCACAGGCGCACGTCGAGGAGGTAGCCGACGGCCCCCTCAGCCGCCCGGACATCGCGGCAACCGTCGTGCGGCGGCTGACCCGAGCTCAGACGGGCTCGGCGCGGAGCGAGCGCCAGAGGTAGAGCGACGCGGTCGAGCGGTAGGGTCGCCAGGGCTCGGCGATGCGCTCGACCTCCGCAGGTGCGGGGAGGCCGTCGAGGCCGTAAGCGCGCTCGATCGCGCGGCGCAGGCCGAGGTCTCCGACAGGCACCACGTCCGGGCGGTCCAGATGGAAGATCAGGAACATGTCCGCCGTCCACTGGCCGAGGCCCTTGACCGCGGTCAGCTGGGCGGACACCTCGCGGTCCGGCATCTTGGTGAGGTGGTCAAGCTGCAGACTGCCGTCGAGCACATGTTGCGCGAGGTCTCGCAGGTAGGCGATCTTCGGCCGTGACAGCCCAGCTGCCCGGATGTCGTCCGGGTCGGCGGCGAGCAGCTCCTCCGGGCTCGGCGTGTGCCCCCCGAAGAGCGCGGTCATGCGCCCGTAGATAGCGCGGGCGGCTTTGGTCGAGAGCTGCTGGCCGACGATCCCGCGCAGGAGAGCGCCGTAGGCCTCGGCGGGGCGGTCGCGTGTGCGCGCGTCGTGGTCGAGCGGCCCGTGCTCGTCGATCAGAGTTCGCATGACCGGATCGGCGTCGCGAAGCGCTTTCTCGGCCTGGTCGTATTCCCGTGAGCGGCGCGGCACCTGTCACCTGATGAGGACGGGGGTCCCGACCGGCACGAGCGGCGCGAGCCGCACGACGTCGCGGACCCTCATCCGGATGCAGCCGTGAGAGGCGCGAGTTCCGATCGACCATTCCTCCGCCGTCCCGTGGATGCCGACGCCGCCGCCGAGCGAGATGAACCACGCCTTGAGCGGGTTGCGCGGGTCGCCGGGCGGGATCGTCTGGCCGGCGAGCGGCCCGGCCCACGGACGGTTGGGGGCGTGCCAGGCCGGGTTGCGTTCCTTCGAGAGCACGCGCCGGAGCCCGCTCGGGGTGTCGAAGCCGGCCGCCCCGACCGCGATCCGGTAGGTCCGCGCGAGGCGCAGTCGCTTGAAGAGACGCAGCGTGGTCGTGCCCCTCGAGATCGAGATGTAGCTGCCGTACACGCGCGAGAGGTTGCGCAGCGTGACCTTCGGCCGGATCGGTCCCACGCTCGCCTTGACGATGCGGGTCTCGGTCGGCGCCCGCAGCTCGGCGAGCACCGCCCGGCGCAGCCTCCCGGTGTCGAGGCCGCGGCCCGAGCGGTGCCGGATCCTCACCACCTTCGTGATCCCGAAGCGCACGCGGGCGTTGCGCGGGGCGCGGTAGAAGGGGCGCGCGACCCACCGCACGCCCGCGGTCAGCTTGCCGGAGGAGATCGAGCGCTCGAGCGGCACGTCCACGCCGCGGCGCCGCGCGGCGAGGTCGAACGCGCGCTTGACCATCCCGGCGTAGTCGATCGACAGACCAGCGCGCGCCGTCGAAAGCGAGCGGTCGCGGGCGCCGACGCGCACCGTGATTGGCCGCTCCCACACGGCGCCGAGCGCCCGCCGCAGCTCGCGCTCGGCGCCGATGGGGCCCAGTCCGCCCACCTGCACGCCCGCG
>JBKPHS010000115.1:0-2746 GCA_046729975.1 Actinomycetota bacterium
CCGGACTTCCCGACCGGCGCGATCATCAAGGGCTTCCAGGGGATCAAGGAGGCTTACGAGACGGGACGCGGCCGCGTCGTGATGCAGGCGCGCGCGCACATCGAGCCGCTGCGCCAGGGCAAGGAGGCGATCATCGTCACCGAGATGCCCTACCAGGTCACGAAGGGCGATGGGCGCAACGAGGGCTCGGGTCTGATCAAGAAGATCGCCGAGACCGTCCACGAGAAGAAGATCCCCGAGATCTCCGACCTGCGGGACGAGTCGGACAAGTCCGGCACGCGCATCGTGATCGAGCTGAAGCGCGACGCGATCCCGAAGGTCGTGCTCAACAAGCTCTACAAGCACACGCCGATGCAGAGCACCTTCGGCGTGAACATGGTGGCGCTGGTGGACGGCGTCCCGCGGACGCTGCCGCTCACGGGCATCATCGACGCCTACGTCCAGCACCAGCGCGAGGTCATCGTGCGGCGGACGAAGTACGAGCTGCGCCGGGCCGAGGCGCGGGCGCACATCCTCGAGGGGCTGCTCGTCGCGCTCGGCGACCTCGACGCGGTGATCGAGCTGATCCGCGGGTCGCGCGACCCGGATGCGGCGCGCGACGGCCTGATCGAGAAGTTCGAGCTGTCGCGAGAGCAGGCGCAGGCCATCCTGGACCTTCGGCTCCAGCGGCTGACCGCGCTCGAGGCCGGCAAGATCAGGCAGGAGCACGCGGACCTCATCGAGCGGATCAAGGAGCTCCGCGAGATCCTCGGCGACGAGTCGCGAGTTCTCGGGCTGATCAAGGAGGAGCTCGAGGAGATCCGCGAGCGCTACGGCGACGACCGGCGCACCGAGATCGTCCACTCGGAGGACGACATCGACATCGAGGACCTGATCGCCGACCAGCAGATGGTCATCTCGATCACGAAGTCCGGCTACATCAAGTCGCTTCCGCTCGCCACCTACAGGCAGCAGAAGCGCGGCGGCGTCGGGGTGATGGGCATGGACATGAAGGACGAGGACTACATCGAGCACCTGTTCGTGTCCTCGACGCACGACTACCTCCTCTTCTTCACGAACCGCGGCAAGGTCTACCGGCAGAAGGTCTACGAGCTGCCCGAGGCCTCCCGGACCGCCAAGGGGCGTGCGCTCGTGAACGTGCTGCCGCTGCGGGAGGGCGAGTACGTGCGCGCGGTGCTCGCGACGCGCGACTTCAACGAGGGCAAGTACCTCGTCTTCGCCACGCGGAAGGGCCTCGTCAAGAAGACCGAGTTCCAGGCCTACAACACGCCGATCAAGGCTGACGGGATCATCGCGATCAAGATCCGCGACGACGACGAGCTCGTGGCGGTGCGCAGGACGAGCGGGGACGACGACATCATCATGGTCTCCCGCTCGGGGCAGGCCGCTCGCTTCAACGAGGAGCAGGTGCGCTCGATGGGCCGCGACACAGGCGGCGTACGCGGCATGAACGTCTCGCGCGGGGACAACGCCGTCCTGGCGATGGACGTGGCGCGCGACGACACCGAGCTGCTGGTGGTCACCGAGAACGGCTACGGGAAGCGAACCCCGATCGCCGACTACCCGGTCAAGGGCCGTGGGGCGATGGGCGTGAAGACGATCCAGCTCACCGAGAAGAAGGGCGGCGTTGCCGGGGCGATGATCGTCAAGGAGCACCAGGAGCTCGTGTTCATCTCTCAGAACGGGATGGTCCAGCGCACCGGCGTGAAGGGCATCTCGTGCCAGGGCCGGCCGGCCCAGGGCGTACGGGTCATGAACCTCCGCGACGAGGACGCCGTGAGCGCGGTCGCGCTCGTGATGGAGACGTCCACCGAGACCGGCGCCAGGGTCCAGGCGGAGATCGATTCGGCGGCCGAGTCGGGCGACGGCGCCGCGCCTGCGCCCGAGGCGGACGCCTCCTCTCCGTCTGCTTAGATAAGCGGACCAGGGAAAGGAGGTGGTCCGTACGTTGCACGACAGATTTGACGGGACCCTGGAGGTGTCCGGCCGCTAGACCGGAGGCTGGACCCGTTTAGCGGAGTCCAACCGAGATACCGTCAGCCGCGGAGGCCGGGAGCTGGTCCCTCCGGCCCTACGCGAGAGCGTCGACAACGCCGCGGTCGATCAAGTCCAGTGGCAGTCGTGAAGAGGCGTCCCTTGGGGCGCCTCTTCGCATCCTGACGGCGTTTCCGCGCCGGAATGCCGTCGCCAAGCGCCACCGGCTCACTCGCGAGGGCCAACCCCGCACCGCTCGCCGTCGGCGCGAGCTAGGGCGAAGGCGGGCCGGCCTCGAGCTCCTCGACCCGTTGCTCGAGGTCATCCACGCGCTGACTGAGGCGACGCAGGTCGTCTGCGGCCTGGCTGCTCGCGTCGGCGGCGTCGGCGGCGTCGCGCTCCGCCTTCGCCACCCGGCTCTCGAGCTTCTGGACGTCCTCGGTGGACGCCTTCTCGTCGAGCGTCTGCTCGATGTTGTCGAGGCGGCCCGTGAGCCGCTCCTCGAGCCTCGCGACCTCGCTCTGGGTGCTCGCGGACTCCTCGCCCGACCCGTTGCCCGAGTCGATCAGCGCGATCAGCGCGATGACCGAGGCCGCCGCCGCCCAGATGCCGACGACCCAGAGCCAGCGGCGCAGGCCCCGGACGTCCTCGACCGTGGCGGGCGCGTCGGGCGCAGGCTCGCCCGGCCCCGGAGCGGCCGGCGGTACCTGACGCGGAGGGGTCGACACCGGGCCCCTGGGCTCAGGCGGCGACGAGGTACGGCTGCCAGGCG
>JBKPHS010000116.1:0-9480 GCA_046729975.1 Actinomycetota bacterium
CTGTCCGAGCACCGGGCCGCGCGCGCGCGCGCGGTCGGGCGGGGACAGCCGGGCGGCGCGCGCGCGCGCCGCGCGGCGGCGCTTGGCGTCGCCGGCGCCGGCCACCCCGCCGCGCCTGCGGCCGGTAGGGCGCAGGCGGTCGACCAGGAGCTCGGTCGCGATCCCGCGCCGACGGAGGTGCGCCGCGAAGTCGAACTCGGCGCGCGGCGGCGAGCGCGGCCGCCGCAAGAGCCCGGTGACCGCGAGCACGGAGCCAGGCTCGCCACCCGCCGGCCAGCGGATGTCGAGCGGAACTCGGGCGAGCACCCGCGCCCCGCGGGCTTGTCCGGAGACGATCCGCAGCGGCGCCGAGGAGCCGAACGGCGACCCGCGCGGGCGCTCGAGCAGCTCGGCCCGGGCGTCGAGATAGACGCCCGGCCGCGCCTTCGCGGCGACGCCGTCGATCGCGGAAAGTCGCGCCGCGCCGGCCAGAAATCCGCCGGTGAGGAGGCAGGCCGCTCCCAGGCCGATCAGCGGCAGGCGAGCGCCCGCCAGCGCGGCGGCGAGGATCGCGCCGGCGGCGAGCGCCCACTCGAAGGAAGCCGGCGCGAGCGCAAGCCCCGCCGCGGACGCCCCCACGAGCACGAGGTGGCGGCGGGCCGCGACGCGATCCGTCACGGGCTCACCGCCTGCCGCAGCGACTCGAAGCGCTTGTCGCCGATGCCCTCGACCTGGCGCAGCTCGTCGACCGAGCGGAAGCCCCCGTGCGCCTGGCGATACGCGAGGATGCGTTGCGCGAGCGTGGGCCCGATGCCGTCCAGCGCGTCGAGCTGCTCTACGGTGGCGCTCGAGAGGCTGACCGGTCCGGCCGCCGGAGCCGCAGCGCCGCCTGCCGTCGCGTCGCCCGCGGTCGCCGAGGACGCCGCCGGAGCCGCTGCCGCCCCGCGCCCCGGAACGACCACCTGCTGGCCGTCCTCGACCTTTGCGGCAAGGTTCACCGTGGTCAGGGCTGCGCGCCGCGACGGACCCCCGGCGCGGGCAAGCGCCGCGGCCACGCGCGAGCCCGCCGGGACGCGGTACAGACCCGGCCGCCGGACCTCTCCGGCAACGTGCACGTACAGGCCGCTGTCGCCGCGGGGCTCGCGAGGCCCCTCCACGGACACCGGCGGGGGCGGGCCGGCAGCCGCGCCGGAGCCGCTGTCCAGGAGGCGCGCGCCGGCGACCACGACGACTATCGCCGCGAGCGCCCAGATCAGCAGCTGCGACTTGGGAGAGTCCGCCATCGGCGGACGAGGCTAGGCGTGAGCGGCAGACGCCTGGGCGCTCGCGCGTGACGGTTCGCGCATGCGCGCGTGACGCCTAGCGCACGCAGCTAGCGGACGCCGAAGCCGGACAGGCCCTCGGGCTCCTCCTCGGTCACCTCGACCCGTTCGACCGCTGCTCCCCGAGGGCCTTCGTGGGCAAAGCGGACGAGCGCTTCCACCGCATCCGGCTCTCCCTCGAATACCGCTTCGACCGCGCCATCCGGCCTGTTCGAAACCCAGCCGGCCACGCCGCGGCTGGCCGCCTGGCGGCGGGTGGTATCCCGGAAGAAGACCCCCTGCACACCGCCGTGCACGACGACTCGCCGCCGCACGGGCGCCGGGCTCACGAGCCGCCTCCCCGGGCCGCCCGCTGACAGACTCTTGGGACGTTCACTGCTCTCGGCCGGAAAGGTGACACGGATGGACGCGACGATACGCGCCGAGCCCGCCTGGGGCGTCGACTCCGAGTACGGACGCCTGCTCGACGTCCTGCTCTGCCCGCCCGACAACTTCCGCTGGCTTCCCACGAGCGCGATCTCCCGGGCGACGCTCGAGAGCGGCCGCTCGTTCGACCCCGCGCTGGCGAGCCGGCAGCACGCCGAGATGGTGAGCGCCTACCAGGACGCCGGCGTGCGCTGCCACTTCCTCGAGCCCGACCCGGCTCTCCCCTACCAGGTCTTCGCACGTGACTCGAGCATCATGACGCCGGACGGCGCGATCGTGACCCAGCCCCACCAGTGGTGGCGCCGTGGCGAGTACGCGCCGGTGATCCGCTTCTACCAGGCGCGCGAGATCCCGATCCGAGCGATGGTCACCGCGGCGGCCCTCGAGGGCGGGGACTTCATGGTCGTCGAGCCCGGTTGCGCGGTGATCGGGAACGGCGAGGAGCGCACGCAGGAGCCGGCGGCCCGGCAGCTGGCGGGCTGGCTCGAGGCCGATGGCTGGGAGGTGCGCATCGAGCGGATCCCGCCACACTTCGTGCACATCGATGTGCTCGCCTGCATGCTCGGCGAGAACCTGGCCGCGGTGTGCGTAGACGCCATCTCGGGTGGCTTCGTGCGCTGGCTCGAATCGAAGCGCGTGGAGATCGTGCCCGTCTCGCTCGACGACGCCCTGCAGCTGGGCGTGAACGGCGTGTGCCTGGGTGGCGACCGGGTGCTCTCGACGGCCGAGTCGAGGCAGTTGAACGAGCGCCTGCGCGCGCTGGGCCTGACCGTCTACGAGCCCGAGCTGTCGTCCTTCACGCTCGGCGGCGGCGGCGCGCACTGCTTGATGCAGGCCCTGCGTCGCGAGCGCGTGGGTTGATGGAGGTCGATCCCGGGCGGGTCATCGCCGACCTGCGCGAGCTCGACCGCCTGACCGGCGGCCCGGAGGGTGCCCGGCGCGTGTGCTGGACGCCTGCCTGGCAGGAGGCGCGGCGCTTCCTTCGCGCGCGGCTTTCCGCGATCGACGGCGTGACGGTCGAGGAGGACGAGGCGGGAAACCTGTGGGCCACCCTGCTGGGCGAGCGCGAGGAGTCGGTCGCGGTCGGCTCGCACATCGACTCCGTCCCCGCCGGCGGCTGGCTCGACGGCGCCCTGGGCGTGATGGCAGGGCTCGAGGTGCTCCGCGCCGCCGCCGCTGCCGGCCGGCCCATGCAGACGATCAAGCTCGTCGACTTCGCCGACGAGGAGGGAGCGCGCTTCGGCCGCAGCCTGTTCGGGAGCTCGGCGGTGGCCGGCACGCTCGACCCGGCCGAGCTGCAAGGCGCGCGGGACGCCGAGGACCGTCCGGTCCGGGACGTGCTGGCCGAGCACGGCGTCGAGCTCGACCGCGCTGGGGAGGCGGCCCGCCGGCGGGAGGGGCTCGTCGCCTACATCGAGCTTCACATCGAGCAGGGCCCCGTGCTGGAGCGCGAGGGTCTGCCGATCGCCGCGGTCAGCGGCACGGTCGGGGTCGAGCGACACCGCTTCGTCTTTGACGGCCAGGCATCGCACGCGGGCACGACGCCCATGGAGCTGCGCCGCGACGCCGGCCTCGCCGCCGCGCAGACCGCGCTCGCGGTTGAGCACATAGCGCGCCGCCACGACGGGGTCGGCACGACCGGAAGCATGCGGCTAGAGCCGGGGATCCCCACAGCGGTGCCGGGACGCGCCGAGCTGCTGGTCGATCTGCGGCATCCGGACGCCGGCCCGCTCGCGGAAATGCTCGACGAGGTGCGCGAAGCGGCGCGCCACGCCGCCGCCGAGCGCGGCTGCGCGGTGGCCTTCGCCGAGGTGTGGAGCATCGAGCCCATCCGCTTCGACGAGCGCCTGGTCGCGGCTGCCCGTGAGGCGGCCGGGAGCGACCGCACGCTCGCGAGCGGCGCCCTTCACGATGCCGCGCAGATGGCGCTCGTGGTCCCGGCGGCGATGCTGTTCACCCCCTCCACGAGCGGCCTCAGCCACACCCGGGAAGAGGACACGCCCGAGGCGGACCTCGAGAAGGCGATCGGGGCGTTCGGCCTCGTGGCAGCGCGCGTGATCGCCGGCGAGGTCCTCGGCTAACCCTCGACGACCACGCGGATGGTCGCAAGCGCGCGGTCGCTGGCGCCCCGCAGCACGCCCCCCTGACGCAGAGCGTTGCGGACGTACTCGAGCGTGGGCTGCGTGAGCCGCTCGCCCGGCAGGACGTTCGGTATGCCCGGCGGGTAGGCGGCCAGGGACTCTGCCGCGATGCGCCCCACCGCCAGGTCGATCGGCACCACCTCCTGGGGCCCGAGGAAAGCGTCGCGTGGGCTCATTGCGAGGGGCCCCCAGGGCGGCGGAGGCGCGAACGCCCCGCGCGTGGGCTCGCGACGCTCCGGCAGCCGCGCGAGCGCCTCCGCGAGCACGCCGACGAGCCGCTGCCCCTGAGCGAACGCAGGCTCACCCATCCCGAACACGGCCACGATCACGTTCTCCGCGAACAGCTCGAGGTTCACGTCCCCCAGCTCGTAGACGAGCGTCGACATCTCGTAGCCGGTGGCCCCCGTGCCCCGCACGTCGATCGCAATCCGCAGCGGGTCGTAGGCGAAGACCCCCGGACGGCCCACGAGCCGCTCGTCCAGGACGTCAAGGCCCGCCAGCTCCCGCACGGCGGCGCGGGTGGCAGCCAGGCCGCGCAGAGTCTCGTCGAGCAGCTCGCGACCGTGAACCGCCGCGTGGCGGCGCGCCGCGTCGAGCGAGCCGTCCAGCAACGCGCTGGGGCTCGTCGACTCGACGAGCGTCACGGCGCGGTCCACGACCTCGGGCTCGAGCCGGCCCTCCGACGCTGGGCCGAGGTGCAGCATGGCCGACTGGGTGAGACTGCCGATGACCTTGTGCGTGCTGGAGACGACGAGGTCTGCCCCCTGCGAGAGCGCGTTGGACGGCAGGTCGGGATGGAACGCGAGGTGGGCGCCCCACGCCTCGTCGACGACCAGGGGCGCGCCGTGGGAGTGCGCGACCTCGGCCAGGCCCGCCACGTCGGCCACGGCGCCGAAATAGGTCGGCGACACGATCGTCGCGCCCGCAGCACCCGGCGTCTCGCGCAGTGCCCGATCGAGCGACTCCGGGGTGAGGCAGTGGGCGATGCCGAGCTCGGGGTCGAGCTCGGGGGCCACGAAGTGCGGCCGTAGGCCTGACAGAACCAGGCCGTCGACCGTGCTCGAGTGGATGTTGCGCTGGACGATCACCTCGCGTCCGGAATGCGCGAGCGCGAGCAGCGCGACGTGGTTGCCCTGCGAGGCGCCGTTGATCAGGAACCAGCTGCGCTTCGCTCCCCAGGCCTCGGCGGCAAGCTGCTGGGCCTGCGCGAACGGCGTCGGCTCCCGCCCCGCGTCGATGCCCTCGGTGAGCGCAGGGATGTCGAGCCGCAGGGCCTTGTCTCCTATCGCCTCCCGGAGTCCGGGGTCGGCGCCGGGCCCGCCCTTGTGGCCCGGCACGTGAAAGCGTCCCGGATCGCGGTCCGCGTAGGCGACGAGCGCGTCGAGGTAGGGCGTCTCCTCCTGGCGGGGCGGCGTTGTCGGCGGCCCCCCGGGGCGGGCGGCCGTCGAGTGGAGCTCGGATGCCATCGGCGGCCGAGTCTAATTCAGGCCCGCGCGCGCCCCCGCGAGCGCGCGCTCGACCGCGTCGCGGGCCGACTCGGCGGTCTCGATCGCCGCGACGGCACGACCGCCCTTGGCCAGCTCCCAGCTCCGCAAGCCGACCACCGACTTGCCGGCCTTCAGCGCCAGGGCGATCTCCGACAACGTGCCGAACTCACCTCCGACCGCAACGATGGCGTCGGCCGCGCGAACGACGAGCGCGTTGCGTGCTTCTCCCATGCCGGTGGGCACGGCAACGTCGACCCACGCGTTCGCGTCGTTCCGGGTGAGCCCGGGCAGGATGCCGAGCGTGGTCGCTCCGGCGTCCTTGGCGCCCCGGCAGGCGGCCTCCATCACCCCGCCCAGCCCGCCGGAGACGACCACGGCGCCGGCTGCTCCGAGACCACGCCCAACGTCCTCCGCAAGCTCGAGCTCCAGGGCCTCCGCACGCCCGGGCCCGATGACCGCGACGTAGGGCCGCCCGCCGCTCAGCCGGGTCGCTCCCGCTCGTCCCGCTCGCGGATCTCGGTGTCATCCGGCAGCTCGACGGTCTCCTCGCGCGGCCCCGCGGTCCACGGCTCGGGGTCGTCTGCACCGATCGGGCCGCGCCGCTCCGGTTCGGGATAGAGCTCGTCGTGCACCTCGGGCTCGACCGCGGCGGCCTCCTGGTCGGGGCGCGAATCGCCTCTCCGGGGCGCGTCGGGCTCGGGGCGCCGGGGCGCGTATGCGACGGACAGCGAGATGCGCGCAACGGTCAGCACGCCGCCGGCCAGCATCAGGCCCGCGCCGCCGAGCGCCAGCCAGGCGCCGGTCTCCGGGTCGTGGTCGTTGAATGCGACGGCGGGCGGCCGATCGATCAGCTGGGATGCGACGACCACGAAGGCGAGCGCGCCGAGCAGCGGAAGCGCGCGCTCCCGGAGCGGCAGCTCCCACCCAAGCCGACCGGCGGCGACGGCGATCGTCGCTATGGCGGCGCCGGCGAGTACGAGGTCGAGGGCCTCGAAGACCGTCCAGGCGCTCAATCCGGGCTCGTACCAGTCGAGAAACAGGCTGACCAGAAGCACCACCGCGCCGATCCCCGCGACGAGCGGTCCCGCATCGATCCTTCTCGGCATGCTCCTCCTCGCGTCGCTTGCCCTGTGGACTATGCCGGACCGGGCGCGCGGAGGGCCAGCTAGCGCACGACGAAGTTCACGAGCCTGCCCGGGACGACGACCGTCTTCACGATCTGCCGGCCGTCGAGCTGCGCCGCGACCTTCTCTGACTCGCGCGCCAGGCGCTCCTGCTCCTCCTGCGTCGCGTCCGCCGGAGCCACCACGCGGTCCCGCAGCTTGCCGTTCACCTGCACGACCAGCTCGAAGCTGTCCGACTCGAGCAGGCGGCGGTCCGCCTCCGGCCAGGGCTGTTCCCAGACGCGGTCACCGGTCATCAGCTCGTAGACCTCGGACCCCAGATGCGGCGCGAAGGGGAAGATCAGCGAGCCCGCCGTGGCGACGGCGAAGCGCAGCTGCGACTCGCCCTCCGGCGAACCGTACATAGCGTCCTTCCCGCGATAGGCGTCGTTGACGAGCTCGATCACGGCCGCGATCGCCGTGTTGAACGTGAAGCGCTCGAGACCGGAGCCAACCCGGTCGATCGCCCAGTGCGCCTTGCGAAGCAGGTCTCCGGGATCGCCCGAGGGCGCTGCCGCGGGTTCGGTCCGCTCGGCCACCTCCGCGGCCAGCCGCCACAGCCTGGCCAGGAAGCGGTTGATGCCGCCCACCCCCTCCTCCGACCAGTCGGCGTCCTGCTCGGCGGGGCCGATGTAGAGGACGTAGCAGCGCGCCGTGTCGGCTCCGTAGGGCTCGACCACCTCCTGGGGGCTGACGGCGTTGCCCTTGGACTTGGACATCTTCGCGCCCTCGCGCGTGATCATTCCCTGCGTGAACAGACGCGCGAAGGGCTCCTGCACGTCCATCAACCCGACGTCCGAGAGCGCCTTGCAGAAGAAGCGCGCATACATCAGGTGCAGGATCGCGTGCTCGACGCCGCCGATGTACTGGTCGACGGGCATCCAGTACTGGACCACGTCCCGGTCGAAGGGCGCGCTGTCGTTGTTCGCGTCGCAGTAGCGGAGGAAGTACCACGAGGAGTCGACGAAGGTGTCCATCGTGTCGGTCTCCCGGCGTCCGGGGCCGCCGCACTTCGGGCAGGGGACGTTCACCCAGTCCTCGGCGGTGGCGAGCGGCGAGCGGCCCTTCGGGGCGTAGTCCTCGACGTCCGGCAGCTCCACCGGCAGCTGGTCGTCCGGCACGGCTACCAGGCCGCAGCGATCGCAGTGCACGATCGGTATCGGGCAGCCCCAGTAGCGCTGGCGCGAGATCAGCCAGTCGCGCAGCCTGTAGTTGACGGCGCGGTGCCCCTTCCCCTCCGACTCGAGCCAGTCCACGATCCGCCCGAACGCCTCCCGGTTGTCCATGCCGTCGAACTGCCCGGAGTTGACCATTGGGCCGTCGGCGGTGCACGGGAGGTCGCCGCACTCGATCACGCGCCTGATCTCGAGGCGGAACTTCTGCGCGAACTCGTAGTCGCGCTCGTCGTGCGCGGGAACACCCATGATCGCACCCGTGCCGTACTCCATCAGCACGTAGTCGGCGACGAACATCGGGATCTCCTCGCCGGTCGCCGGATTGGTGACGGTGCGCCCGAGCGGGACCCCGGTCTTCACCTTGTGCTCGTGAGTGCGGTCCTCCACCGACTCCCGCAGCGAACGGTTCACGTACTCGTGCACCTCGGGCGTGTCGTTCAGGTCGAGCACGTCGGGATGCTCGGGCGCCAGCACGAAGAAGGTCGCCCCGAACAGCGTGTCGGGGCGAGTCGTGAAGACCGGATAGTCGATCCCGAGCTCCTCGCAGCGGAAGGTGACCTCCGCACCCTCCGACCGCCCGATCCAGTTCTCCTGCATCGTCACGACGTAGGGCGGCCAGTCGACCGTCTTCAGGTCGTCAAGGAGGCGGTCCGCGTAATCGGTGATCTTGAAGAACCACTGCTCGAGCTGGCGCGCCTCGACCGGAGTGCCGCAGCGCTCACAGCGCCCGTCGATCACCTGCTCGTTGGCCAGCACCGTCTGATCCTTGGGGCACCAGTTGACTAGCGCCTCCTTGCGGTACGCGAGGCCGCGCTCGTACAGGCGCAGGAACAGCCACTGGGTCCAGTGGTAGTAGCGCGGCTCATGGGTGCCGAACTCACGCGACCAGTCAATCGATACCCCCCAGGAGCGGAACTGGCGACGGAACTCCTCGATCGCCTCCTGGGTCGAGATGCGTGGGTGCTGGCCCGTCTTGATGGCGTGGTTCTCCGCGGGCAGCCCGAATGCGTCGTAACCCATCGGGTGCAGCACCCGCTGGCCGCGGCGACGGCGGAAGTGGGCGATCGCGTCGCCCACCGAGTACGTCTTCAGATGGCCGATGTGCGGCTCGCCGGAGGGGTAGGGCAGCATCTCGAGCACGTAGGACTTGGGCCTCTCGCGGGCGAGGTCGTTCGCGACCTCCCAGGTCCTCTCCTCGGCCCAGATGCGCTGCCACTTGGGCTCAATCTGCTTGGGGTCGTAGCGATCCACTGGGAGTTGGAGGTTAGCCTTCGCAGTCGCCGTCTAGGCGCTGACGATGCGCGTCGCAGCCGCCTTCCAGGAGGCGGTCACGCGTGTGCCCGACGCGAGCCCGAGCTCGTGCGCGGAGGCCTGGGTGACCTCGGCAGTGAGCGGCTGACCGGCCGCGAGGCCCACGCGCACGCGGTTCCCGACCCGCGTGACCGAGACGACCTCCGCCGCGATCCGGTTCTGTGCCGAGCCGCGGCGCTCGACCGCCCCCGGCTCGAGCGCGATCTCCCACGGGTACACGCTCACGGCCACGCGGCCGGCGCCCTCGTCGACGCTGGCGACGACGCCGCCACCGTCGAGGTCCACCAGCGTCAGGCCGTCGGGGCCTCGCCGGGCGGCGCCGCTGAGCACGACCGCGCCCGTGAAGTCGGCGACGAACGAGGAGCGGGGCGCGGAAGCGAGCTCGCCCGCGCTTCCCTCCTGGACGATTCGCCCGCGGTCCAGGATCGCGACGCGGTCGCCGAGCATCGCCGCGTCCTCGAAGTCGTGGGTCACGA
>JBKPHS010000117.1:0-8939 GCA_046729975.1 Actinomycetota bacterium
TACCAGGAGCAGGCGGCCCCCGCGACCTTCCGCGTGCTCGTGTCCCCGCTCGTCACGTGGATCTGGCTCGGGGCCCTGATCGTCTTCGCGGGTGGGCTCATAACCCTCTGGCCGGTGCCGCAAGGCGCGCTGCGCCGGGTCAGGGCCGGCTATGCCGCGCGCGTCGCGCGGGAGCTCGGCCGCGCCTGACGGCCGACCTCGGGCCGCTCGGATGGAGGTGTTGATCGTGCTGGCGGTGCTGGCCGTCGCCGTCCTGGTGATCGCCGGCCCCTTGCGCCGTGGCCACGCGCAGGCGGAGGAAGCCGCAGACTCCGCGCAGCGCGCGGACCTCGAGGCGGCGAAGGAGGCCAAGTACCGCGAGATCCGCGACGCGGAGCTCGACTACCGCACCGGCAAGCTGTCACGCGAGGACTGGCGGGCGCTGGATGCCGGGCTGCGAGCTGAGGCGATCGAACTGCTGCGCCGGCTGGACGCCCTCGGCGAGCGCGACCACAAACCGGGTCGTTGAGCCGGCTCAGGTCCTCGAGTCGCCGAAGGGCTCGTCGCGCTCGCGAATGGCTTCCTTGAAGCCCGCCTCTGCGGCGCGGCGCTGGAACGCGTACCCCTCCGGCGTATGGCGGGCTATGCCGTCGAAGAACACGCCGAGCGCCTGGGTCGCGTGCAGCCCTTGGGCGTAAAGCGCCTGGTTGACCAGCAGCTTCATCATCACGAGCTGGTTGACCGGCATCAGCGCGACCCGCTGCACGAGCTCCTCGAAGACCCGGTCGAGCTCGGCGGCGGGGGGCGCGTCGACCGCGAGGCCCCACTCCTTGGCCTGCGCGCCGTCGATCAGGTCGCCGGTGAAGAGCAGCCGCTTCGCCTTCTCCGGGCCGATGCGGTGAGCCCACAGCGCCGTCGTCGGCACGCCCCAGACCCGGGCGGGCGGATACCCGATCCGCGCGTCGTCCGCGATCACGAGCAGATCCGAGCAGAGCGCCATGTCGGTCCCGCCGGCGACGCAGAATCCGTGCACCTTGCAGATGACCGGCTTGTCCGCGTGGAAGAGGCTCATGAAGCCGCGGACGTTGCGCCGCATCATCGAGTAGTCGATGGTCGGATCCCAAGGTTGCGACGGGTCGTGGTTTGGGAGCTCGTGCTCGGCGAACGTCACCAGGTCGTAGCCGCCGCAGAAGCCCTTGCCGTTGCCCGACAGGGCGATCGCGTGGACCGCGGGGTCCAGGTCCGCGCGCTCCACGCACTCGGCCAACTCGCGGGGCGTCTCGAGCGTGATCCCGGTGCCACGCTCGGGCCGGTCGAGCGTGATGCGGGCGACCCTGCCCGTGACCTCGTACGTGAGCGTCGAGAGCCGCTCCATCACACGGCGAGCGCGCGCTCCAAGATCGCCTCCGACGCAATTCCGGCGGGCAGCGTGCCGAACACGCGCCCGCCGCCGCCGAGCCGCGAGGCACAGAAGGCGTCGGCCACCTCAGCCGGAGCGTTCCGCACGAGCAGGCACGCCTGGAGGGCCACCCCGAGGTCCTCGACGATGCGGCGCGCGTGCCACTCGGGGTCTTCCCCGGCGATCCGCGTGAGGTCCTGCTCCAGCCGCCGCAGGTGCGAGTCGAGCTGGGGGTTGGCACCGGTGGCCTCCCCGCACTCCTCGAGGAACGCCGGCAGGCCCTCCGGCTGCTTGACCATCGCGCGCAGCACGTCGAGTGCCGCGACGTTCCCCGAGCCCTCCCAGATCGAGTTGAGCGGCGCGTCGCGGTATATGCGCGGCATCACCGACTCCTCGACGTAGCCGTTGCCGCCGAGGCACTCGAGCGCCTCGTGCGCGTGGGGCGCGCCGCGCTTGCAGACCCAGTACTTCATCACGGCGGTGGCGAAGCGGCGGAATGGCTTGGCGGGCTCGCCCTCGTCGTACGAGCGCGCGATGCGGAAGGCGGCGGCCGTCGCGGCCTCGGACTCGATCGCGAGGTCGGCGAGCACGTTGCGCATCGCGGGCTTGTCCACGAGCGGCGAGCCGAACGCGGAGCGGTGGCGTGCGTGGTGGACCGCCTCCGCGACCGCCCGCCGCATGCCGGCGGCCGTTCCGAGCAGGCAATCGAGCCGCGTGTGGTTGACCATCTCGATGATCGTGGGCACGCCGCGCCCCTCCTCGCCGACCAGTCGTGCCGGCGCGCCCTTGAACTCGACCTCGGACGAGGGAAGCGAGCGCGTGCCGAGCTTGTCCTTCAGCCGCTGGATCTCCATGCCCGGGCCGCGCTCGACGAGGAAGCAGGAGAGCCCGCCGGGGGCCTGCGCGAGCACCAGGAAGACGTCACACGACGGATACGAGCAGAACCACTTGTGGCCGGTCAGCTCGAACGCCCCGTCGCCGGCCGGCTCCGCGCGCGTGGTGTTGGCGCGCACGTCGGAGCCGCCCTGCTTCTCTGTCATCGCCATGCCGGCCAGGGCGCCGTGGTCGTAGTCGGGCTTGGTCAGGCGCGGCTCCCAATCGGAGGCGACCTCCGGCTCCTGACGAAGCGCCGGAACGGCCGAGTAGGTCATCGAGACCGGGCACATGACGCCCGAGGTGACGCCCGAGAGCAGGTAGAAGAGCGCGCCGCGGACGACGTGCGCGCCCGGCTGGGGGTCGCGCCAGGGCAGGGCGTGCAGCTCGCGCTCCACCGCCAGGCGGAGCAGCCAGTGCCAGGAGGGGTCGAGCTCGACCTCGTCGATCCGGTTGCCGTAGCGGTCGTGGGTGCGCAGGCGCGGCAGGTTGCGCTCGCAGCGCTCCGCGTGCTCGTTGGCCTCCACCGAGCCGCAGACGGCACCGAGGTCGCGCGCGCGGTCGACGCCCCAGCCGCCACCCTCGCGTTCCAGCGCCGCCTGGAGGGCGAGATCGGCCTCGAAGCTGTTGTGCCCCAGCAGCGGCGGCGGCTGGTTCAGCACCTCATGCGTGCGCTCGGTCAGGGACACGGCTCTCCTCCTTCGTCTGGATCGCATTGAGACAGAACTGCACGAGCCCGGCCACGAGCGCCTCGCGCCCGCTCCGCCGGGCCCGGCCGTTGCCCGCGGGCGACAGCGGGCCGACGAGCGCCTCACCGAGCGCCCCGACAAGCGCGGCCGCGGTCGTCTCGACGTCGCAGGGCGACAGCTCGCCGGCGGCGATGCCCTCCTCGAGGGCGCCCGCGAAGACGTCCCGGTAGACGTGGCGGAAGGCGAGCCGCTCGGCCTCGACCGCCGGATCGACCGGCTCGGCGAGCAGCGCGTAGGCGAGCGTGGGGTTGGCCAGGGCGCGGCGGGCGAAGGCCTCGGCGCCGGCGGCGATGCGCTCGCTCGCCGGCAGCTCGCCGTGCCCGGCGATCTCCCGCACCACGTCCACCTCGCGCTGCGAGGCGCGCCTGAAGACCTCGGCGAAGAGCTCGGCCTTCGAGGGGAAGTGGCGGTAGACGGTGCCGGTCGCGACGCGGGCGCGGCGCGCGACCGCCTGTACGCTCGCCGACGCGTAGCGGCCCTCGGCAACCTGGGCGAGCGCCGCGTCGACGATCAGCTCACGCGTGCGCGCCTTGCGGGCCTCGGTGGCGGCTGTCGGGCGGTAGGGCATGGAAGAAGTGAATCATGGTTCATAGTTTGCTGCAAGCTGGGAGTGGGGCAGTGGGCCAGTGGGGCAGTGGGGCAGTGGGCAGAGCCGAAGCTCCGCCGCCTCGCGGCCGACGGAGGCGTACGATCGGGAGGGAACCAGGAGGGAGGTGATCATGACTGACGAGGCCGCGCAGGAATCCGGCATCGACGCGGTCACCCGGTACCTCGAGGAGCAGCGGGTCGCCTACGAGGTGGTCGACCACGAGCGGCGCTTCACGGCGGCGGCCGAGGCGCGCGCGGCGGGCATCGAGCCCGACCACGCCGCCAAGACGGTCGCGCTCCGCGACAGCAGCGGCTACCGGCTCGCGGTGGTGCCCGCGTCCGAGCGGGTGATGATGCGCAAGGTCCGCGAGTTGCTCGAGGGCTCGGAGGAACTGCGCCTCGCTACCGAGGACGAGATGCGCAACGACTTCCCGGCCTTCGAGGTCGGTGCGCTGCCGCCATTCGGCCCGATGCTGCCGGCGCCCGAGATCTTCGACGCCAGGCTGCTGGAGCACGACCGGATCCTCTGCAGCGGTGGTGACCACCGCCACTCCGTGCTGGTTGACCCGCGCGAGGTGGTCCGACTGTCGAACGCCCAGCTCGCGGACATCTGCGAGGAGTAGGCGCCCGCTGGGCGGCAGTGGGGCAGAGCGGCGGCTTCGCTGCCTGCAGTTGGCAGAGGGCAACCCTGGCAGGCTGCGGGGTTTCTCTTCGCTGATGCGTCGGCTGCTCGTCCTCCTCGTCCTGCTGATCCTGGCCCTGGCGCCCTCCGCCGAGGCGAAGCGCGACGTGCCTCAGGGCTTCTATGGCGCCGTCTGGGACGGCGAGGTCGCCACCGCGCCGCCGGCCGTGCAGGAGGCGCAGTGGGGACGGATGGCGGCCGCGGGGGTGGAGTCCGCGCGCGTTGTCTTCCGCTGGGACGACGCTCAGCCGGATCCCTCGCAGCCGCCGGGCTACGCGGCGACCGATCAGCTCGTGGCGTTCGCCTCGGCCCACGGCGTCCGGCTCCTGCCGGTCGTGATTTACGCGCCGGCCTGGGCGCGGAAGTTCCCGGGACGTGGCGCGTCGCCGCCCGCGCGAGCGGACGACTATGCGGCCTACCTTCGGGGGCTGGTGGGCCGCTACGGTCCGCAGGGCAGCTTCTGGGCCGAGCGCCCGGACCTGCCGCGGCGGCCCGTGCGGGAGTGGCAGGTCTGGAATGAGCCGCAGCTCCGCTACCAGTGGGACGACGAGGACTACGCGCGCGGCTACGGGGAGCTGCTGCGGGCCGCCCACTCCGCGCTTCGCCAGGCGGATCCCGGAGCGAAGCTGGTGCTCGCCGGAGCCACCAACGTCGCCTGGGACGCGCTCGCGGAGCTCTACCGGAGGGGTGGCATCCGCGGGCGCTTCGACATCGCGACGCTCCATCCCTACACGTCCACGGCGGACCGCGTGGTGAAGGTGGCGCGCCTCTTCCGGGCGGAGCTCCGCCGGCACGGCGACGCTCGCAAGCCGCTCTGGATCACCGAGCTCGGCTGGCCGGCGTCGAAGGGACGGGTGCGCTCCGACAACACGCTCCAGACCACGCCGCGGGGCATGGCGGAGCGCCTCGAGCGCGCGTACGCCCTGCTTGCCCGTACGCGCCGCGCCCGCGATGTCGGCGTCTCGCGCGCGTACTGGTACACGTGGGCGTCGCCGTACTCGGGTCGCGACATCTTCCGCTTCACCGGCCTGTTCGACTTTGATGGCGGTGCGGCCCCGTTCCGGGCGAAGCCCGCATACGGCGTGTACGTTCGCAGCGCCCGGCGGCACGAGGGCTGCGCGAAGGACGAGCGGGGGCGCTGCCGCTGAGCGCGCGATACATTGCCGCGCGCCCCGATTGTGAAAGGACTCGCATGACCGCTTCCCTCCGCCTCCGCTGCTCCGCGATCGCGTTCGCGCTCCCACTCGCGGCGATCCTGCTCGCCCTCGTCCCGGCCTCTGCCGACGCCAGGCGCGGCGACGTGACGGTGATGACGCGCAACCTGTACGTCGGGGTCGACCTCCGGCGAGTGGTGCCGCCGACGACGCGAGATGAGTTCGAGCAGGCAGCCGCGGACATGCTCCAGCGGGCCCTGGCAACCGACTTCCCGGCTCGCGCGAAGCTGATCGCCCAGGAGATCGACCGGACCGGCGTCGATCTGATCGCGCTTCAGGAGGTCGAGCTCCTGAGGCGCGGACCCGACGGCGTCAAGGACGGAGCCGCAACGCCGGCGACGACGGTCGTGCAGGACTTCCTGGCGATCCTCCAAGGGGAGCTTGCGGCCCGCGGGTTGCGCTACCGCGTGGCCGCCCAGAACGTCGGAGCAGACGTGGAGGTGCCCACGGCGCTCGGCTATGACCTGCGCCTCACCGACCGGAAGGTGATCCTCGCGAGGGTGCAGCGGGGTTTGCGTCTCAGGAACGCACGCCAGCGCAATCACAGCCAGGCGCTCATGATCCCGACCGCCATCGGCCCGCTCCGCTTCACGCGAGGCTGGGCGTCCGTCGACGTGACTCTGAACGGCGCGAGCTTCCGCTTCGTCGATGCCCATCCGGAAGCGTTTGGGCCAACTTTCCGCGATGCGCAGATCAGGGAGTTCCTCGGCCGCAAGGGGCCGACACGCACCAGCAAGCCGGTCGTGTTGGCTGCCGACACGAACTCGGATCCGAAGAATCCGATCTCATCGAGCACGAACGCGACGGGATATTTCACCTTGACCCGCGGCGGGTTCGTCGACGCGTGGACGCGCGCGAACCCACGGGCACGCGGCCTCACGTGCTGCAACGAAGAGAACCTGCTCAACCCGGCGTCCACGTTCGATGAGCGGATCGACCAGGTCTTCACGAAGCCGCGAGTGCGCGTGCTCGACGCAAAGCTCACAGGCATACAGGCCAGCGGCAGGGCGCCCGGCGGGCAGTGGCCGTCGGATCACGCGGGCGTCCTCGCGGAGCTGCGGCTGCCGGTCCGTCGCTAATCGCCGAGCAGGCGACCGATGAGCGCGTCGGTCTCCTGCGCGGCGCGGTCCCAGCTGAACTGCGCGGCCCGCGTCAGGCCGTCCACGGCCATGGTCTCGCGCAGGTCCTCGTCGGTCGCGACGGTCAGCAGTGCCTCGGCGAGCGCGTCCGCGTCCTCTGGGTCTACGAGCATCGCCGCGCCGCCGCAGGTCTCCGGGAGGGCGGCGCGGTCGGACGCGACCACCGGAGTGCCCGAGGCCATCGCCTCGAGGCAGGGGAGGCCGAAGCCCTCATAGAGGGACGGCATGGCGAGCGCGAGCGCGCCGGCGTAGAGGCCCGGCAGGTACAGGTCGTCTACATAGCCGAGCCGGCGCACCGCCGAGGGCTCCTCGGCTCGCATGTAGCCGCGCCTGGACCCGGCCGCGACCAACTCGATCCCCGACTCGCCAAGCCGGCGGGCCGCGGCGTCGAGCGCCGCCAGGTTCTTGCGCTCGATCTGCGTGCCGACCGCCAGAACGTAGGGGCCGTCGAGCTCGTGGGCGTCGCGCGCGGGCCCCGGGTCGGCCGCCGGGCTGAAGCGCTCCTCCACGCCATTTGCCACGACGCTCACTCGCTCCGGCTCGATGCGCAGGATCTCCACGAGCTCGTCCTTCGCGAACTCGGACACCGTGATCAGGTGCCGGGCGCGGCGCGCGAGCCGCGGGATTACGCGACGCTGCCAGGCGACGTAGCCGCGCGTGTACCACTCCGGATGGCGAAGCGACGCGACGTCGTGGATGACGATCACGTTGCGGGCGCCGGCGGCGAGCGGAGCCAGGTTGGCGGGCGAGTAGAGCAGGCTGACGCCGCGGGACAGGAACGGCAGCACGCCCTGCTCCCAGGCGTGGCCCGCCCTGTGCGCGAGCGCGGCCGGCGGCTGGATGACCCGGTAGCGGTCGGGTCGCAGGTTCGGCAGCCTGGAGCTCATCTCGCGCGCCACGCGCTCCACCCCGCCGATCTCATGCCGAGCAGCGGCGCGCGCGTTGATCCCGACCGGCGCGCTCACGGCGCAGCCCGCGCCTTTCGCAGCGCTTGGAGCTGGCGTCGCTCGCGGTCTGCCGGGCGCCCCAGCAGGCGCTTGCCCGCGATGCGTGTGGCGAACGTCAGCGCCTGCGCGATGTCGTCGAGCGTGGCCCGGCGCGACCCCAGCCGCTCGGCCACCACGGCGCGTCGCTGCCGCGCGAGACGGTCGTAGGGCTCGCCGCCGAACTGGCGCTCGGCTGAGCGGCCGCCCTCGTGCGCGACGCGCGCGGCGGGCCAGACCCACGTCTCGACGCCGGCCGCCGCGGCTCGCAGGCCCAGGTCGAGGTCCTCGCCGTACATGAAGGTCCGCTCGTCGAAGGGCCCAAGCCGGCGCAGCGTCTCCGTGCGGGCGGCGAGGCAGCATCCAGCGGCCCAGTCCGTGGGGCGGGACCGCCGTGCCCGCCAGGGCGCGAGCCGCGCGGGCAAGAGGGCAAGCGGCACGAGCGCGCGGGCGAACGACGCCAGCGACCCGGGCGCGCGCTGCTGGTACTCCTGCCGCCGCCCGTCGGGCCCGATGACCACAGGCGCGAGGATGCGGTCGGCCCGCGCGAGCTCGGATGCGAGTCCGGCCAGCGAGCCGTCGACGAGCCGCGCGTCGGGATTGATCAACACGGTCACCGGCGCCTCCGCCGCGGCGACGCCACGGTTGGACGCAACTCCGAAGCCCGCGTTCTCGCCGAGTTCGATGACCCGCGCGCCGCCGGGCCAGGCGCGGGCGATGGCGGCGCTGCCGTCCGAGGAGCCGGAGTCGACCACGACCAGCGCGGCGCCCGGCAGGTGCCGGGAGACGGAGTCGAGCAGCCGGCGGAGCTCGGGCTCGGAGTCGTGCGTGACCGTGACGAGCGCCAGGCCGCGGCCCCGGCCGCCGTCCGGGGCCTCGGCGGGCGTGAGCAGCTCGCGCCAGGTCTCGCGCGTGGTCGCGACGTCGAAGAGGCGGGAAGCGCGCTCGCGCCCCGCGGCGCCCAGCCGTACGCGGAGCGTGCCGTTCGAGCAGACCTCGACCAGCGCGGCCGCGGCCGCGCGGGCGTCGCCCGGTGGGTAGAGGCGTCCGCAGCTCTCGTCCACGATCTCGGCCGGACCGCACGAGTCGGGCACGACGGCCGGCACGCCCACGGCGAGCGCCTCGGCCACCACCAGCCCGAAGGGCTCGCGCTCCGCGCAGTGGAGAAGGCACGCCGCGCCCTCGAGAGCGGCGCGCGAGCCCGGCAGCGCGCCGGCGAAGTCGACGCGGCCGGCGAGGTCCGGGCGCTCGGCCCTCCGGTGCAGCTCGGCCAGAAGCCCCTCGCCTCCCGGCCCGACCGCTGCGCCCGCCAGCCGCAGCCGCAGCTCGGGCA
>JBKPHS010000118.1:0-22741 GCA_046729975.1 Actinomycetota bacterium
CGGGTCCCGTGCGGTCCAGGGCATCGGGGCGGCGATCATGACCCCGACCGCCCTCTCGATCATCTCGACCACGTTCGAGGGGGCCGAGCGCAACAAGGCGCTCGCGATCTGGGGCATGAACGGCGCCTTCGGCGCCACCGCCGGGTACCTGATCGGCGGCCCCCTCGTCGACGGCCCCGGCTGGGAGTGGATCTTCTTCATCAACGTCCCCATCGGACTGGCAGCGCTCGCGCTCTGCCCCGTGCTCGTGCGCGAGAGCCGGCAGACGACCGCGAGGCGAAGCTACGACCCCGCCGGTGCGCTCACCATCACCGGCGCGCTCTTCCTGCTCGTCTACGCCCTCGTCGAGGGCCCCGACGCCGGCTGGGGCAGCATGCAGACGATCCTCCTCTTCGCCGGCGCGGCGGCCCTGCTCGCGGTCTTCGCAGGGATCGAATCGCGCCACCGCGCGCCGCTCCTGCCGCTACGCCTGCTTCGCTCGCGCACGCTCGTTGGCGCGAACGCCGTGATGCTCCTCTTCGGCACGCTCGGCTTTGGGATGCCGTTCATCCTCACCCAGTACGCCCAGCAGGTGCTCGGCTACTCGGCCCTCGAGTTCGGCGCCAGCTTCGTCGTAACCCCGGTCGCGGCAGCGGTCGGCATGACCGTCGGTCAGGCCGCGATCGTCAAGGTCGGCTTCAGGCCGGTCGCCGCTACGGGCATGGCGCTCCTCGGCGCGGGCTCATTCCTGCTCACTCAGCCGTCGGTGGGCGGCAGCTACTTCGGAGACATCTTCTTCGGCATCCTCATCTTCGGCTGCGGCATCGGCCCCGCCTTCGCCACCGCCACGATCGCAGCCCTCGCGGGCGTCGCCGAGCGTGAGTCCGGGGTCGCCTCCGGCCTCAGCAACACCGCCTTCCAGCTCGGCGGCGCGCTGGGCGTCGCCATCGTCACGACGGTCGCCGTCACCAGCTCCGAGGACTTCCTGGCGGCGAACGAAGGCGCGAATCCGCTCGTCGCGCTGACCGAGGGCTTCCAGTCCGCCTTCGTGGCCTGCGTCGTGCTCGCCGGGATCGGCCTGGCGCTGGCGCTCCTGCTATTGGGCCGGCCGCGGGAGGCTCCGCAGGAGCGGCTGGAGCCGCTCCCGGCGACCGGCGCCGCGGATTGAGGAGAGAGGACGAGTGCCGAACCGACAGAGCTTGGGATTCAACGAATAGGAGGCAAGGCAATGACGCAGCACAAGATCGCGACACAAGAGGAGTGGCAGGCCGCCCGCGTCGAGCTCCTCGCGGAGGAGAAGGAGCTCAGCCACCGCAGCGACGAGCTAGCCCGGAAGCGGCGGGAGCTCCCCTGGGTGCCGGTCGAGAAGGAGTACAGCTTCGAGACCGACGCGGGTACGAAGACCCTGGCGCAGCTCTTCGACGGGCGCTCGCAGCTGCTCGTCTACCACTTCATGTTCGGGTTTGGGTTCAGGGTCACCGATGAGACCGAGGGCTGTACCGGATGCTCGTTCGTCGCCGACCACTTCGACGCCACGCTCCCCCACTTGGGCGCCCGCGACGTGACGCTGATCTGCGCCTCGATCGCCCCGCTCGAGAGGCTGCAGACCTACAAGGAGCGGATGGGCTGGGCGTTCCCCTGGGTTTCATCCCTGGAGAGCGACTTCAGCTACGACTTCGGGGCCGCCTTCAGCGATGAGCAACAGAGGGATGGAGCCGAATACAACTTCCAGCACGTCGAGGAGCCCGTCCCGCAGCGTGAGGGCCTGAGCGCCTTTGCGATCGACGGCGGGGTTGTCCACCACACCTACTCCACGTACGCGCGCGGCGTCGAGGCGCTCATGGGGACGTACCAGATCCTCGACCTCGCCCCGCGCGGCCGCGACGAGGACGGCCTCGAATTCCGCGCGGCGTGGTGGCGCCGCCATGACGAGTACGGGCTGCCTCAAACCAAATAGGTCGCGGACCAGATCCGCGAGTACGTCAGCAGTGCGCGGTTCACGCATCGAGCGCCGGTGACACCGCCGGATCGACCGCGGGGTCCACCGATCGCGGGCGGAAGGGCCGCTCCTCGAGCACGCCGCCGCGCCGCACCGTCACGGCCGTCGCCTCTGGGATCTCCTTCCAGATGCCCGGCAAATCGGAGAACGGCTCGGAGACGATCAGGCGATCGTCGGCGCTGAGGCGCTGAAAGCGTGGGTTGTCGGGGTGCAAGCGCCGCACGGTGTCCGCGTCGGCCGACGCGAACAGCGATCGCGGGCGACCCTCGGTCGAGTAGCGCATGGCCCACAGGCTCGTGCCGTCCGAGACGCCGAAGCTCGCCTGGACGGCGCCGGCGACGCCGCGGCGGCGCGCGACGGCCTCGATGAGCCCGACCGTCGCCTCGAGCGCCTCGATCGGGTCGTCCTCGAGCCCGAGCGTCAGGGCGAGGTAGAACACCACCTCCGTGTCGGTGGAGCCGTGGACCTCGGCGAACAGCCCGGGGTCGATTGCGAGCATCAGGTCCCTCCGGAGCAGGTGGAAGTCGGCGATGTAGCCGTTGTGCACGAACAGCCAGCGATCGCGACGGAAGGGGTGGCAGTTGGTCTCCTGCACCGGTGAGCCGATCGCCGCCCGCACGTGCGTCAGGAACAGCGGCGACTCGACATGCGCGGCGAGCTCCCGGAGGTTGGGATCGGCCCAGGCTGGCGAGATGCTGCGGTACAGCGCCGGCCCGGCCCCTGTGCCGTACCAACCGACACCGAAGCCGTCCCCGTTAGTCGGCTCGGCGCCCATGCGGGCGTGCAGGCTCTGGTCCACGATCCCGTGCGGCGTCTTGAAGAGCAGCTCCTCCATCAGCACGGGCTGACCGAGCCACGCCATCCAGCGACACATCTCATGCTCCTTGTCCGCGGTGACGACGAGTGTCGGGGCCGGGCGAGGTCTGCACCAGGGCGCCCGCATCCCCCTGGTCCGTGGTGCGGGCGCCCGCAGGGAGATCGTTGCATGCCGCGCGCCAGGAGCGCAGCAGGCGGTGCACGGCCTCCGCGCCGACCAGTGGCTCGTCGGGCACCGGGAGGTGGGAGGGGGCGAGTAGGAAGGGATGAGTCTGAGGACCGCCCATGCCGCCGTGGAAGGAGATGAGCTCCTCGAACGCGCAGCCCTCCTCGAGCACAGGGTCGTAGAAGCTGTTGACCATGATGTCGGCGACGTGGGGGAAGCCGTCCGTACGCAGGAGGTGGCGCGTGGCGTTGGGCGAGAAGCCGGCGAGCGGGTCAGCCCCCGTCACCTTGCGGTCGCCCAGCCTGTGGGCACCGGCGGCACCGAGGGCCACCGCCCCGTCTGCGGCGGAGCGCACGAGCACGAACGCGATATGCGGGTGCTCGCAGAGCGCAGGAATCAGCGCCGGATGCCGCTCGCGGATCTCCTCGAGCACGAGGCGGTACGGGCTCTCCATCAGGTAGATCAGGCCGAGGTTGCCTGAACCGAGCACGACGGCCCCGCGCCCGCGCACGTCGGTCCGCTCGCGCTGGCTTGCCCGCTCCGCACGGCCGGTCGCCTCGTCGACGGCCCGGCCGACGCCTGTCGCGTTCTCGTCGCCCGCGTCGACGGCGTCCACGTCGCCGCTCGAGAGCGAGCGTTCCACGAGCTCGTCGAGCCCGTGCCCGTTGCGCTGCCGGAAAGTGGCGCCCTGGGTCTGGCCGTGGTCAGAGAGGATGACCAGCTCGTACGGCCGCGGGGCGTACCGGCGCGCCCGCTCGATCATGCCGAAGCGCTGGTCCAGCTTGCGCAGCGCCTCGAGCGTGTCGGGCCGCTCGAGCCCGGAGTGATGAGCGACCTCGTCGTAGCTCGCGAACGTCGCGTAGACCGCGGGCACGCCACGGAACATGTCCTGCAGCACTGAGAAGACGGTGAGGTCGCGGACCCAGACGCACATCCCGGCGCGGAGCATCGGGTAGACGCCGCCGCGGTGCCCTCGCGGCCGCACGTCCCGCCGGCGCTGGCGTGCGGCGGCAATAAGCTCGAGGTAGATCTCCCAGAGCACGAGCACCAGCGTCCGCGTGACGTTCGAGCCGTTGGCGAGGAACGCCCTGTAGCCTGGGTTCGCCCGCTTCTCCTCGGCCAGGCGGCTTACGGTGAGGATCGCGGCGTCGGCCTCTCCGGAGAGCAGATTGCCGCGGCTCGTGCCTCCGTCCGAGAGGAGACCGGCACCCGTCGCGCGCGTGTGCTCGATGGCCGCGCAGTCGTCGGGGTTGGAGCAGCTGATCAGTCGGCCCGATGGCTTGTCGACCCACCGGAACGCGGGTATGTCGTCATTGTCCCCCAGCAGGATCCCGGCCTGGCTCGCGCCGGTCTGCGAGGACAGGTCGGTCTCCCACCCGAAGAGCCGGTGGCTGCCGTTGGCCAGCCAGCGCGCCATGTTCGGGGCGTTGCCGTCCCGCATCGCCCGCCGCAGCACAGGCAGCGCGAGCCCGTCGATCTCGAGGAACAGGATGCCCGGAGCGTCGCTGACGATCGGTGTCCCCGTCCGCCGTGCCACCCGCCGCGCAACCCGCAACGTGTAGGCGTCGTCGTCGTCGATCCCGGCGACGGCCGCGATCGCCGTGCTTACGGCAGAGGCGACGAGCGCCACCACGAGGGCGGAACCGAAGCCGTCAACGTGCAGCTGCTCGGGCGCGATCTCCGAGGCCAGCAGCAGGATCGCCGCATCGAGCGCCAGCACCAGCACGAACCCGATGCCGACGGTATACGGCAGCCGCAGCGCGGCGACGAGGGGCGGCAGGAGCGCGTTGAGCACGGCCACTATCGCCGCCACGGCGACGGCGCCGCCGAAGCCCCGGACCTCGGCGCCCCGCACGAGCCCGGCGGCTACTAGTAGGGCCAGCGCGGACGCCAGCCAGGCCGCGGCGAGCCGGGGGGCATGCAGGCGGGGCCGCTCAGGACTCCACGCCGGAATCGACACGCCGCTCCTCCTGGTCGCAGGGCGTCGGTGGCGACTTTCCCGCACGGACCGACGGGCGGCAAACCGGCCCGCCCGCCTCTTCCGGTGGGGTGGGCATCACCGCCGCGCTCGTGCCGGCGGCGCGCGTCCGGTCAGCCCGCGTCCTGCTCGGCCAGGTAGATGAGCGCCGCCTTGACCCGGCGGCTGACGTCGGTGGCGAACGTGAGGCCGAGCTTTAGGAAGATCGCGTTGATGTGCTTCTCGACGGCCCGCTTCGTGAGGACGAGCTCGTCGGCGATCGCCTGGTTGTCGTGCCCGCGCGCGACGAAGGCCAGGATCTCGAGCTCCCGGGGCGTCAGCTCCGCGAGCGGCGAGCGCTCGACGCGGGCGCGCTCGGCGACGAGCGTCTCGACGACCTTGGCGTCGATCACGGAACCGCCCTGGGCCACGGCTTCGATGGCGGCAACGAGCTGCCCGCGGTGGTTGATCCGCTCCTTGAGCAGGTAGGCCCGGCCGTCCGACCCGTCTTCGAGCAGGGCGAGGCCATAGCGGGGCTCGCTGAACTGGCTGAGGACGACCACGCCGATCTCGGGGCGCGTCCGTCGAAGCGTGGCGGCCACTTGCAGGCCCTCGTCGGTGTCCGAGGGCGGCATCCGGATGTCGGTCACGACGACCTCGGGTCGTTCGGCCTCGATCGCGGCCAGAAGCGAGTCCCGGTCGTGGCAGGCCGCCGCGAGCTCGATGCCGTCCGCGGCGGCGAGCACATGGGTGAGCGCCTCTCGAACGAGGTAGCTGTCGTCGGCCACCACTACGCGGATTGCACCCCCCGCCTTTGCGTCCGCTTCCGTGACCGGCGCGTCGGAGGCGGTGCGGCTTCCGGCGGGCACGCGGCAAGTATGCGCGGTGGCTCGACGAAGGTCAACCCGCCGTGTGGGCTCGTGCGGGCACGCCTTCCATCGGCAAGGGCGTCCCCTTGCCGAGCCTGCGCGGCGAGCGGCAAGGTGTCACATTGATGGCCCAGGCCTCGAAGCCGGTCAGGGTGCTCGCGGTCGACGATCAGCAGGTCTTCCGCCGCGCGGCGCGCAGCCTGATCGCGGCGACACCGGGGTTCGAGCAGGTCGGAGAGGCGGCTTCCGGGCCCGAGGCGCTCGAGCTGGCCACCGAGCTGCACCCGGACCTCGTGCTCGTCGACGTGCGGATGCCGGGCATGGACGGGATCGAGACCGCGCGTCGCCTTGGCGAAGCCGATCCGGACGCCATCGTGGTGCTGATATCCCTCGAAGAGGTCCCGGAGCTCCCGTCGTCCATTACCTCGGTGGGCGCGGCTGCGTACCTCCGCAAGCAGGATCTGTCAGCGCGGGCGCTGCGCGAGCTGTGGCGCGCCCACCGCCATCGCAACAACTGAGGTCAGACGGGGGTCAGCGCGGTTGGCACGCGCCCGCGCACCGTCGTGCCTACGCCCGGTGTCGAGCTGACCTCGAGGTCGCCTCCGACCGCGGCCAGTCGGTCTCTCATGTTCGTGATGCCGACACCGGGGCCGATCGCGCCAGCCTGCGCGCCCGCGCCATCGTCGCGCACACTCAGCCGCAGCTCTGCGCGCGCCCGTCCGTCGAGGCGCACGGCCACGCGGCGCGCGCCGGCGGCGTGCTTGAGGGCGTTCTGCAGGGCCTCCAGCACGCAGAAGTAGACGGCGCTCTCGACCTCCGGCGGATAACGCCCGACCTCATGGGCCTCGACTTCGACCCGGATGGGGGAATGCCGGGCCGCCGCCCGCAGCGCTTCGACGACCCCCTGATCGGCCAACAGCGGGGGATAGACGCCGTGGGCCAGCGACCGCAGCTCCTCGAGCGCCTCGTCGACCTCCAGCTCGAGCTCCCGAACACGACTGGCGCCCCGCCCCGGATCGGAGCGCACCAGATCAGCTGCGAGCTCGAGCTCGATGCGCAGTGCCACGAGCCGCTGCTGGGCGCCGTCGTGCAGGTCCCGCTCGATGCGCCGCCGGTCCTGCTCAGCGCCGGCTGCGATGCGCCGACGCGATCTTTCCAGCTCCCGCGTCGCGAGCTGCGCTTCAGAGGCGAGGCGCTGATTTTCGAAGACGACGCCGGCCATGGCCATGCCGGCGGCAAGGAGCTCCGGGTCCGCGCGCAGCGCCTCGTCGTAGACGACGACCGCCACGATCCTGCCCCCGTCACGGACCTCGCTGATGCTGCGGCCGCTGCCCGGCTCGGGCAGCACCAAGCGGCGGCCCGCCGGGTCCACCCAGCCGTCGGGCGTTCCGGCGGCCGGGAGCGCGATCTGGATCGTCGGGTCTCCGAAAGCGTCGGCAAACGCCCGCCGCAGCGTGACCACGTCCGGGACCGCGCGTACCCACTCGGCCAGCCCCTCGAGCGCACGGCCTGCGAAGAGCCGCCAGCGCAGCATGCCGAGCAGGAACGCCAGCGCGATCGCCGGCACGGCGAGGGCGAGCGCCCACGCGGCCCCCTCCACGGCCCACAGCGTTGGGTCGATCTCCCACGCGATGATTCCGACGCTGAGTAGCCCCGCGCGCGCCGCGCCGATCGCGAGCACGGGAGTGGACATGCGGCGGGCGACCGGCGTGGCGTCGCGCAGCCGCTGCCACAGCCGTAGCACCACGGCGGCCATCACCGCGAAGATGAGCACGGTGCCCAGCGGCCGCATCACGGCGTCCACGAAGGCCGGTTCGTGCCCCAGGGCGAAGAAGGCGTTCGCCGGGCAGCCGTCGGTGCAGCTCGTGTAGGGACTGGGGACGTCGAAGTGCTCTGCCAGCGCCAGCCGAGGCACGAACATGGTCAAAACGACGGCTCCCATCGCGGCGACCAGAAGGCGGTCCGTCCGCCCCGTCAGGCGACCGGTCGGGAAGGAGAGGATCAGGTAGACGAGGAGCACCTCGACGAGCCAGCCCGCGGTCCTGCCCACTGTGTAGAGCAGTTCGTCGCCGGTCTCCGCGAGCGTCGTGAGGAACAAGGCTCCGCCGGCGGCCGCGAGCAGCACGCCGAAGCGCTCGTCGGAGCGGCGATGCCACGCGTAGATGCCGACCGCGATCGGCACGCCGACGATGAGCGCACGGGCGAGCGCGACCAGCACGGGGTGGCTAGAGGCGCCGAAGCCGGCGATCCCCGCCGAGGCCGTCGCGGCGGCGAGGCCAACCAAGCTCCAACCGGCGATGCGGGCCAGCCGCCGGTCCAGGTCCCTCGGCAGCGTGCCCGCCACCGAGGCCGAGTTGTCCATGTGCCGAGTCTACGCCGGGACGTTCTCGGCCGCGACGGTTTTCACCCGCTCCCGCGCGGGCGCACTACGGAGCTTCTGGTGCCAGCACCCTCGCGACCCGGGCGCGCGCCTCGTAGGGTCATCTCGGTGATGAGCCCACAGCCGTCTGCCCGCGGCCATGGGCCTCTCGGGCACGTGATCGAGTCCCACCTCGGCTCGCGGGACGTCGCACGGGTCATCTACGGCGCGATCATCGGCCTGGCGCTCGTGGTCGCCCTCGAAGAGCACCCCCCGACTGCGGGCGAGGCGGCCGCGGCGGTGGGGGGCGCAGCGCTCGCCGTCGGGCTCGCGGAGATGTACAGCGAGCTCGTCGGTACGGAGGCGCGGACGCGCCGCCCCGTCAACCGGGCCCAGGTCCGCGGCCTGCTCGTCGACGCGGCCGCCGTGACGTTTGGGGCGGGCTTCCCGGCGCTGTTCTTCGTTCTCGCCGCGGCGGGCGTGATGGACGTCGCGCTGGCGTTCACCCTGTCCAAGTGGACCGGCCTGGGCCTGATCTGCGCTTATGGGTTCCTTGCCGGCCGCCTCTCCGGCTCGACGTTCGGCGGTGCGCTACTGCACGCGTCGGCCGTCGGGGCGATCGGCGGCGCCCTCATCGCGCTCAAGGCGCTCGTGCACTGACGCCCTCGGGGTGCCGGCGCGTTCGGCGAGTCCGGCCCCGGAAGCGCGCACGACCGGTTGCCGCATGGAGACACTCCGCCGAAGCCGGTGCTCATCCGGTCTGCCCGAAGACGTGTACGCCCCCTTGTGCGGTCGGGTTGCGGGCGGTCAGGCTCCCCGTATGCGGCTCCCGGTGCCCGGGGAAGCGGCCCCCCAATCGACAGCGACTGCAGGACGCTCGCAAGGTGCCTGAGAGCTCGGCTCTGAAGGATCAGGAGCCGATTGCGGCGTCTGGCCTCTCCGCGCGGAGACTCCTGGTTCCCCTCGCTCTGGCCCAGTTCATCTGCAGTTTCGCGGGCTCGAACATGAACGTGATGGTCACCGACATCAGCGACGACCTCGACACGACGGTGGAGGGTGTGCAGGCCACGATCACGCTGATGCTCCTGATCATGGCGATCCTCATGATCCCGGGCAGCAAGTTGACCGACCGTTGGGGTCGGAAGCGCTGCTTCATGTGGGGCCTGACGCTGTTTGGGGTCGGCGCGTTGTTGAGCGCGCTGGCCCCAGGTCTCGGTGTGCTGCTGCTCGGCAACTCGGTGTTCGAGGGCGTGGGCACGGTCCTGTTGATCCCTCCCGTCTACATCTTCGCGACGATGGCGTTCGACGATCTCGCGGCGCGCGCCCGTGCGTTTGGCGTGATCAGCGGGTTGGGAGGCGTTGGCGCCGCGGCGGGACCATTGATCGGGGGGGTCATCACAACCGGGATCAGCTGGCGCGCGGCGTTCCTCTTCCAGGTCGGGGTGATCGCGATGATCATGTTCCTCAGCCGCCGAATCGTCGACCCCGTCGCTCCGGACCCGACGCGCCCGTTCGACACCGTCGGAGCGGTCCTGTCGGCGGTCGGCATGTTCTTCGTGGTGTTCGGGATCCTGCTGGCAGACAACGACGGTGTGCTCATGGCGGTGTTCCTGGCGGTGGGAGCCGCCTTCCTGCTCTGGTTCTTCCTCCATATCCGCGCGCGAGAGCGAGCTGACAAGGAACCGCTCTTGTCCATGGGACTGTTCCGGAACCGCACCTGCAACCTCGGCCTGGTCACTCAGAACATCCAATGGCTGCTTCTCACGGGGACGGCGTTCGTCGTCGCCGTCTTTCTCCAGACCGTTCGCGGGTACAACGCCATCGAGACGGGCCTCATCTTCACGGCGGCGACGGTCGGCATCCTGGTTTCCTCGCTTGCCGCCGAGCGACTCGCCAAGAGGTACCCGCAGCGAACCTTGATAGTCGCGGGCTTCGTCGTGACCGTGGCCGGCATCGGACTCCTGCTCGGCTTGGTCGGAGCCTCGTCCCGTGTCGTCGCCTTCGGGCCGGGGTTGCTGCTGATCGGCCTGGGCCTGGGAGTGATGCTGACTCCCTCGGTCAACGTCGTTCAGTCCAGCTTCCCCGAGGAGCTGCAGGGTGAGATATCCGGCCTGTCGAGGAGCGTGTCCAACCTCGGTTCCTCGTTTGGTGCGGCGATCGCCGGCACCATCCTCGTCTCCGACCTCACCTCGGGAAACGGGACCTACGTCATCGCGATGGTCGTTCTCGCCGCGCTCGCCCTCGTCGGTTTTACCGCGGCCATTTTGCTCCCGGCCAATCGCGACCGGCAGGGCCCGCAGGGCGAGCTCAGGGTGCCGGACGCGCCTGACACGGCCGCCGAGCGCGGGTAGTCGGCAGCCCTTCACCGGCATGCTTGCTGGCGATGTCGTGGTCGACGATCACCTCGGATCGGTCCAGCTCTCGCGCGTACCGATGGCTAGGAAGGAGAGGAGTGCTCTTGCCGCGGTGGGGCGCGGCCCGGAAGGCCGCGCGTGAACCAGAGCGAGAGCACGGCGAATATCCCGACGGCGCCGATCGCGCGCTTGAGCGCTTGAAGCTGGGCATCGCCGTAGTCGTCGGCGAGCGCCTTCGCCTGATCGCTTGACAGTCCCTCGTCGAGCGCCGCTTGCTCGACGTCCCCCACCGGCACGACGGGGATGCCCTTCTCGGCTTTCTCGGCGATGCGCTCGCGTACCTGCGCCGGCACGGTGGGGTTCTGCTCCAGCCGGTCGACGAACCCGGTGCTCAACGCCGCGATCAGCACCGAGCCGATCAGCGCCGTGCCGAGCGAGGCTCCGAGGTTCTGGGCAGTTCCCTGCAGGCCGCCGGCCTCGTTGGTCTTGCTCGGATCGACCGACGACATGATGACGTTCCCGAGCTGAGAGAGCAGCAGGCCGGCGCCCACGCCGAAGAGCGCGAGCGCCAAAGCGAACTCGGTCTCGCTGAGCTCGACGTCGATCGTCCCGAGCAGGACCACGGACGCCACCACGAGCGCGACCAGGCCGACCTGCGCCACGCGCTTTGGCGCGAATCCCGCGGCGAGCTTGGGGCCGGCCATCGCCGCCGCGAACATCGTCACCGACATCGGGAACAGGCGCTTGCCAGTCTCGAACGCGTCCAGGCCGAGCACGACCTGCAGGTAGACGGGGAGGACGAAGAACGTCCCCAGCAGGATGAGCTGCTGCATCATCAGCGTCGTGAGACCCGCCCGCAGCTGCCCGATCCTGAGCAGCGAGCGGTCCAGCAGGGTGTCGCGGCCGGCGCGCTCACGCCGCTCTTCCCAGCTGGCGAAAGCGGCGAGTAAGCCGAAGCCGGCGAGGATCAGGAACGGGACGATCGAGAACCCGAACGGCGTGATCTCGCGGCCGTCGATCGTCAGGGCGCCGCGCGGCTCGATCAGGCCCCATTGGCTGCTCTTGAGGATGCCGAAGACCACGAGGCCGAGCCCGATGGCCGAGAGCGCGACGCCCACCAGATCGAGCTTCGGCGGGTGCTCGACCGGGGGCGCCCGGAGCAGGCGGCGCCTGAGCAGGAGGATCACCGCGACGATCACGGTCTCGCCGGCGAACACGTAGCGCCAGCTGAACTCCGTCGTGACCCAGCCGCCGATCAGCGGCCCGGCGGCCACCGCGGCGCCCGCGACCCCGCCGATGATCCCGAAGGCGAGCGCGCGCTGCTTGCCGCTGTAGGTGTGCGCTATCAGCGACACGATCGCCGGGATCACGAGGGCGGCGCCGATCCCTTCGACCAGCGACCAACCGAATAGCAGGACCCCCAGGCTGGGGCTGATCGCGGTGGTCAGAGAGCCGAGTCCGTAGACGCCGAGGCCGATTGCGAACGTCCGGTCGCGGCCAACGATGTCGCCGAGCTTTGCGCCGGCCAGCATGAGCGTCGCCATCACCAGCGTGTACGCGGTGATCGCCAGCTGCACTCCTTGGATCGACGTGTCGAGGTCAGCGACGATCTGGGAGATCGACACGTTCATGACGCTGCTGTCCAGCACCATCACGAACTGCGCCGACGCGAAGATGGCGATGGGCAGCCCGAGCGCCGGCCGGGCGTCCTCGGTGCGCGATGGCAGGCGGCTAACGGCGCCCATGCTCTCACCAATCTTCTGGCCGCGGACCGCGCCGGGCAATAGCGCGTGCCGGTGTGCGTTGCGGATGCCGGCCCCACACTGCAGACACTGGGCAACCCGGTGACGCCCAGCGCCATGGCGACCGTCGCAAGGATGGCGGGGGGGTCCGTCGAAGCCCGTAGCGACATGTCGGAACCGACGAGCAACGCTGGAGCCCGGTTCGCCCGCCGCCGCCCGCGGCCCGGGCCGCGCCGCGGGCCGCCGCGCTACGGATTCTTGCTCCTGGCAACCCTCCTGTCGCTTGGCGTGCAGGGGACGGTGGATCCGGGGAACCTGCAACAGGTGACGGTGACGGCGCTCGCCGGTGCGAGCCTCTTGCTCGCGTTTCGTGCGGCCGAGCTCGCCCCGTGGCTGATCCGGCTGGCGGCCGCGCTTGCCCTGCTCGTGCTCGCGCTGAGCGTCGCGCGTGCGGCGGGCGCCGGGATCGGGGACGGAGCCGCGCGGGCCATGAACGCGGCGCTGGTAGCGCTCGGCCCGCCGGCCGTCGCCGTCGGAGTCGTCCGCGACCTCCGCTCCAGCGGGCAGGTGCGTCTGGAGGCCGTGCTGGGCGTGCTGGGCCTCTACATGCTGCTGGGCATGTTCTTCGGCTTCGTCTACGGAGCAATCGACCGGCTGGGTGGCGATCCGTTCTTCGCCGGTGGCGAGGCCGCGACGGTGTCACAATGCCTCTACTTCAGCTTCACGACGCTGACGACCGTCGGCTACGGCGATTTCGTCGCGCGGACGGACCTAGGGCACACACTCGCGGTGTTCGAGGCGCTCATCGGCCAGATCTACCTCGTGACGGTCGTCTCGCTGATCGTCAGCAATCTCGAACGGCCGGCGCGCCGTGACCGCGCCTCCATCGGGAGCTGACGCTCGAGCGCGCCGGCGAGCCGGCCTTCGAACTGACCCTCCGCCGAACCAAAGCCGTAGACGAGCGACTACGTGGGCGCGGCCTGGCTCAGGTCACCGCCGGCGCGCCGGCGTCGGGCTGCGCGGCACGCGCGGCGCGGTTTCGCGCCAGGTCGGCCGCAATCCGGGTGGCCGCCGCGGTCAGCGGTGCCGCGAGGATCAGCCCCACCGCGCCGAACAATGCGCCTCCCGCGATCGTGACGACGAGGACGGCGAGCGGATGGATCCCGAGCGCCGTGCCATAGGCGATCGGCTGCACCAACTGCTGGAGTATGCCGTTCGCGAGCAGCTGGACGACGATCATGCCGATTGCCGCGTCCGTGCCCGCGCCTCCGAGGGCGATCAGGACCGCGAAGGCGCCCGCGCCCCACGCGCCCAGGTAGGGCACGTACGCACCGAGGAACGTGATCGCCGCGATCGTCCCGGCGAGTGGGACGCCCAGGATGAGCGCGCCGATCCCGACAACGACGGCGTTGAAGGCCGCGACGAGCGTCACGCCGAGGAAGTAGCCCCTGAGCGCCTCCAGGACACGCTCGGTGACCCCGTGGGCGACCGTCCTCGGAACCCGCATGTGCCCCTCGGCCCACCTCCGGATCAGCGGTCCGTCCTTGAGCAGGAAGAACAGGCTGAGCGCGGTGAGGCCCAGGAAGACGACGAGCGAGGACAGTCGCTTCAAGCCCCCGGCGAGCCCCTCGAGTAGCGCCGCGACGGCGCCGTTGAGGCCCGAGGAGACGTCGTCCTTCGCGGTCTCCGCGGTGCCCCGATCGACGCCGAGATCGTCGAGCCATCCGACGATGGTCTCCTTCGCCGACGAAAGGTTGGCGCGCAGCCCGTCGAGCTGGCTCGTGATGCCGCCGAGCACGACGACCACTACCGCTGCGACCAGAAGCACGATGGCGACGAGGAGCAGCGCCGCTCCGAGCCCCCTCGCGACCCCGCGCCGCTCGAGCCATCGCACCAGCGGGGCGGCGACGGCGGCGACGACCGCCGCCGTGATGACCGGCGCGACGATCGTCTGCGTCAGCGACAGGATCCAGACCGCGGCGACCAGGAAGAGCGTGACGCCGACCGCGAGCCAAGCCGATGTGCCGAGATCCCGCAGCCAGCCGGGCGTTGCGAACAGCCCCGTCAGGTCCTGCGGCTCGAACTCGGCCTTCTGGGCGCCCTCATCGCTCTCCTGCGGGCGTGGCGTCCTCAGGCGTCGCATCGCTGCTCGATCGAGCTACGCGAGCGCCTTCCGCTTGATCTCCTCGAACTCGGCGGCGTCGATGGCCCCGCTGTCCAGGAGCTGCTTCGCCTTGGCGATCTGGTCGCTGGGGCCGCCGTCAGCCGCGACGCTGCGGACGTAGTCGTCGAGCGCGGCCTTGCCGGCCTGCACCTCGGCGTCCCTGCGCTCGGCCATGTGCTTGCCCTGCGCGACCAGATAGGCGAAGACGCCGAGGTACGGCAGCACGATCACGAGCAGCGACCAGCCGGCCTTGCCCCAGCCTGAGATGTCGTGGCGCCGGAAGAGGTCCGAGAACACGGTGATCAGCAGCCAGAACCAGATCACCCAGGCGAAGAAGACGAGCATCGTCCAGAAGATGTCGAGGAACGGATAGTCCGCTGCAACGGGCATAGAGGGCTCCTTGGTCTAGGGAAACCTCAACCAGCGTGCCGCCGTGCCACAGTGCTGCCAAGGGTGTCGGCATCCCGACCGCGGTGGTGCGCGCGTGCCGCCGCCGCGCAGGAGCGCGCCATTGCCGCGCGCTCGCGTCTCTGTGAGCATCGCCCCGGGAGACTCGGCCAGTGGTCACCGAGAGCTTCGACAACGACAGGCGGCGCCTGCTCGGCGCCGTCAGGCACTTGGGCGGCGCAGTCGGCCTCGCGGCTGTGCGGCCCGCGGCCGGCGCCGTCTCGGCCGGCCTGCGGCTCGAGCGCGCGGCCAGGGACGCGGTCAGAAGGCGCCTGGCCGAGGCGGTCCTGTCCGCGGTCGACACGGTGCTCGCCTCCAGCGTCGCCGAGCAGACCGTCGACCGCGCGATGTCGAGCGGGCTCGCCCAGCACGCCGTCGATCGCGCGCTCGAGGGCCCGCTGCTCGACGCGCTTGCTGAGGACCTCGCGCGCTACGCGGTGGTCGAGCGCATCGCCGACCGGCTGCTCGCCGAGGGCATCGTCGAGCACACCGTCGGCCGCGTACTCGACGGGCCGGAGCTCGAGCGGGTGGTCGGCTCGGTGCTCGAGAGCTCGGCTGCGGAACGGCTCGTCGCGCAGGCGATCGACAGCCGGCTCGTGGATCAGACGGTGGCTCGACTGCTCGCGAGCGAGGACCTCTGGCTGCTCGTGAACGAGATCGCGGAGAGCCCGGCCGTCACCGATGCGATCGCGCAGCAGGGCGTCGGCTTCGCGGACCAGGTCGCGGGCGGGGTGCGGTCGCGCTCGCGCAACGCCGATGCTCGGCTGGAACGCGCCGCGCGAAGAGCGCTGCGGAGACCGCTCCGGTGAACGAGGCGGCGCGGGGAGCGCGCGAGGGCGCCCTTTCGCGCCCGAATGCGCGGAGCATGGCGGCGCGCATCGACGGCGAGGCGCCCGGCGTCGCGCAGGAGCTGCGCTACGAGGGACTGGTGACCCGCGGCATCGCGTTCGCGATAGACGCCGCGGTTATCAATGTGATCGCGATCCTTGTGACGGCCGCCGTCACACTCGTCGTCTCCGTGCTCGCGGTCCCCGATTGGCTCGACACCGTCCTGGTCGCGGTCGGTGGCGCGCTCTTCCTCGCCTGGTCGGTCGGCTACTTTGTGGTCTTCTGGTCGACCACCGGGCAGACGCCAGGCTCCCGCCTGATGCGGATCCGCGTCTGCCGCGCCGACGACAGCACGGTCCTGACGCCGGCCCGCGCCCTGCAGCGCGTGGTCTGGCTTACGCTCGCAGCGATCCCGCTGTTCGCCGGCTTCCTGCCGATCCTGCTGGACGACCGCCGCCGCGGCGTGCACGACATGCTCGCTGGCACGGTCGTCGTCGAGGCGCCCGAGCTCACTCGCCGGGAAGCCGGGACGTCATAGTCACGGGCCGGGCCTGGCCGCCGGCGTCGATCCGGCCGAGCCGAGGATCTGCGCCTTCTCGCGCTCGAACTCGGCGGCGTCGAGCACGCCGGCGTCGCGCAGCCGGCCGAGCCGCTCGAGCCGCTCGAGGGGGTCCGGCGCGACGGTCCCGCCCCCGTGCGTGCCCCGCCCGCGGATCCGGCGGCCCATTCCCGAGACTCGCTCGCGCATCCGCTCCATCGACTCCTCGCGGCTGGCGTGGGGGAACTCGCGCGCGGTCTGGCGCCTGAGCATCTCGACGCCCAGGGCGAGCAGCGCCACCAGCACGAGCGTCGGGATCAGCCGCCGGAAGGCCGGGGTCGGCTCCAATGCCAGGAGGATCAGCACAAACAGCGCGAGGGCGCCGTACGCCAGGCGCGGCTCGCGCAGGTAGGGAGCGAGCGTCCGCCGCGTCGCGGTCGCCGGCGCGGTCGGGCCGGCGAGCCAAGCCGCGCCGACCAGGAAGATGCCGTAGACGATCGCCGCCGACGCCGCCTCCACCAGCAGCGACGTCGATATCGACCACGTCGCCTCGGCCGCCGGTCGCACGGCTTCCGTGGACGCCAGCGCGTCGACGACCGCGTCGCCCGCGAACGAGCGCGCGACGAGCGCGGCGACGCCGGCGAGAAGCAGGCCGAACCCGGCTGCGCGCAGGGCCTGGCGCCGCCATCCCCGGGCGAGGTAGACGGCCAGCACGAGCAGGCCGAGCATGAGGACCACGAGCACGACCGCCGCGGCGCGCAGCGCGTCGACCCCGTCCTGGGCGAGCTCGAGGTTGTCGGCGTCCATGATCTTGACCTGTGCGGCGTTTTCCGGGATGCGCGCCTCGGCCCGCTCGCCGACGCCGACTCGATCCGCCGTCTGCCCGAGGAGCGCCCGCAGGTCGAGCGTCACATCTCCGCCCTCGGTCGAGACGACATCACCGCCGCCCTCGATCACGTTGATGAAGCGCTCGTGCGCGCGTCGGTTGGCCTGCTCCCAGAGCGCCTGCGGACGTGGTCTCTCGAGCAGCTCGTTCGTACCGCGGACGGCTAGGTCCTTGAGGGCGCCGGCGGCAGGACCCGCAAGCGGCTGCGCCCGGGGCGGGAGGGCCGCCGCCAGCCGAGCCTGCACGTCGGTGTTCGCATAGAGCTGATCGACGAGGAAGACCGCGGTCTGGTTCCGGATCGCGTCGTCCTCGAGCAGCTCGCTGCTGGTGTCGGTCCAGTTGTCGCTGTCGAGCAGCTGCCGGTTGGCCCACAAGGCGAAGACCGCCACGAACGCGAGCAGCGACGCGACAGCGATGAGCGCGAGCGGCAGCCGCCTTCGCCGCACCGCGGATGGGGCGGTCGGAGCGTCCGACACGGCGTCGGCGGGCCCGAGGCTCATCGCCTCGTAGCCAACTCTCGGCGCCGCTCGCGGGCAATGATGCCGGCCGGTGTCCTGCGGGGAGGCGGGCCACCCTCGGCGGGCGGGGGTGCACGCCGTACCGCCAGACACAGGCGAGCGTCCTTGCCGCGGCAGCCGGGGCGGCGCGATCCTCAAGGCGAGGTGATGGAAGCGCCGCGACAGTACCCGTCGGGCCTGTGCCTGGCGCGGGCCTTCAGGCGTTGGGGCCTGGAGCCCGCATGAGTGTCGACCAGTTCGCACCCGGCGACTCCAACGAGCTCCGCCGCGCGCTGCGTCGCGCCTCGCAGGTCGTGCCGCTCGCCTGGTCGGCGGGCGGCCGCCGCTTCAGCTTCCAGGCCCCACTGACGCTGGCGCTTCCCGGTGGGAGCTACGCGCTGCTCACGGACGGGGACGGCACGCGCTACCTCGGGCAGGTCCTCGAGCGGGCGGTGACCGAGCGCACGGGGCCGAGCTGGACGCTCGAGCTCGACGCGGCGGAGCCATCCGCCATGGGCCGCGTCAAGGAAGCGCAGGTGGAGATTCCGATCCGGATGCTCGAAGGGTCGGGCGACCTGGTCGCCCGCCTCGACGGCGACGACCTGGTGCCGGCGCGCGCCGAGGACGCCTTTCGGGAGGCGGACCTCGAGCCGGCGCCGCCCGAGCTCGTGGCCTCGTACCGGGACGTGCTCGATTCGAACGCGACGCTCCTCGACGTCGGTCGCGCTCTCGGCACCGACGGCGGCCGCGCCCATCTGCACGCTGAGGGCTTCGCCCGGCATACCTTCCTCTGCGGCCAGAGCGGCGCGGGGAAGACCTTCGCGCTCGGGGTGGTGCTCGAGCGGCTGCTGCTGGAGACCGAGCTGCCACTCGTGATCCTGGATCCGAACGGCGACTTCGTCGGGCTTGGCGCTGCGCACGAGCCCGAGGCCGTGAACCGCACCCGCTCGGAGGCCCTTCCGGCCCGCGAACTCGCGGAGCTCGTGGAGCGCTACCGCGCCGCCGCGCGCGGTGTCAGGGTCTTCTCGGAGGGCCACGAGCCGCTGCGCTTGCACTTCGGCGAGCTCTCACCGGAGGTGCGAGCGGCGGTGGTGGGCCTCGATCCGCTAGCCGACCGGGAGGAGTACGGCGCCTTTGCGCGCCTGGCCGAGGGACGCGACTCGCTCTCCGAGGTCCGCCACGCCGCGGTTGCCGACCTCTCTCCGGAGGGCCGGCAGATCGCCCTCCGGATCGACAACCTAGGAGTCGGCGGCTGGGATGTCTGGGCCCGGACCGGCGAGCCTTCCGTGCTCGACGCCCTGGGCGGCGCCCGCGCAGCTGTTATCGACCTCTCGAGCCTGAACACAGCTGAGGAGCAGGCGCTAGTCGCCGGCGCCGTCCTCACCCTGCTCTGGCGGCGCCGCGCCGAGCGCCGCCCGGTCTTGATCGTGATCGACGAGGCGCACAACATCTGTCCCGCTCAACCGGCTCTCGCCCTCCAGCGCGAGGGCCGGGAACAGGTCGTCCGCTTCGCCGGGGAGGGCCGCAAGTACGGGCTCCACCTGTTGCTCGTCACGCAGCGGCCGGACAAGCTCGAGGCGAACGCGTTGACCCAGTGCGACAACCTCGTGCTGCTGCGCCTCAACGGAGCCGCGGACGTCGCGCGGCTCGCCACGGCCTTTTCCTTCGTGCCGGGCCCGCTGCTCGCCGAGGCGCCTACCTTCGCAAAGGGCGAGGCCCTGCTGATCGGCGGCATGGCAGGAAGGCCGATCAGGGCCGCCTTCGAGGGGCGGCTCTCGCCCGAGGGCGGCGGCGACGTGCCCACCAGCTGGGCCACACCGACGAGATAGCGAAGGGTGATCCTGGCCCCCCTCCCGCTCTCGTGCACGCACCCTCGCCCCCGGCGGCCCCCGAACCTATCGTGACTTCGCGTCGACAGCCGACGACTGGAGGTATGAATGGAAGCCCATAACGGCGAACTCGGCCCGATCGACATCGTCGTCATCGCCTACCCGGCCGGCGCGCCCATGACCGGCGAGGCCGCCCCGCTTCTCGCCGACCTGGCGGACCGCGGGATCATCCGCGTGCTCGACGCCATGTTCGTGCGGAAGAACGAGGACGGGACGTACTCCGGCTTCGAGGCCCGAGACCTGGACGACAAGGGTGTCGGGGACTTCACGCTATTCGAGGGCGCCTCCTCCGGCCTGCTCGGCGACGAGGACGCTGCGAAGGCGGCAGAGGCAATCGAGCCTGGTAGCGCGGCGGTGCTGATCGTCTACGAGAACCGCTGGGCGGCGCCGTTCGTTGCCGCGGTGCGCCGCAACGGCGGCGTGCCGGTCGCGTTCGAGCGCATCCCGGCGCAGGATCTGATCGAGGCCCTCGACGCCGTCGAACCGACGGCGCCCTGACGGAAAGGACAAGCCATGCCAGGACTGCTTCGCGGGATGGCCCGCACGGCCGTCGTCGCCGGCACCGCGACCGCTGTCTCGAACCGCGTGAGCCGTCGCCAGGCTGGACGCTGGGCCGAGCAGGACGCGGTGGCTTACGAGCCAGAGCCGGCCGCGGCGCCCGCTGCGCCGGACCCGATCGAGCAGCTCCGCCAGCTCGGCGAGCTGCACCAGCAGGGCGTGCTTACCGACGAGGAGTTCGCGGCCCAGAAGGCGAAGCTGCTCGGCTAAGGCAGCGGAGTCGGGCTCGTGCTCCGACTCGCGCGCCGCCCACATGCTGTCGCTCATGGCGAAAGGGCGCACGTCGCTGCTCTTGCTGCTCCCGATGGCGGCGCTGCTCGGCGCCGGCTGCGGCAGCGACACGGTCGACACCGGCGAGGTAGAGCAGCAGATCGAGGAACAGCTCTCGACCGCAACCGCGGAGATCGCCTCCGTTTCGTGCCCGGAGGAAGTCGAGGAAGAAGAGGGTGGGAAGTTCGAGTGCGACGCCAAGCTCGAGGGCGGGGGCAAGGCGGTCGTCGTCGTAACGCAGACGGACGACAGGAGCAAGGAGTTCATCTACGAAGTCAAGCCGGGCACCATGCGGCTCGCCGATGACTCCATCGAGCCGTATCTGGAGCAGCAGATCGCCGCGAAGGGAGTCAAGACCGACGTGAACTGCCCCGATCTCGTAGCTGTCAAGGAAGGGGAGTCGACGACCTGCAGCGCGGTCACCTCCGGCGGCCGCGAGCTCCAGGTCACCTTCACCTGGGACGACGACGCAGGAAGCGTCGACTCCTCTTCCGTCGAGACGCAGGGCTAGTGTTGACCGCCTCTATCGGCGGGGTCGGATCCTGACGAACAGACCGCGGAGCGTGTCGAGCAGGTAGCGGCCAACGGGCCTGCCCTCCTCCTTCTCCTGCTCGAGCGCGCGATCGATCGCCACGGCCGTAGCGAGCAGTGACGCCTGGGCAGCTACGTGCGCGCCGTAGACGATCGCGACGGCATCGAGGTAGGCGGCGAAGACGACCGCGAGCAGGGCGCCCAGCGTGCCGTAGACGGCGCTCGTGTCGCCGAACGCCGAGAAGTACGCCTCCGCTCCGAGTTGCACGAGGATCACCCCTGCCAGCGCCACCAGCCCGCCCACCAGCGCCGCCCTCAGCCCGGCGCGCGTCACGGGCAGCACGCGGAAGAGGCCGACCAGAACCGCCAGCAGGAGCGCGACGGGGACGAGCTTCGTGACCGTGAACTGTGCAACCGCCACGATCCACGGGTGGTCGCCGATGGTGTCCGCGAGCGAGCCCGAGAGGGTCAGCCCGAGGCCCGCGATCAGGGTCGGCGCGACGATCAGGGTTAGGCCTGTGTCAAGCGCCTTACCCGGAACGTATGGACGGGTGTCCTCCTCACCCCAGGCCTGGTTGACGGCGTGGCGCAGGGCGCCGATCGCGCCACTCGCCGAGTAGAGGAGCGCCACCGCTCCGATCCAACCGAGGCTTCCGGCCCCGGCGGCGACGTCGTCCAGGAGCGCTTCCACCTCGCGCCGATCGGAAGCGTCCGCGAGCGGCAAGGCCTCGACGATCGAGTCGACGATCGACTGGCGGACGCTGTCGTCGTCGAGCACCGCAGAGAAGCACCAGACCAGCAGGAGCAGGGTCGCCGGGAACGACATCACGAGGAAGTACGCGACCTGCGCCGCGTCGCGCGTTCCGGCCTCGCGGATAAGTGAGTCCACGCCCTTGCGCAGCAGCAGCGCGGCGCGCGCTGGGAAGCGCCGGAGGGTCACGATGTCGGACGTTGATCCGGCGAGGGCCAAGGGACAATGGCGCCTGCCGGTGTCAAGGAGGGCAGCGCGCACTACCGGTGCGCCGCTCAGGCGCACCTTCCGGGGTGCAAGCACCCTTCCCGCAAGTGTGCTCACCCCATTGCGGCGCGGCGGCGAGGGACAGACGATGGCGCCGACCATCCCGGCCGGTCGGCGTCGTGGCGGCGCCGGCGGAAGGAGCGCGCGATGGACCAACAGGTCAGAAGCGACCGCTGGCTCATGTTCGCCGGCATCATGGTGCTGATCGCGGGCGTGCTGAACACGATCTGGGGCCTTGCCGCGATCGATGGGGCCCAGTTCTTCGTCGAAGACACCAGGTTCATAATCGAGGACCTCAAGACCTGGGGTTGGATCATCCTGATCGTCGGCGTGATCCAGCTCCTCGCCGCGTTCTCGATCTGGGCCGGAGGGGAGTTCGGCCGCTGGATCGGAATCATCGCCGCCGGCCTGAGTGCGATCGGCGCCCTCCTCTCGATTCCGGGGTTCCCCCTCTGGTCGGTGTGCATCTTCGGTCTCGACCTGCTGATCATCTACGGCCTCGTCGTGTACGGCGGCCGACAGGCGCGCGGTCCAGTAACGGACTGACCTACGTCCAGTCCCAGGCCGGAAGCGTCGGCTACTCGGCCTCTGACCCGCGGGCCGCTGCACGGACTACCTCCGTTGAGCTACCCGGCGTCAGGACGCGCACCTCGACGGCCGGCGCCACTGCGGCCACGTCGTGGGTGAACGCTCGTGCCGGGCGGGCGGGATCGTCGAGCCACGGCGCCCTCGGCGAGGCGAGCGTGCCCCAGTGGATCGGTATCGCCACACGCGGCTCCAGAAGCGCAGCGGCGCGCGCCGCGCGTCCGGGATCCAGGTGACCCCGGCCGACGCGCGGACCCCAGCCCCAGATCGGAAGCAGCGCCACGTCGAG
>JBKPHS010000119.1:0-6898 GCA_046729975.1 Actinomycetota bacterium
CTCATCCTGTTCCTGGTCGTCTCGCTCGGCCTGTGGGCGTACATGCAGAACGCGCTGAACGGCATCTGGCGCGCCGAGGCGCAGGCCCTCCCCGGGCAGCCCGCCCCGCCCGAGGTCGGGGAGGGCATGCCGCCGCGGCTACCGGCCCAGGACGAGCCTGCCGCACCTGCACCGCCGGAGAGCCGGCCGGAGGGCGGCCCTCCGCCCGGTCCGTAGCGGGGTCGCCCGGCGCGATGGACGTCCTCGCGGCGGGTGTCACAAAGTTGTTACAAAGTCCCAGCCGCTGCTAGGCTGAAGGCCCGCGCCGGGAGCCGCCGCCGGAGCACTTTCGCCGAGGCGCGACAGCCACCCTCCCGCCCGGCCCGGGGCCATCTCTCCATGTGGAAGGACAGCGCCCACATTGACCGACCCTTCAAACCAACCGGCCTCAGGCCGGGAGTCACGGGGCGGGGGTGGGCCGCAAAATCCCGCTCAGGCTGGCATCCTGCTCATCGTCACCGCGCTGCTGTGTGCTGCGATCGGCTTCGGCCTCGGGTCGCTGGCCGGGGGCGCCGTCGCGGGGATCCTCGCGGGGGTGGGAGGCCTCATCGGACTGTTCCTCGGTTTTGCCCTTGTCTACTCACGCTTTAAAGACCTCTGAGCCGCCAATGGCCCTGAAGCTCCTACGCCACTTCGACCTCGTGGTGCTGGCGCTCGCACTACCGCTGTTCGTCGCAGCCGACCTGCCGCTGCTCGGCTATGCGGCCGGCGCCGGCGCGTGGCTGCTCCAGCGCGGCATCCAGGTGCTGCTCGAGCGGCGCGCGTCGGAGTCGCACGATCCGCGCATTGTGGCCGGCCTGACCGCTGGCGGGATGATCGGCCGCGGCTGGCTCGTGGCGCTGCTCATCTTCGGCGTCGGCCTCGCCGCGGACGACGACGCGGTCGGCCTCTCCGCGGCCGTACTGTTCATCGCCGTCTTCACGGTCTATTTCACGATGAAGTTGATCTTCCGCCCGTTCGAGATGGAGGGCCGATGACCGCGCAGGCGGCGCCGCACCGCAATCGCTTGAGGACCCGTACGCTGGTGGTCCTGAGCATCTCGGGCCTGGTGCTGCTCGCCGGGGTGGTCGGGGCGATCTTCGGCAGCGAGGGCAAGAACGACACGTTCAAGCCGCAGGACGAGTTCAAGCTCGACCCCTGGATCTCGCTCAAGATCGGCTCCCTGGACATGAGCATCAACAAGGCCGTGCTCTACCTGTTCCTGGCCTGCGCGCTCACTACTTGGACGATGGTGTGGATCGCGAGGCGGATGCAGGCGCGCCCAAACCGGGTGCAGACCGCCGTCGAGGTGGGCTACGACCTGACCTTCAACAACATCGCGCGTGGCAACATGGAGCCGCGCATGGCGGCGAAGTGGTTCCCGTTCGTCGCGACCCTGTTCTTCTTCATCTGGTTCTCGAACATCATCGGCTACATCCCCCTGCCGACGAACACGCACGAGACGATCGACATCTTCGGGGTCGAGTTCCCGGCGCTCGCGCTCTACGCGGCCACGGCCAACATCTCGGTCCCGCTGGCGCTCACCCTGACGGTGTGGTTCACCTACCACGTCGAGGGCATCCGGGCGCACGGCTTCATCGGCTACCTCAAGAGCTGGCTCCCCGCGGGCGTCACCGGAGTGGCCGCCGTTCCGATCTTCGCCATCGAGGTGATCTCGCAGTTCGTCCGGATCATCTCGCTGTCGGTGCGACTGTTCGCGAACATCCTCGCCGGCCACCTCCTGATCCTCTTCATGGCGGGTGGCCTCGTCGTGCTGCTGGGGCTCGCCGCGATCGGCATCTTCACGTTGCCTGCCGCGATCGCCTTCTTCCTCTTCGAGGTAGGCCTGATCGCGACCCTTCAGGCCTTCATCTTCGCCACGCTCACGTCCATCTACCTCGGCGGGGCCACCGCCGGACAGCACTAGCCAAATCAAGGAGGCTTCCGTGGAATTCGTCAGCGTCATTCCCGATCTGATCGCCCAGGGCGGCGGCGGGGTCACCGACACGGGCGTCTCGGACGCCGGCAAGGCGATCGCGCTCGGCGTCGGAGCCGGCCTCGGGACGATCGGTCCGGGCATCGGCGTCGGGTACATCTTCGGCAAGGTGATCGAGTCGGTCACGCGCCAGCCCGAGATGCGCGACGAGATCACCTCGATCCAGTGGCTCGGCTTCGCGCTGACCGAGGCGATCGTGTTCTACGCGTTCATCTTCGGGCTGATCGCGTTCTTCCTCTAGCGGATGAGCGCGCTGAACGACATCGTGTTCGTAATCGCCCAGGCAGAGGGCGGAGGTGGCGAGGACAGCGGCGGCAACTTCCTGGTCACGCCGAGCGTCGGCCTGATGATCTGGACGCTGATCGCGTTCGGCGCCACGCTGCTGATCCTCAGGAAGCTCGCCTTCCCGCGGATCCAGGAGGCGCTGGATCGCCGGCGGCGGGCGATCGACGAGTCGATCGAGGCGGCCGAGCGGACGCGCCGCGAGGCCGACGAGCTGCTCGCCGAGTACCGCGAGCGACTCAGGGAGGCGCGGGACCAGGCGGACGACATCCTGGTCCGTGCGCGCAGGGCGGGCGAGCGCTTCGAGGAGGAGACGAAGGACCGCACGCGCAAGGAGCGCGAGGAGCTGATGGCGCGCACCCGGCGCGAGATCGAGGCGGAGACCCGCCGCGCGCTCGACGAGATCCGCCGGGAGGTGGCGGGCCTCACGGTGATGGCAACCGAGAAGCTCACGCGCAAGGCGCTCGACGAGGAGGACCAGCGCCGCCTTGTGGAGGAGGCTCTCGCCGAGGTCGACTTCTCCGAGCTCGCCGGCGAGCGCGGGAACGGCGGGGGGCGGCCGGACGCGGCCGCCGTTCCGGACGAGGAGCGATAGCGCAGGCCCGGAATGGAAGACATCGCCCAGGTCTACTCCCACTCGCTCTTCGACGTCGCGAAGGAGCACGACGTCCTCGACGAGGTGCACGACCAGCTCGGCCAGTTCGCCGACGCGCTCTCGGAGAGCCGCGAGCTCCAGTTCTTCTTCTTCTCGCCCTACTTCTCGTCGGAGGAGAAGAAGGACGGCATCCGCAAGCTGATCGAGGGCGGGAACGAGTTCTTCGTGAACTTCCTGCAGGTCGTCGCGGAGAAGCATCGGATGCCCGCCCTCTTCCGCATCCGCCGGGCCTTCGACGAGCTCTGGCACGAGGCGAACAGGCTGCTATCCGTACGCGTGACGAGCGCGATCGAGCTCGACGATGCGACCCTGAAGGAGATCGGAAAGCGCATCGAGGAGCAGACCGACCGGCGCATCGAGCTCGAGAGCGACGTCGACCCCGACGTGCTCGGCGGCCTCGTGGTCCGGGTCGGTAACCAGGTGCTCGACGCGAGCATCCACAGAAGACTTGAGCAACTGAGGAAGCAATTGGCCAGTGCCGCCTAAGGAGACCCGAAACAGATGAAGATCAAGCCCGACGAGATCACGAGCATCCTCAGGAGCCGCATCGAGGGGTTCGACGAGGACGGCGGCGCGGACCTCTCCGAGGTCGGCACCGTCCTGTCGATCGGGGACGGCATCGCGCGCGTCCACGGCCTCGACAACGCCATGTCGCTGGAGATGCTCGAACTGCCGCACGACGTGACCGGCATCGTGCTCAACCTCGAGTCCGACAACGTCGGCGCCGTGCTCTTCGGCGAGTGGGAGGAGATCGAGGAGGGCGACACGGTCAAGCGCACGGGCCGCCTGCTCGATATACCGGTGGGCGAGGCCCTGCTCGGGCGCATCGTCGGCCCCCTGGGCAACCCGCTCGACGGCAAGGGCGAGGTGAATACTGATGCCACCCGTCCGGCCGAGTTCAAGGCCCCCGGCGTGGTTCAGAGGCAGCCGGTGGTCGAGCCGATGCTGACCGGCCTCAAGGCGATCGACTCGATGATCCCGATCGGCCGCGGGCAGCGCGAGCTGATCATCGGGGACCGGCAGACGGGCAAGACGGCGATCGCGATCGACGCGATCATCAACAACCGGGACAAGGACCTGATCTGCATCTACGTGGCCGTCGGCCAGCGCATGTCGACGGTGGTCCAGGTGGCGCAGACTCTCGAGGAGCACGGCGCGCTCGAGAACACGATCATCGTCGCCGCCTCCGCCGACGAGGCCGCGCCGATCAAGTACCTCGCGCCGTACGCCGGGTGCGCGATGGGCGAGCACTTCCTCTACAACGGGCGGGCCGCCCTCTGCGTCTACGACGACCTGACGAAGCACGCCTATGCGTACCGGCAGATGTCGCTGCTGCTGCGGCGGCCCCCCGGCCGGGAGGCCTACCCCGGTGACGTCTTCTACCTGCACTCCCGGCTGCTCGAGCGCGCGGTCAAGCTGAGCGACGACCTCGGTGGCGGGTCGCTGACCGCTCTGCCGATCATCGAGACGCAGGCCGGTGACGTCTCGGCGTACATCCCGACCAACGTCATCTCGATCACCGACGGCCAGATCTACCTGGAGCCCGGGCTCTTCTACTCGGGCGTCCGCCCGGCCATCAACGTGGGCATCTCGGTGTCGCGTGTGGGCGGCAACGCTCAGCCGACGCCCATGAGGAAAGTCGCCGGCAAGCTGCGCATCGAGCTCTCGCAGTATCGCGAGCTCGAGGCGTTCGCGCAGTTCGGCTCCGAGCTCGATCCCGACACGCAGGCGACGCTGGCGCGAGGCGAGCGCCTGGTCGAGACGCTCAACCAGAACGAGCTCTCCCCTTGGCCGATCGAGGACCAGGTCGCGGCCATCTACGCGGGCACCGGCGGCTATCTCGACCGGATCAAGGTCGAGCGGGTCGACGAGTTCCAGCAGTTCCTGCTCGCGCGGCTGCACGCGGACAACGACGAGCTGATGCGAAAGATCGCCGACGGCAACTGGGACGACACGATCGAGGAGCAGCTCGGCGGCGCGATCGCCCAGGCGCTCGACGACTTCGGGCCGGATCTGGACGAAGAGGGGCAGCCGCTGGAGGAAGGGGAATCCGACCGGGTTCGCTCCGAGGAGGGGCGTGAGCGGGAAGAGCCCCCAGCCCCCGGCCCCCAGCCCCCAGAGGAGGAGCCCGAAGAGGAGAAGGAAGAGGCCGGAGCAACAGCCTGACTACCGATTACCGACTACCGATTACTTGGCTACCCAGCGCGACATAAAGAACCGCATCTCGAGCGTTCAGAACATCGAGAAGATCACGCGCGCCATGGAGATGGTCGCGGCGGCTCGCCTGCGCCGGGCGGAGCAGCGCATCGAGCACCTCCGGCCGTACGCCGCCGCCATCCGCCGCATGACGCGCCGGGCGGCCCAGGAGGCCGAGAGACTGCCGCGCCTCCCGATCCTCCAGCAGCACGAGAACGAGAACCGCGTGGGCCTGATGCTGGTGACGGGCGACCGCGGGCTGGCCGGCGCCTTCAACTCGCAGATCATCCGCGCCGGCAACCGTCGCTCTCGGGAGCTCGAGGGCGAGGGCCGGAGCACGGTCTGGTTCGCCTCCGGCCGTCGCGGCGTGTCGTCGTTGCGCTTCCGCGGGCGCGACATCACCGGGGAGTACACGGGCTTCACCGACCGCCCGGCGTTCGCCGACGCCCGCCACATCGCCGAGGACCTCATCTCCGCCTACGTTGACGACAAGGTCGACCGCGTCGAGCTGATCTACAACCACTACATCTCGCCCCTCACCCAGCGCGTCGAGCAGGAGACGCTGCTCCCGCTCCAGGAGGCGGCGATCCTCGGCGAGGACGAGGAGGAGGCAGAGGAGCCCGAGGAGCACAGGAACGCGCTCTGGATCTACGAGCCCGAGGCGGAGGCGATCCTCGAGCGCCTCGTGCCCGACTACGTCGAGATATCGATCTTCCGCGCCCTGCTCGAGTCCACAGCATCCGAGCACGGCGCGCGCATGACCGCCATGCGCAGCGCGGCGGAGAACGCCGGCGAGCTCATCGGCGACCTCACTCTCGAGGCCAATCGCCGGCGCCAGGCGGAGATCACGCAGGAAATCATGGAAGTCGTCGCCGGAGCCGAGGGGCTCCGCTAAAGGAGAGCCAGTGGAAGCAGGTACCGAGCAGAGGAACGAGGAGGCCACGGCCCAGGCCGAGGCCCGCGAGGGCGCCGAACGCGACGGCGCGCAGAGGGTAGGGCGCATCGAGGAGATCGCGGGCGTGGTCGTCGAGGTCGTGTTCCCCGACGGCGAGCTCCCCGAGATCTACAACGCCCTCGAGGTGGAGCTCGAGGAGGTCCGCAGCGAGGAGTCCGAGGCCGGCGAGGAGGACCTCGAGGAGCTGCTCCTCGGCGACGATGCCGAGGACGGCAAGCGCACGCTGGTCCTCGAGGTGCAGCAGCACCTCGGCGACGATCGCGTGCGCGCGGTCGCCATGGACACCACCGACGGCCTGTCCCGCGGCACCGAGGTGCGCGACACCGGCGGCCCGATCACGGTGCCAGTCGGCAGGGGCACGCTGGGCCGCATCTTCAACCTGCTCGGCGAGCCGATCGACCAGGGCGGCAAGGTCGAGGCCGACGAGCGCTGGCCGATCCACCGCCCGGCTCCGGACGTCGAGGACCTGACCCCCACTCGCGAGATCCTCGAGACCGGCATCAAGGTCGTCGACCTGCTCGCCCCGTACGCCAGGGGCGGCAAGGTGGGCCTGTTCGGCGGCGCCGGGGTCGGCAAGACGGTCCTGATCCAGGAGCTGATCCGCAACATCGCCGAGGAGCACTCGGGGCTGTCGGCCTTCTGCGGCGTGGGCGAGCGCTCGCGCGAGGGCAACGACCTCTGGCTCGAGATGAAGGAGTCGGGCGTGCTCGACAAGACGATGCTCGTCTTCGGGCAGATGAACGAGCCGCCGGGCGCCCGCATGCGCGTGGCGCTATCCGGCCTGACGATGGCGGAG
>JBKPHS010000120.1:0-7101 GCA_046729975.1 Actinomycetota bacterium
GCCCGAGGCCGCGGCGCCGCCCGAGGCCGCCGCGGCGGAGGAGCCAGCCGCCGTGCAGGCCCCGGCCGCGCGCACCCCGATCGATCTCGCCGCCGACGCCCGCTACCAGGCCACCGGCAAGCGCAAGACCTCGGTCGCCCGCGTGATCGTCAAGCCCGGCAGCGGCGAGTACACGATCAACGGCAAGACGCTCGACGAGTACTTCCCGCGTCCCACGCTCCAGAGGGCGGCGCGGCAGCCGCTCGAGACGGCCGGCTACGAGTCGCGAATGGACGTCGTGGCGAAGATCCATGGCGGCGGCGTCTCGGCCCAGGCCGGCGCGCTGCGGCACGGGGTGGCCCGTGCACTCGTCGAAGCCGACCCGAACCTGCGAACCGAGCTCAAGCGGCGCGGCTTCCTGACCCGCGACGCGCGCGCCAAGGAGCGCAAGAAGGCGGGACTGAAGAAGGCCCGCAAGCGGCCGCAGTTCTCGAAGCGCTGAGCCGCGCGCCCATGGCCGGCGCACCGCCCCTTACGCGGAAGCTGTTCGGCACCGACGGCGTGCGAGGCGTCGCCGGCGAGTTCCTGTCGGCCGACCTCGCGCTGTCGCTCGGCCGTGCGGCCGCGGCGACCTGCGCGGCGCCGGCGCCACAGATCCTGATCGTCCGCGACACGCGCGAGTCCGGCGAGATGCTCGAGGCCGCCCTCGCGGCCGGAATCGCTGCGGCGGGCGGACACGCGCTGCTCGGCGGGGTGCTCCCGACGCCGGGTGCCGCCGCGCTCGTGCGCCGGTTCGGCTTCGACCTGGCGGCCGTCGTGTCCGCCTCTCACAACCCCTTCCGGGACAACGGGATCAAGTTCTTCGGCTCCGATGGCACGAAGCTCGGAGACGCCCCGGAGGCCGCGATCGAGGCGGCGGTCGAGTCCGTTCCACCGCCTGCGGACCCGCCGGGCCGCGTGCGCGAGCTGCACGGTGCGGCCGGCGATTACCTGCGCGAGCTCGAGTCCCGCTTTCGCGACCTGGAGCTCGGCGGCACTCGCGTGCTTCTCGACTGCGCGAACGGCGCGACCTACCGCGTGGCCCTCGAGATCTTCCGCAGGCTCGGCGCGGAGGTCGCTGCGATCGGGGCGGAGCCCGACGGGCGCAACATCAACGACCACTGCGGCTCGACGCACGTCGGGCGGCTGGCGGACCTCGTCCCGGAGAAGGGGTACGACGTCGGCTTCGCGTTCGACGGAGACGGCGACCGCGTCTTGGCGGTCGACCGGCACGGCGTGGTCGTCGACGGCGACGAGTTGATCGCCATCGCGGCGCTGCATATGCGCGCGACGGGACGGCTTCCCGGACCCGGCGTCGCCGTGACGGTCATGACGAACTACGGCTTCCATCGCGCGATGGAGCGCGAGGGCATCGAGGTGGCGACGACCCCCGTGGGCGACCGGCACGTGCTCGCCGAGCTGCTGCGCCGCGGCTGGGCGCTCGGCGGCGAGCAGTCTGGTCACATCATCGACACCGGCTTCGTCCCATCTGGGGACGGCATCGCGTCGGCGCTGCTCGCGCTGGAGGCGCTTGCGGGCAGGGACATGGCCGATCGTGACGCGATGGAGCGGCTGCCCCAGCGTCTCGTCAACGTCGGCGTCTCGGACCGCGAGGCACTCGAGGGCGCGGCCGGGGTGTGGGATGCGGTCGAAGCCGAGTCGGCCACGCTAGACGGCCGTGGCCGCGTGCTGATCAGGCCGTCCGGGACGGAGGCCGTCGTCCGGGTGATGGTGGAGGCGCCCGACGAGGCGGAGTGCGAGGCGATCTGCTCGCGCCTCGTGTCCGTCGTCGAGCGCGAGCTCGGCTGAGCCGAGATCCACCGATCCTGACGGCGTTTCCTCGCCGGAATGCCGTCGCCAGTCGCCACCGGCTCACTCGCGAGGGTTCACCCTCGCTCCGCTCGCCGTCGCCGCCTGGCTCGGCCTCCGGCGTGGAAACGCTCGCCAGTCCCGGTGGATCTCGGCTGAGCCCCGCGACCCGCTGGTACGATCTCCCCGTCCCACGAGGGGCTGCCAGGGCCGCGCCGAGCGGCTTTCTTTCGTCCTAGAGGCCTGCAACGGGGAGCGTCGAATCGCCTCCAGGAGGTAGCGCAGATGTGCGGCATCGTCGGATATGTGGGCCAGAGGCCGTGCCAGGAGCTCCTGGTGGAGGGCCTCGAGAAGCTGGAGTACCGCGGCTACGACTCCGCGGGCGTCTCGCTGCTGAGCGACGGCCACATCGACTCGATCCGGACGGTCGGGAACCTCTCCTTCCTCCGCGAGGCCCTGGCGGCGCGGTCGCGGACAGACCCCGGCGGCGGCATCGCCGTCGCCCAGGCGGAGGCGACGACCGGCATCGGCCACACGCGCTGGGCCACCCATGGCCGAGTCTGCGAGGCCAACGCCCACCCGCACTTCGATACGGGCGAGCGCATCCACATCGTGCTCAACGGGATCGTCGAGAACCACGGTGAGCTTCGCGATCGCCTGACTGCGCTCGGAGCCGAGTTCACGTCGGACACGGACGCGGAGGTCGTGGCGCACCTGATCTCGCACCACTACGACGGCGATCTCGTGGAAGCCGTTCGCGGCGCCTACGGCGAGCTGCGCGGCCACTACGCGTTCGTGGCGATATCCGCCGATCAGCCGGAGCTCCTCGTCGGAGCGCGCAAGGAGTGCCCGCTCGTGGTCGGCGTCGGCCAGAACGAGCAGTTCGTCGCGTCCGCGATCCCGGCCTTCCTGAAGGAGACGCGCACCATCCAGCTCGTGAACGACGACGAGATCGTCGCCGTCCGCCCGGAGGGCGCCGAGTTCTTCGACGCCGCGGGACGCCCCGTGGAGCGCGAGCGGGACCACGTCGACTGGGACGCGGACGCCGCCGAGAAGGGCGGCTACGAGACATTCATGCTCAAGGAGATCTACGAGCAGCCGGACGCGGTCGCCTCGACGCTAGCCGGCCGCATCTCGGGCGATCGGGTCGACCTCGCGGACGTGGAGCTCTCCGACGAGGCGCTCGCGGGCCTGCGGCGCGTGATCATCGTCGCCTGCGGCACTTCCTACCACGCGGGCCTCGTCGGGCGCTACGCGATCGAGGAGTGGGCGCGCGTGCCGGTCGAGATCGACATCGCGTCGGAGTACCGCTATCGGAATCCGGTCGTCGACGAGCGTGACCTCGTGATCGGCATCTCGCAGTCGGGCGAGACGGCCGACACGCTCGCGGCGATGCGACTCGCGCGCGAGCGCGGCGCGCAGGTCCTGGCGATCACGAACGTCATGGGAAGCCAGGCCACCCGCGACTCGGATGCGGTGCTGTTCACGCGCGCCGGGATCGAGATCGGCGTGGCGGCGACGAAGACCTACATCTCGCAGGTGGCGACGATGTACCTCCTCGGGCTGAAGCTCGCGCAGGTTCGCGGCACGCTCCCGCCGGAGCGCGTGCGCGCGCTTGCTGAGGACCTGAGGCGCATGCCGCACAGCATCACCGAGGTGCTCGAGTCGGTCGGGGAGCCTGTGCGGGCGGTGGCGCGGCACTGGGCGCAGTCGGACTTCTTCCTCTACCTCGGGCGGCACGTCGGGCTGCCCGTCTGCCTCGAGGGCGCGCTCAAGCTGAAGGAGATCTCCTACATCCCGACGGAGGCCTACGCGGCCGGGGAGATGAAGCACGGGCCGATAGCTCTGCTCGACGAGAGCACGCCCGTCGTCTGCGTCGCCACGGAGTCGCCGGTGCTCGAGAAGGTGCTCTCGAACATCGCCGAGGTGCGAGCGCGAGGGGCTCACGTGATCGCCGTGGCCACTGAGGGCAGCGAGGAGGTCGCGAAGGTCGCGGAGGAGGTGCTGTGGGTCCCGCCCAGCGACTGGCTGCTCCAGCCCCTGCTCGCCGTCGTCCCACTCCAGCTCCTCGCCTATGAGATAGCGCGGGCGCGCGGCCTGAACGTGGACCAGCCGCGCAACCTGGCGAAGACGGTCACCGTCGAATAGCCACCGGCCCCGCGGGAGCGATCGGTACTCTCGCGCCGGATGGCCGGCATCGGCATCGACCTGCTGGAGATCGAGCGGCTGGAGCGTGCGCTTGAGCGGCGACCCCGGCTTGCGGAGCGGCTGTTCAGCGAGGAGGAGCGGGCATATGCCGCCGCCCGGGCGCGCCCGGGCCAGCATCTGGCGGCGCGCTTCTGCGCCAAGGAGGCGGTGGCGAAGGCGCTCGCGTTGCCGGGCTGGAGCTTCAGGGACGTGGAGATCGTGGCCACGGGCGCCGCGCCGGCCGTCCGGCTGAGCGGCAAGGCGGCGGCACGCGCCCGGGAGCTCGGCGCCGAGCCGCGGGTGTCCCTCACCCACACGCGTACCACGGCCGCCGCCGTGGCGGTCCTGGCGTGACGCTGCCCGGTTGGGCCGAGCCGCTGTTCGCCGCGGATGAGATGCGGGCGGCCGACCGCTGGGCGATCGACGACCAGGGCGTCCCGTCGCTCGATCTCATGGAGCGCGCGGGCACGGGGCTCGCTCGCGCCGCCGCCGATGCGGCCCGCCCAGGAGCCCTGGCGGTCGTGATCGGGAAGGGGAACAACGGCGGCGACGGGCTCGTCGCGGCGCGCCTGCTGCGCGAGGAGGGCCGCGAAGTGCGCGTGCTGGCGCCCGCGGGCGTCGAGGGGCTGCAGGGCGACGCGCTCGCCAATCTCGAACGCCTACCCGGCGAACCGCCCGAGCCGTTCTCCGCCGAGTCGCTGCGAGGGGTCGGCGCGGTGGTCGACGCCCTGCTTGGCACGGGCTTCGAGGGCGAGCCGCGCGAGCCGCTCGCCTCGGCGATCGCCGCCGTCAACGACCAGGAGGCGCCCGTCGTCGCCTGCGACGTGCCATCCGGGGTGAACGCCTCGACCGGCGAGGTAGCAGCCGCCGCTGTGCGCGCCCGGGTGACCGCGACCTTCCACGGATCGAAGATCGGCCTGCACGTCGCGCCGGGCGCCTTCCACGCCGGCGACGTGCGGGTGGTGGAGATCGGCATCCCGCGCGGTGGGCCCTCCGCCCGGACGGCCGGGTTGATCGCGCCCGGGGTGCTCGACCTGGTTCCGTCGCGGCTCCGGGAGGGGACCAAGTTCGGCGCGGGGACGGTCGTGATCGTCGGGGGAGCGCGCAGCCTGACCGGCGCGCCGTGCCTGGCGGCGCTCGCGGCGATGCGCAGCGGGGCCGGCTACGTGCAGCTTGCCGTGCCCGAATCGGCCAGGACGATTCCGCAGGTGCGCCTGCTCGAGGCGATGACGCATGCGATGCCCGAGGAGGACGGCGGGCACACGCCGCAGGGCGTCGAGCCCGTGCTCGAGCTCGCCGGGCGGGCCGACGCCGTGGCGCTCGGCCCCGGTCTCGGCCGGACCGGCGGAGCGCGCGAGTTCGCGCGCGAGCTGGCGCGACGCCTTGAGAAGCCGCTACTGATCGACGCCGACGGCCTGAACGCGCACGCCGGAGCGCTCGACTCCCTCAAGGGTCGTGCCGCGCCGACCATCCTGACCCCGCATGCAGGTGAGCTCGGGCGATTGCTCGAGATCGACTCGGCGGACGTGGATGCGCAGCGGCTGCGGCACGCCCGCGAGGCGGCAGAGCGCAGCGGCGCGATCGTCCTGCTGAAGGGCGACGACACGCTCGTCGCGACCCCGGATGGCCCTGTCGCAGTTAGCCCGGGCGGCACTCCCGCGCTGGCGACCGCCGGGACCGGCGATGCGCTCTCGGGCGTGATCGCGGCGCTGCTCGCCAAGCGGGTCGAGCCGCTCGCCGCCGCGGCCGCCGGGGTGTTGGCCCACGCCCGCGCCGGGCGGCTGGCCGCGGACCGGCTCGGCGCCGACCACGTGATTGCCGGCGACGTGATCGACGCGCTTCCCGTCGCGATGAGGCAGTAGGGTCGATGGCGGTGCCGGCTTTCGTGCGCGACATCATGGATAGCGACCCCCTCACGGTCACGGGAGAGACCGACGTGCAGACGGTGGTCCGCCTGCTGCGGCAACACGATCTGACGGGCGTTCCGGTGGTCGACGACGACCACCGCCTGCGGGGCATCATCACGGAGTCCGACCTCGTGATTGCCGACGAGGAGGGCGATCTCCACCTGCCGCACTACATCGAGCTGTTCGGCGGCTACGTCTTCCTGGAGCCGCTCCAGCGCTTCGAGGACCGGCTCCACAAGGCCTTCGCGTCCAGCGCGGCGGACATGATGACCCGCGAGCCCACGACGGTGGCCCCGGACGCGACGATCCACGAGGCTGGCCGGATCATCGCCGAGCGAGGGCACAACCGCCTGCCGGTCACCGAAGGCGATCGCCTCGTGGGTGTGGTCACCCGCGCCGACGTGCTTGGAGCGCTCGCTCGAGAGGGCTGATGGGGGAGACGCCCGAGCGGGCGGTGGCGCGGGTGGACCTCGGCGCCGTGGAGCGCAACTGCGCCAAGCTGCGCTCGCTGCTCGCGGAGGGCAGCGAGCTGTGCGCGGTCGTGAAGGCGGACGGCTACGGCCACGGCGACGTCTGGTGCGCCAAGGCGGCGCTCGTTGGGGGCGCGGGCTGGCTCGCGGTCGCGACCGCCGATGAGGCCGCGGAGCTCCGCAGGCACGGGCTCGCCTGTCGCATCCTCGTGATGGGGGCGCTCACGCGGGAGGATGCTGCGACGGCGCTCGAGGCCGGGGCCGACGTCGTGGCCTGGTGCGAAGACTTCCTGCGCGACGCGGCCGAGCGGGCCGCGTCGCTCGGCGTCCCGGCGCGGGTGCACGTCAAGCTCGACACCGGCATGGGGCGGCTCGGAACGAAGGATCCCGCGGAGGCGCACGCACTCGCGGACATGGCGGCCGCCGACGATCGGCTCGAGCTGGTTGGGGCGATGAGCCACTTCGCCACCGCCGACGAGCGCGGTGACGACTACTTCCCTGCGCAGCTCGAGGCGTTCGCGGGATTCGCCCTCGAGTTCAAGGAGCGCCACCCCGGGACGATCGCGCACACCGCGAACAGCGCCGCCGTCTACCGCGATTCCGCGGCGCACTTCGACATGGTGCGCTGCGGAGTCGCCATCTACGGACTCGATCCGTTCGGCGAGGACGCGCCGGCGCGGGGGCTCGAGCCGGCGCTCTCCCTCCATTCC
>JBKPHS010000121.1:0-8688 GCA_046729975.1 Actinomycetota bacterium
GCCGTCTACTCCCCGGCCATGACCGACTTCATCTTCATGGTCAAGGAGACCTCGCACATGTTCATCACGGGTCCCGACGTGATCAAGACGGTCACCGGCGAGGAGCCGACGTTCGAGGAGCTCGGCGGCGCGATGACGCACAACACCAAGTCGGGTGTGGCCCACTTCGCCGCCGACGACGAGGACCAGTGCCTCGCGGACGCGCGCTATCTCATGTCGTTCCTGCCGCAGAACAACCTCGAGCTGCCGCCGCGCCTCGACAGCGGCGACGATCCAGACCGCCAGGACGAGGCGCTCGACCACGTCGTGCCGGACAACCCGAACAAGCCCTACGACATGCGCGACGTGATCCACCTGGTGATGGACGACGGCGAGTTCTTCGAGGTGCACGAGCACTTCGCGCGCAACATCGTGGTGGGCTTCTCACGGCTGAACGGACACGCGATCGGGGTCGTCGGCAACCAGCCATCCCAGCTCGCGGGAGTGCTCGACATCGCGTCGTCGGAGAAGGCCGCGCGCTTCGTGCGCTTCTGCGACGCCTTCAACGTCCCCCTGCTCACGTTCACGGACGTTCCGGGATTCCTACCCGGCACGAGCCAGGAGTGGGGCGGGATCATCCGTCACGGCGCGAAGCTGCTCTACGCCTTCACGGAGGCGACGGTGCCGAAGCTGACCGTGGTCACGCGCAAGGCCTACGGCGGGGCCTACGACGTGATGAACTCCAAGCACATGCTGGCCGACTTCAACTTCGCCTGGCCGACCGCTGAGGTCGCTGTGATGGGACCGGAGGGAGCGGTCAACATCATCCACCGGCGAGACATCGCCAGCTCCCCGACGCCCGACGAGCGGCGCGAGAAGCTCATCTCCGACTACAGGGCGCGCTTCGCCAACCCGTACTCGGCCGCCGAGCGCGGCTACATCGACGACGTGATCGTGCCGCACGAGACGCGACCGAAGCTGATCCGAGCGCTCGACACTTTGCAGACCAAGCGCGTCGAGACGCCGAAGCGGAAGCACGGGAACATTCCGCTCTAGTGGTCGGTAGTCGGTAGTCGGTAGTCGGTCGATTACCGATCACCGATCACCGATCACCGATTACCGAAATCAGGGCGCGTAATTGAAGCTGCCCTTGCCGACGAGCTTTCCGTACCGCCGTGCCGCACGCGAGCCGTATCCCGGCCAGACGTACCAGCGATAGCGGCCGCGCGCGAGACGGTAGCGGCGCCCGCGGAAGGTCCAGCTCTCGCGCATCTGGTAGCGCGTGCGCTTTGGCCAGACGCTCAGCACCTTCCTGTGCCCGCGAAGCACCTGAAGGTTGTAGTAGCGGGCGCGCCTGACGCGCTTCCACCGCAGCAGCGGTGCCGACTTGACCCGCACGTTGACCGTGCCTTGGAGAAGGCTGGTTGCGGCGGGAGTGGCCTTGACCGCGCCCGACGCGGTGTTGCCTGCCTGGTCATGGGCCGTGACCGTGTAGGTGTAGGTCACCCCGTTGACGAGGCCGAGGTCGGTAAAGGTCGCGGACGTACCGCCGAAGACCTTCATGGATGGCGCCCCGTTGTCGCCGGGCGTACGGATCACCTCGTTCGTCACGGTGTCGGGCGATGACCGCCAGCTCAGTTTCGCGCTCGCGTCGGCGGGCGTAGCCGCAAGATCGCTCAGCCAGGGCGGCGTCGCATCGTAGCTCAGCGGGAAGGAACCCACGCCGCTGTTGCCGGCGATGTCGCGGCACTCCCCGGTCACCAGGGCGACCGCGCCGTCGGGTCCTCCGTAGGTCGCCGGAGAGCAGGACTCGAGGCCGGATGTCGCGTCGCTTCCTACGAAGGAGAACGTGACGGGGCGGTTGTACCAGCCGCCGTGATCGGGGGGTCGCTCCGGAGTGGCGGCTACAACCGTGGGCGCGGTCTTGTCGACCTTGATCGTGACCGTGGCGTCCAGTTGCAGACCCCCCCACTCCACGTGGCAATTTCGCTGGGCCCCCTGGGTATCCGAGGTGACCGTGCTCGTGTTACAGCCGCTGAACGCGGTCTCCGTCTTCGGCTCCCAGTCCCACGTAAGCCTGACATCGGCTATGTGCCAGCCCGAGCAGTCGTCGAAGAGGCCGGTAAACGGCGGCGACTGACACGACGGAGTGATCGAATTCGCCTGTGCGGTCCCGACACCGGCAGACACCAGCGCAAGCGCGAGGACCCCGAGCAAGAGCGCGCGCCTCGCCACGGCGCTCACGGCGCTCCTGGCCTCCGTGAAAGGCTCGCGCTCAGCCGCAGCAGCGAGCCGCTCGCCAGCACGAGGAGCAGCAGTGCGGAGGCGGCGAGGATGACTGGCTGGCGGTCGCTGCTGTCCGCCGGCGCGCCGTTCGGAAGGTGGCGCAGCGCGTCGAGCGTCGGCGAGGCGAACAGGCGGGTCGGCGTCGCCGGCTCATGCCGACTCGCGGACGAGACAGAGCGCGTACGGCGCCGGGATGCCCGCCGCCCCTGGTCGCGCGGCCGTTCGCTGTTGGCGCTTACCGTAGGCCGGGACTCGGACGCGCCACCGCTCGTGGCAGGCTGCTGGGATTGCGGGGCGACCGTGGGCTGATCGCGCTCCGGCGCGGGCGCCTGCACCGGCGTCGTGGCCGGCTCACGCGGCTCCTGAGTCACTGGAGCGGCGTCAGGGCTCGGCGACTCCACCGGCGCGGGGTCGGGTCTCTGGGCGAAGGCGGGTGGCGCGGACGTGGAGAGTGAGGCGACGCCCAGCAGGACCAGGACGGCGGCAATCACACTCCTCGCCGGTCGGCGGCGGCCGACCGGTACAGGCCCATGCCCGGGTCGGAACGCTGACGACTTCAGCGGGTGATTACCCCCGTTCTGGTAGGTCCTGCCTAATTCGACGGTAGATGGCGTTCTGCCGTCTGTCAATGAAACGGGCAGCCGCGTGCAAGCGGCGTCGAGTCTCCTCCGAAGACGCGCCGAAGACGATCCGAACGCGATCCGGCCCAACGGCGACCTAACGCGCCGCGTAAACGGGGCCTAACCCGGCCGACCGAGCATCGGCCTTGCGCCACGCGAGGAGGGATGGCTCATGACGGCCGGGGAGACAAGGCTGGAGGAGTCCCAGAGCGCCCGGAGGCTCGGGCCCGTGTTCAACGTAGGCTGGATGCCGGTCGGCGAGCGGGAGCGACTGCGCACTGAGCGCAGCGTCGCGAGAGCGGCACGAGGCGATCGGGATGCTCTCCGAGAACTCTATGTCCGCCATTCGCGGGGCGTTTACGGCTATGTGCGAAGCATCGTCGGCGACGATCACGAGGCGGAGGACGTGACTCAGCAGGTCTTCCTCAAGCTGATGACCGCGCTTCCCGCGTTCGCATCCGGGCGGGCGCAATTCTCCGCCTGGCTCCTGCGCGTGGCGAGGAATACCGCGATCGACCATCTACGCCGGCAGCGCCATACGGTCGCCTCCGATCCGCTCACCTGGCGGACAGGCGCAACCGAGGCCGACGCGGTGTCGGGGCAATCACTCCGCGATGTGATCGACGCGCTGAGCCATGACCAGCGCCAGGTGCTCCTGCTGCGGCAGGTTCTCGGCCTGACGCCCCACCAGGTGGCCGAGCGGCTCGGTAAGAGCGAGGGCGCCGTGCACAACCTCTACTACCGCGCTCGTGTCGCGGCGCGCGCGAACCTGGAGGGGCTGGGTGCGACACCCGCGACGCGACATCGCGAACGGAATGCCCGAGCCCCAGGTGAATACCAAGACCGTGCGGCAGTGGTTCGGACGTGACCTCCGAGCGGATCGCGGCGATGCACTGGGGGCTGGCGGCCTCGAGACCGGTAGTCGTCTCGCTGGCCGTGATCTCCGACGACGAGGAACTCGTGCGGCGTGTGATGGAGACGCTCGAGCGCGACGGCATGATCGTGAAGCTCTCGGCCGCGGGCCCCGACGTGTATGCGATTGATGGATCGGAGGCCCCACCAGACCTCGTTGTCGTCCGCCGCTCGGCGGATCAGCCTGGTCTCGACGAGGTAGTCAAGTCGGTTCGCCGTGGGCTGCCGGGAGCGAATGTGGTCGTGGTGCTGCCCTCGCCCGCGCGCGCCCAAGTCGGCCTGCTGCTCTCCGCGGGGGCGGACGGCCTCGTGCTCGAACGCGACCTCGAATCGTCGCTGGCCGCGGTGGTCGGCGCCCTAGCCGTGCACCAGATCTCGATGCCCGCGGAACTGCGGCACCAGATCCAGCCGCCCGCGCTCTCCTACCGCGAGCGGCAGATCCTCGCCCTGGCCGTGGCGGGCCGCACGAACGCCCAGATCGGCAGTCGCCTGTTCCTCGCCGAGAGCACGGTCAAGGGCCATCTCGCGTCGGCCTTCCGCCGGCTCGGTGTGCACTCGCGGCGCGAAGCCGCAGCGCTCGTGCTTGCGTCGGATGACGGACTCCGGCGCACCGTGCTCGCGACTCTGCGACTGTCCGACGCGGTCCCGCGACAGGGAGACGGGGCGTGAGGAGGGTGCTCGCGCTGGCGGCGATCTGCAGCGCTGTCGCCGGTGCTGCCGTCCTGCTCGCGGGTGGTGGCGAGCGCGTGGGGACGGCGCCCTGGATCGGAATCGGCGCGGCGCTGGCACTCTCCGCCGGGCTGTCGCGAAGTCGAGACAGCGCCAAGCTGGACGAGTGCGAGCGTCACCTGATGCGCTGCCGTCGCCGCGGCGAGCCCGCGACGGTGCTCGTCGTCCGCGTGCAGGCGCGGAGAGGCATACGGCCGGAGCGGCTGCTGAGGTGCTTCCGGCTCACTGACAGCGTCGCCGTGCGGCGGACTCGCCACGGCTACGAGGTCCAGGGCGTATTCGACGACGCGGGCCTAGCTTGCGAGGGGCTCGAGCGGCGGGTGCGTGAGCTCACGGGTCCGGCCGAGGTCTCCATCGGCTGGGCTCGCTTCCCCGACGACGGCGTGACCCTCCCGGTGCTGGTCGAACGTGCGCACGCGGCCTTTGCCCCGCTGCCGGAACGCCGTTGGGACGCGGTACGAACGACGACTGCGGCGGGCGCCGAATGACCGACCGCGCGTTCGAGCCCGCCCCACGTGTGCTGGTCACCGGCTGCGCGGGCTTCCTCGGCTCGCACCTCAGCGAGCGGCTAGTCGAGCTCGGACACGTGGTCGTCGGCGTTGACTGCTTCACGCCGTACTACCCGCGCGAGGCGAAGGAACGAAACCTCGAGCGCCTGCGCGCCGAGCCGTCGTTCAGCTTCGCCGAGCTGGATCTGGCGGGCGATCCCCTCGAGGGGCTCCTCGAGGGGGTCCAGGTCGTCTACCACCTCGCTGCGCAGCCCGGCGTTCGGGGCAGCTTCGGAGAGTGCTTCGAGGAGTACGTCCGCAGCAACGTGCTGGGCACCCAGCGCCTGCTCGAACAGGCCGCACGTCCGCCTGTGCCCAAGTTCGTCTACGCCTCTTCGTCTTCGGTCTACGGCGACGCCACGAAGTGCCCCACGACCGAGGCCTGTGAGCGCCGCCCGGTCTCCCCGTACGGGATCACCAAGATGGCGACCGAAGAGCTGGCCGGCGTCTACACGCGCTGCTTCGGCGTGCCAGTCGTGGGCCTGCGCTACTTCACCGCGTACGGGCCGCGTCAGCGCCCTGACATGGCCTTTGCGAGGTTCTTCCGCTGCGCTCTCGCCGGCAAGCCGCTCCCGATCAACGGCGACGGCCGCCAGGTGCGCGACTTCACCTTCGTTCACGACGTCGTCTCGGGCACGATCGCCGCGGCCGGGTTGGGGCGGCCAGGCACCGTCTACAACATCGGAGGCGGGAACCCAGTCGAGCTCCTCGACGCGATCCGGAACATCGGTGAGTTGATCGGGCGGCGAATCGAGCTCGAACACCGGCACACTCCGGTCGGTGAGGCTCGGCGGACCGGGTGCGACGGCGAGCTCGCACGCCGCGATCTCGACTTCGCGCCGCGCACTGACCTGATCAAGGGACTCGCAGCGCAGCTGGAATGGATGCTTGGCGATCGGAGCGGCCGCGCGGAGGCGGTCGCCGCGTAGACGGGGAGGACACTGTGACCGGACCCGGACTCGTCCTCCTCATCCGCCGCTGGTGGTGGCTGCTTGCCGCCGCGTCGCTCACGGCCGCCCTCGTTGCCTGGCTGATCGCGTCGCACGCTGGAAAGACCTACGAGGCCGACATGAAGCTGCTCGTGGGACCGGTCAGCGCCGACTATCCCACGCTTCAGGCCTCCGGAGAGCTGGCGCGTACCTACGCCGAGCTGGCCGCGAGCAGGCCTATCGTGGAAGCCGCCGCGCGGGAGGCCCGGACCGGGCAGACCCAGAAACAGGACGAGACGGCGGTCAGCGCCACCTCCGACGACGTGACGCGAATCGTCGACGTGCGCGTGCGCCACTCCGATCCCGCCGCGGCGGCGCGCATCGCCGGTGCGGTCGCGGCTCAGCTGATGCAGGTGCGGCGACGCATGCCAGTGCAGGAAACCAGCCCCGTCAAGGCGATCATGCGCGATCCAGGGCTCCAGCGCCTGTCGCACGCACAGCGGCGCAGCGTGCGCAACGCCCTCGCGCGCGTCGTTTGGAAGTCGAATGCCGGAGACCTGCAACTGGTGGACCGGCCCGTCCCGCCGCGAGATGCCGTGGCGCCCAGGGTCGGGTTGCTCGTCCTGCTCGCGGCGCTGGGCGGGGCGCTAGTCGCCGGCGTGTACGCGATCGTCAGGGACAGCCTGGCCTTCGTCTCAGACGAAGGCGACGGGCTCGACGGCTTCGAGCTGGAGAGCTTCCTCGATTCTCCGGCGGGCGGAAATGGTGAGGGCGGCGCGGCCGCTGTCCAGCGCTGGCTCGACCAGGCGCCAAGCAGGGAGTTCTCGTGAGCCGGGCTCCTCACCAGGGCATCAACGGAGGTGAAGCATGAGAAGCATGTTCATCGTCGGCAGCGACGCCTTCCTCCTGACATCCATGCGCGTCGCTCTCCGGTACTCCTCGGGCCTCAACGTGATCGGCGTTCGCGAGGAAGCGGAGGCCAGCTTGGCGCGTGCCATCCGAGAGGCCGAGCCCGACATCGTGGTCATCGATGCCGGCGGCTATCCGGACCGGGCGCTCGATCGCCTGCGCGTGGTGCGGGAGGAGCGGCCCCGAGCCCTGGTCGTGGTGATCGCGACTGAGCTCGACGTGGACCTGTTCGAGGAGGCCGCTGAGCAGGGAGCGCTCGCGTGCTTGGGCACGGCGACCCTGGTGCCCCTCCTGCAGGCGCTCTTGACGGAATTCCCGCAGCGCAACGGCGCGTCCGGGCACATCGCGATAGCCGCAGCCAACGGGGCGCCGTCCGCCGAGGTCGTCGAGCGGCCGGCCCCTGTCGAGCCGGAATGCCTGCTGACGCAGCGCCAGCTCGAGATCCTGCGGGCAGTCGCCGAGGGGCACACCAACGCGCACATCGGCCGCGAGCTCTGGGTCACTGAGGAGACGGTGAAGTTCCACCTGTCGAAGATCTATCGGAAGCTCGGGGTCGCCAACCGGACGGAGGCCAGCCGCTACGCGCTGCTCAACGACCTCTTCGCCACCCGGCGTCCCGTGCGCCGGCGGCGGCCGGCGCAGCACAGCAACGGCAATGGTCACCGCGTCCTGGCCGGCGCCCAGCGCTAGCCGTCGTAGCGAAAGGCCGTCGGTGAAGCGCCTGTCCGAGGACGTCCATCCGGCCATCGCCGCGCCGTTGGAGGCTCTCGACGAGGTCCGCGTGCGCTGGTGCCTGCTGCGGGGTGCGGAGGATCTGCACCACCTTGACGGCGACGTCGACCTGCTCGTGCACCGCCGTGATCTGCCGACCGTCCGCCGCCTGCTCGCACGTATGGGCTTCGCGGAGCTGCGGGCGCGGGGGCGACGGCCGCACCGCTTCTTCTGCCTCTATGTGGCAGGCCAGGACGCGTGGCTCAAGCTCGACATCGTCACCGAGCTGGCCTTCGGCCCGCGACAGGAGCTGCGCAGTCGCTCCGCCGAGGCCGTGCTGGCTCGCAGGGTCCAGGACGGTGTCCTGGCGCAGCCCGCGCCCGCCGACGCCTTCTGGACGCTACTCCTGCACGCGCTACTCGACCGCGGGGAGGTGCGGCCGGTACACGCGCGCGAGCTCGAGGCGCTTGCGGTACCCGCCCGGGCATACGAGGCGCCCTTGGCCGCACTGGTCGACGCCGCCTGCCCCGCGGGCTGGAACGCCGCGCGCGTGGTGGAGACGGCGGCGGTCGGGCGCTTCGAGGAGCTGCTGGCGCTCGCGCCCGCGCTGCGCGCCGGCTGGCCGGGCGCCCCGCGAGTCGCGGTCGCCTCGCGAGTGCTGCTGCGCGGCGTCCTGCGACGGGCCGACCGCTGGCAGCGGCGGGCCTGGCCCGACACTCAGCACAGGGGTCGCATGACCTCGAAGAGCCGCTCGAGGTCGGCGGGGTAGGGATGCTCGACGGCGTAGGCCACCTTGCCCGCCACGACGCGCTCGAGCAGGACGCGCTCGCTGTCGGGCGCCGCCTCGAGCACCGGATTGCGCCGGTCGGGGAAGGCGAAGCGGAACTGCTCGTAAGCGGTCGTCAATGGGGCGCGCTCGTGCCGCAGCGAGAAGGCCATGCGGGCAGCCACCTCCGTAGGGTCGATGGGCCGCGCCGCGGTGTGGCCCTCCTCCCAGCTGCCGACGAGGAAGAGGCGGTCGAACGAGGCCGTCAGGGCAATAGCCGCCGGTGGGAAGAGCCGCTC
>JBKPHS010000122.1:0-12359 GCA_046729975.1 Actinomycetota bacterium
GGCCGTGCGCGACCTTACGGGCTGACGCCCGCGCCCATAGCGCGCAGGCGGCCCGGCTCACCATGCCAGGCCGCGTCCAGGATCGCCTCCAGGGCGTCGACGTCCAACCGCTGCGGATTGTTGTCCATCAGTCGCTTGATCCCCACGGACGCCTCCGCCATCCCGCGCAGGTCGCCGCGCGCCAACCCGAGCTCGGCCAGCGACCTAGGCAGTCCGATCTCCAGCCCCAACGCGTGGACCTGCGACACCGCGTCGCCGCCCATCAGCGATGAGAGCTCCGCGATCTCGTCCGGACGTGCCGGCCGGTTGTACTCCATCACGTAGGGCAGCAGCAGGCCCGTTCCCAGCCCGTGCGACGTGTGCGTGGCCGCGCCGAGGGCGAACTGCAGCGCGTGCGCGGCGCTGACGCCGGAGTTGCCGAATGCGATCCCGGCCAGTAGCGCGCCGTACAGCATGCCGGTCCGGGCCTCGAGGTCGGACCCGTCCTCGACCGCGCGCGCGAGGTTGCGGAAGATGTGGCCCGCGGCGGTCACCGCCAGCGAGTCCGAGAGCAGGTTCTTGCCGACCTGCGGGCGGCCGAGCACGAGCTCGGGCGAGGGCTCCTCACGCGCCGCCATGAAGGATTCGACCGCGTGCGCGAGCGCGTCGATGCCCGAGTGCGCGGTCACGACGGGCGGGGCACCGATCGACAGCAGCGGGTCGCAGATCGCATGGCGAGGGATCAGGTGCGGGCTCGCGACGCCGATCTTCATCTCGGTCGAGGGGTCGGTGATGACCGCGACGGGAGTCGCCTCGGAGCCCGTCCCGGCCGTCGTGGGGAGCGCGATCAGCGGCACGATCGGGCCGGGTACCGACTGGACGGCGTAGTAGTCGGCCAACGGCCCGCCGTGCGCGAGCAGCAGGGCGGTGACTTTCGCGAGATCGATCACGCTGCCGCCGCCGACTGCGACGATCGCGTCGGGCTCCGCCGCCGCTCCCAGCGACACGGCGGCGTCGACCGCCGAGCTCGGGACGTCGACCACGGCCTCGCTGAAGACCGTGATGTCCAGGCCGGCGAGCGAGTCGACGACGATGGCGAAGCCGGGGGTGCCGGCGATGACCGGGTCCGTGATCACGATCACGCGGCGGCCGTGGCCGGCGGCGACGCGGCCGGCGGCGGCGGCCATCCCGGTCCCGAACAGCACCTGCGAGGGCGCGCGTAGGACGGCGAAGTCGGTCATCGGTCGGCCTCCAGGAACGTGGTCAGCAGTCGGTTGAACTCGCCGGTGCGCTCCAGCGGCGCGGCGTGGCCGCAGCGGCCGAAGACGTGCCCGCGGACGTCCGGCAGCAGCTCGAGCAGCGGCAGGAAGCCGTCGCGCAGCGGCACGACGCGGTCCTGCGCGCCGTGAACGAGCAGCACAGGCACCGAGATGCGCGTCAGCTCCTCGCGCGTCAGCGACAGGTCGTCGACCCAGCGCTGGCGGGGCGCGGGGAACAGCTCGGAATACCAGGGCTGGGCGAGGGTCGCCCGATGGCGCGCCTCGATCGCGTCCGGCGTCGCCGCCCGCGGGTCGAAATTGATCAGCTCCGTCAGCGCCCGCGCCGCTTCGAGGCTCGGCGTGGAGTAGCTCCACAGCTCGTCGAGCCCGGCCGGCAGCGCCATCGGATGCCCCATCGATCCGACCGCGACCACTCGAGTCACCGCGCGTGGGCGCGCGCGCGCGAGGGCCAGCGCGATCGCCCCGCCGGCCGAGTTCCCCACGACGGCGAACGACGAGAGCCCGAGCGAGTCGACCAGCTCCAGCGCCTGTTCGGTCCAGGCCGACCGGAACGAGCCCGCGGGCGGCGGACTGGCCCCGAACCCGAGCAGGTCGGGCGCGATCACCCGACGGTACGGCGCGAGCGCGGCGATCAGCGGCGCCCACGCCGCGGCCGTCGTCCCCGGGCCGGAGCCGTGCAGCAGCAGCACGGGCGGCCCGGAGCCTTCGGCGAGCATCGGACGGCGCTCAGGCCGGGACGGCGGCGCTCTCGAGCACACTCATGAACGCGCGCGACCACTCGGGCATGTCCGGCCAGCCGCGGCACGAGACCATGTTGCCGTCGACGCAGTCGGGCTCGTCGACGACGGTCGCGCCTGCGTTCTCCATGTCGCCCTTCAGCGGCGGGAAGGCCGCGGTCGTGCGGCCGCGCAGCAGCCCGTAGACCGCCGGGACCTGAGGCCCGTGGCAGATCGTCCCGACCGGGAGATTCTGCTCGAAGAAGTGCTCCGTGATCCGGCGCACGTCGGCGTCGGTGCGGATGTACTCGGGCGCGCGGCCACCCGGGATGACGAGAGCGGCGTACTCGGCCGGGTCGACCTCGGCGAACGTGATGTCGACCGACAGCTTGCGGCCGTTCTTCTCGGTGTAGGCGTCCGAGCCGGGGTCGAAGTCGTGGATCACGAGCTGGACGTCGCGGCGCGTGAGCGCGGCCACGTCGGCGATGTAGCCCGCCTCCCGGAGCCGGTAGATCGGATACATCGCGTCGAGCTCCTCGGCAGCGTCGCCGACGAGCACGAGCACCTTCTGCTGCGACACGGGAACCTCCCTCCTGTTGGTCAGTCGAATGCGAAGTACTTGGGCTCGAGGAACTCGAGCAGGCCGTGGTGGCCGCCCTCGCGCCCGATGCCGCTCTGCTTGGCGCCGCCGAACGGCGCCGCCGGGTCCGAGACCACGCCGCGGTTGAGGCCCACCATGCCGGTCTCGATCCGCTCGCCCACCGCCATCGCGCGCCGCAGGTCGCGGCTGAACACGAACGCCACCAACCCGTGCTCGGTGTCGTTGGCGAGCGCGAGCGCCTCGTCGTCGTCGGCGAATGTCATGACCGGCGCGACCGGGCCGAACACCTCCTCGGCGAGCATCGCGCTCCCCGGCTGGACTCCATCCAGCACCGTCGGCGGATAGAAGAACCCGGGTCCCGGCAGGCGCTCGCCGCCCGTGCGAACGCGCGCGCCGCGGTCGACCGCGTCGGCCACCAGGCGCTCGACCTTCTCGCGCGCGGCCGCGTTGATCAGCGGCCCGAGCTGCGCGCCCTCGGAGAAGCCGCTCCCGACGCGCACGGCGGCCATCGCCTCAGTCAGGCCCGACGTGAACTCCTCGGCGACCGACTCGTGCACGAGGAAGCGGTTGGCGGCCGTGCAGGCCTCGCCGCCGTTGCGCATCTTGGCCGCCATCGCTCCGGCGATCGCGACGTCGAGGTCCGCATCGTCGAGAACCAGGAACGGCGAGTTGCCGCCGAGCTCCATAGACGCGTTGATCACCTGCGGCGCGCACAGTTCGAGCAGGCGGCGGCCGACCGCGGTGGAGCCCGTGAACGACAGCTTGCGCACGCGCGGGTCGCCGAGGACGGCCTCGGCGAGCAGTGCCGGTTCGGCCGTGCAGACCACGTTGACGACGCCCGGCGGCACACCCGCCTCCTCGAGCAGCCGCACGATCGCCAGCGCCGTCAGCGGCGTCTCCTGCGCCGGCTTGAGCACGACCGTGCACCCCGCGGCGAGCGCCGGGCCGAGCTTGCGCGTGGCCATGGCGGCCGGGAAGTTCCAGGGCGTGATCAGCAGCGCGATCCCGACGGGCGCGTGCGCGACGAGCATCCGGTTGGCTCCGCCCGGGGCGATGGCGAACTCGCCGTTCGCGCGCACCGCCTCCTCCGAGAACCAGCGCAGGAACTCGGCGGCATAGGCGGTCTCGCCGCGCGCCTCGGGCAGCGGCTTGCCCATCTCGCGCACGATCAGGCGCGCGACCTCCTCGGCGCGCGCGGTCATCAGGTCGAACGCGCGGCGGAGGACCTCAGCGCGTTCGCGCGGGGCGCGGGCGGCCCAGTCCGCGGCCGCGTCTTCCGCGGCGACGACGGCGGCGATCCCGTCCTCCGGCCGGGCGGACTCCAGGGTCTCGATGACCGAACCGTCCGCGGGATCGACAACGGCGAACTGCCGTCGCTCGGTGGCGATGGCCATGGCCGGACAGTAGCGCGCAGATGATGGGTAATGCAAGAACTGAAGTTAGAGATTGACAATGATTGCAAGAAGCACGTAAGTTTCTTGCAGCGGGATGCAAGATCGCCGGCAACAGGGCCAAACCCGTTGGAGGAGGAGTGCATGAAGGGGAGACTTCAGGTCGCGACAGCGCTTGCAGCGGCCGTCGCAGCGCTTACGCTCGCCGCGTGCGGCGGCGGTGACGACGAAGGCGGCGCCGCGACGGCGGCCACCGACGCCACCAGCAAGCTGTCCAACGAGCCGATGACGCTCACGTTCCTCTGGTTCGAGTGGCCACCCGCGCAGGCCCTCGAGGAGCTGGGCAAGGAGTACACGAAGGAGCGTCCGAACGTGACCGTCAAGGTCAACACCGTGCCGAACGCGCAGTGGCACGACGCGATCTTCACCCAGTTCGCGGCGCGCAAGACGAACTTCGACATGCCGATCCTCGACTCGCAGAACATCGGCGAGGCCGTCACGAACGGCTCGATCGTCGACATGACGGACTTTGTCAAGGAGAACATCGATACTTCGGTGTACGACCCGTACTTCCTCGCGGCGTACGGCCAGTACCCGCAGGCGCAGACCGGCGAGGCCAACCCCGACGCCAAGACCTACGGGCTGCCGCTGCTCGGCGACACGTGGTCGATGATCTGGCGCAAGGACCTGATGGGTGACGAGCCCCCCGCCACGTGGGACGAGATGATCGCCGCCGCCAAGAAGTGCCAGGACGAGAACCCCGGCATGAGCGGCCTCGCGTTCCACCAGGCCGGCTCGAGCGACGCCGCGGCCGTCACGTACAACGTCATGAACGCGCTCTACGGCGGCGAGCTGTGGGATGCGGACAACCGCCAGATCGAGGGCGTCATCAACGACGCCGCCGGCAAGAAGGCGATGGACGTCCTCGTCAATCAGATGGTCCCGCTCGCGCCGCAGGGCTCGAGCAACTGGTTCATCGACGAGGTCAACGCCGCGATCAGCCAGGGCAAGGTCTGCGTCGGCTTCCAGTGGATCGCCGCCATGGGCGGCCTGCTCGATCCGAAGAGCTCGGAGCTGGGCGGCACGAGGGAGAAGATCCTCGAGAAGCTGGCGTTCGCCCCGCTGCCCCCGCAGGAGACCGACAAGGTGCCGCTCGGCGGCATGGGCCTGCACATCTCCCGGTACATCCCGGAGGAGAAGCAGGCCGAGGCGCTGAACTTCATCAAGTGGTTCCAGACCCCCGAAGCCCAGAAGAAGTGGGCGCAGCTCGGCGGCGTCCCCGCCCGCAACGATGTCCTGCAGTCACCGGAGTTCCTCGAGACCCAGCCCTACAACCAGGTGTTCACGGACTCGGTGCCACGTCTGAAGGACTTCTGGAATCTGCCCGAATACGCCAAGCTCCTGAACGTCCACTCGACCCAGGTCAACGCGGCGATCTCCGGCACCGAGGAGCCGGACGCGGCGCTTGACAAGCTGGCGGCGGAAGAGCAGGCGATCCTCGACGAGAGCGGCGAATAGGGGACCCTCCACGGGAGGCCGCGATAGGGACGCCCGGCCTCCTGTCCTTGATCTGAACGCATGGCCGACACGCTCGAATCACCACCGACGGCGACCGCGCCGGCGCCGACCCTCGAGGCGCCGGCCGCGGCCAAGCGCTTCCGCTGGCTCACCGACCGCTGGCTCGCCGCCCTCTTCGTCTCACCGGCGCTTGCGCTGCTGGTGTTCCTGTCGATCTGGCCGCTGATCCGGCTCATCTGGCTGTCATTCACCGACTACTCGGTCACTCGCGACGTGCCCGAGAGCTTCATCGGGTTCGAGAATTATGTCGACGTCCTCACGTCGCCGGTCGTGCGGGCGCGCGCGCTGACGACGCTGATCTTCGTCGTCGGCGCGGTCGCGCTGCAGACCGTCCTCGGCTTCGCGATCGCGTTCCTGATCTCGCGCCGCACCAGAGGTCGGGGCGCGCTCACGACGCTCTTCCTGATCCCCATGATGCTCTCGCCGGTCGTCGTCGGCCTGTTCTGGAAGTTCATGCTCGACGTCCAGTTCGGCGTCGTGAACTCGTTCCTGGACAGCCTCGGGCTCGGCCGCGTCGAGTGGCTGACCCAGCAGCGGCTGGCGCTGCTGTCGCTGGTCATCGTCGACACCTGGCAATGGACGCCGTTCATCATGCTGATCGCGCTCGCGGGCCTGACGGCGGTGCCCAAGTACCTGTACGAGGCGGCGGAGATCGACCGCGCCTCGGAGTGGTTCAAGTTCCGCCGGATCACGTTCCCGCTCGTCTGGCCGCTGCTGCTGATCGCGATCATGTTCCGGGGGATCGAGGCCTTCCGGCTGTTCGACCTGGTCTACATCCTCACGGGCGGCGGCCCGGGCGGCACGACCGAGACGCTGTCGTACAACGTCTACAAGGTCGCGTTCTTCGGCTTCGACACCGGCCGCGCGGCGGCGTACGGGATCCTGATGGTGATCGTCGTAATCGCCGCCGCGCAGATCTACCTCAGATACCTCGACCGTCTTCAGGAGCGCTAGCGATGGCAGCTCACATCCAGCCCTCCGGCATCGCCGACGAGGGAATCGCGGGCGAGACCTCGCCGCCGCCCGTCCGCCGCCGCCGCCGGCTCGGCTCCGCGTTCGAGATCGCGCTGCTCGCACTGTTCGCCGTCGTGATGTTGTTCCCGGTTGTGTGGATGCTCGAGACGGCGCTCAAGGACGCCCGGGACATCTACGCAGTGCCGGCCAAGCTGATCAACTTCGGGCCTACTCTCGAACACGTCAAGGACGTCTTCAGCTCGGACTCACCGGTGTTCTCGGGGTTTCAGAACTCGGTCATCGTCGCCACGGCCTCGACGATCATCGCCACGGTGCTCGGGGTGCCCGCCGCGTGGGCCTACTCGCGGTTCCCGATCCCGGCCAAGAAGGATCAGCTGTTCTTCATCCTCTCGACGCGGTTCATGCCGCCCGTAGTGGTCGTGATCCCGGTCTTCCTGATGTTCCGCGATCTCTCGCTGCTCGACACGCTGCAGGGCCTGATCCTCGTGTACGCGGCCTTCAACCTGCCGTTCACGATCTGGATGATGAAGGGCTTCATCGACGAGCTCCCGGCTGAGTACGAGGAGGCCGCGATGCTCGACGGCTACTCGCGGTTCGAGGCGTTCTGGCGCGTGACGATGCCGCTTCTGATTCCGGGCATCGCCGCGACGGCGGTGTTCGCGCTGATCTTCTCGTGGAACGAGTTCGTGTTCTCGATCTTCCTGATCACGGATCCCGAGTCGCGCACGGCGCCGGCCGCGATCGCGGGCCTGATCGGCGGCACGACGATCAACTGGGGTCTGGTCGCCGCGTCGGCGATGGTCTTCGCCCTGCCGGTGCTGGTGTTCGCCTTCCTGGTGCGCAGGCACCTCGTCGCCGGCGTGACGCTCGGGGCGGTCCGCCGCTGATGGCCGGGGTCCTCGTCAAGCGGTTGCGCAAGGAGTTCCCCGACGGCACCGTCGCCGTCGAGGAGCTCGACCTGGAGATCGCCGACGGCGAGCTGTTCGTCCTACTCGGGCCGTCGGGCTGCGGCAAGACCACGACGCTGCGCTGCGTCGCGGGCCTCGAGCGGGAGACGTCCGGCCAGATCGTGATCGGCGACGAGGTCGTGAGCGGGCTGCGCCCGTCGCAGCGGGACATCGCGATGGTCTTCCAGTTCTACGCGCTCTATCCGCACATGAGCGTGCGCGACAACCTCGCGTTCCCGCTGCGCGCGGCCAAGCGGCCGGCGGCCGAGGTGGACGAGCGGGTCGACGAGGCGGCGCGGATGCTGCGGCTCGAGCCGTACCTCGACCGCCGGCCGGGCAAGCTTTCCGGTGGCGAGCAGCAACGCGTCGCGCTCGGACGGGCGATGGTCCGCCACCCGAAGGCGTTCCTGATGGACGAGCCGCTGACGAACCTCGACGCCGAGCTGCGCGCCGACATGCGCGCCGAGCTCAAGCATGTCCAGCAGCGGCTCAACTCGACGATGATCTACGTGACCCACGACCAGACCGAGGCGATGGCACTGGGGCACCGGATCGCGATCATGAACAGCGGGCGGCTGGAGCAGCTCGGCGCGCCGATGGAGGTCTATGCCCGGCCGGCGACGCTGTTCGCCGCGCGCTTCATCGGGTCGCCTCCGATGAACTTGATCGAGGCCGAGGTCACCAACGGGCACCTGACCGCCGCCGGCGGGCTGAAGATCGCCGCGCCGGAGGGCATCAAGCGCGGCGACCGGGTGATCGCGGGCGTCCGGCCCGAGCGCTTCACGGTGTCGGAGTCGACCTCGGATCCCGAGGGCGCGCGCGGGCGCATCGTGTCCCGCGAGGCGCTCGGCGACGAGACGATCTACGTCGTCGAGACCGAGGCGGGCCTGCTGAACGTGCGGATGCCCCCGACGGTCCGCTTCGATGAGGAGCAGGTCGTGTCCGTGCGCCATGAGGGCGCGGCACCGCCGGCGTATGACCCCCGGACCGAGGGGCTGGTGAGCCTATGACCTCCGCGATCGTCGCGACCGGCATCTCGAAGGCGTTCGGCGATGTCCAGGCGCTGCAGGACCTGGACCTGGACGTCCCCGAGGGGGCGTTCTTCGTGCTGCTCGGTCCGTCGGGCGCGGGCAAGACGACGACGCTGCGGGTGATCGCTGGGCTCGAGAAGCCGGACGGCGGCAGCGTGCACCTGACCGGTATCGACGCGACCGGCGCCACGCCCGCCGAGCGCGATCTGGCGATGGTGTTCCAGTCCTACGCGCTGTATCCCAAGCAGACGGCGGCGGCCAACATCGCCTCGCCGCTGCGGGCGCGCAAGCTGCCCAAGGCCGAGATCGACGCGCAGGTCAGGCGCGTGGCCGAGCTGCTGCACATCGAAAAGCTGATGCAGCGCAAGCCGGCGGAGCTGTCGGGCGGCGAGATGCAGCGCGTCGCCCTCGGGCGGGCGCTCGTGCGCAACCCGCGCGCGTTCCTGATGGACGAGCCGCTGACGAACCTGGACCTGAAGCTGCGCGTGGAGATGCGCACCGAGCTCACCCGCATCCACCGGTCGCTGGGGCGGACGTTCCTGTACGTGACCAACGACCAGGTCGAGGCGATGTCGATGGCCGACCAGGTCGCGGTGCTGCGCGCCGGGATGGTCCAGCAGGTCGGCGCGCCGACGGAGATCTACGACCACCCGGCGAACCGCTGGGTGGCCACGTTCGTCGGCTCGCCGCGCATGAACCTGCTGCGGTGCACCGTCAACGGGCGGCTCGAGGGGAGGGGATGGTCGCTGCCGAACCCCGGGTTCGATCAGCCCCACCCACCCGATCGCCCGGCGCTGCTCGGCGTGCGCTCCGAGGATCTGTCGCTGGACGTGCGCGACGAGTCGGCGGCGCTCGGCGGCAAGGTCTACGCGGTCGAGCCGCTGGGCGACCGCACGCTCGTCGACGTCGAGATCGGCGATCAGCGGATCGTCATCAAGGCGGCGCCGACGGCGTCGTTGGAGATCGGCGAGCAGGTCCGCGCGTCCGTCGACCTCGACCGCGTCCACCTGTTCGACGCCGACACGGAGTCGGCCATCGCGCGACGATGATCGATGCCCCGCTGCCGCCGGTGCTCAGGCGGGCGCGGATCCTCGAGCGTGTCCGGCGTGAAGGCGGCGCCTCGCTCGCGGACCTCGCGTCCGAGCACGCCGTCTCGCCGGTCACCGTGCACCGCGACCTCGAGCTGCTGTCGGGCGCGGGGCTGCTCGAACGCGTGCGCGGGGGTGCCCGCTGCCTGCCGGACACCCGGCCACGGATCGAGGCCGGGTGGAACGCGCGCGTGCGCGAGGCCGCGCGCGAGAAGGACGCGATCGCGCTCAAGGCACGCGCGCTGGTAGACGACGGCTCGACGATCTTCGTCGACGCGTCCACGACCGGGCTGGCGCTGGCGCGCGCGCTGGAGCTGCGCCCGCCGACCCAGCTGACGCTGGTCACGAACTCCCCCGCGATCGCGCTCGGACTGACGGCGGACTCGATCCACGTGATCATGCCGCCCGGCGAGCTCGATCAGCACATGCGCGTGCTCACGGGGCGCTGGACGGTCGACTTCCTGGTCGAGCTGAACATCGCCGTGGCGTTCATCTCGGCCGCCGGGATCACGCTCGAGCACGGCCTGACGACGTCCAGGGCGGCCCTGGCCGACACGTTGAACGCGGCCGCCGAGTCCGCGCAGAGGAAGGTCGGGCTGCTGGACTCGACGAAGTTCACGCGCGCCTCGCTGCTGACCGTGCGCAGCGCACAGTCGCTGGATCTGATCATCACCGACGACGGGCTCGATCCGGCGACCGTCGAGGAGTTCCGCAAGGCCGGGGTGAACCTGGTCGTGGCGGAGCGCGGCCCGGCGCCGACCGAGGATCCGCAAGCGGACTAGCCGCCGCGCACAGGTCAAGGTACCCAGGCGGTACGGGAGGGTGCAGAAGTGTGCCCATCGGTGCAGCAGTCTGCGGGTCACGTTTCGCCAGGCTGTGCAGGCACTTTGGCCCTGTGCAACGGATCCCGCGCCACGGCCGGACTGCCATGGTAAGGAAGGGGTCGCCGGTTCGAGTCCGGCAGAGGGCTCTCGGGAAAGGCCTCCAAATGGCGACCTTTCTTTTTGCTCGGTGGTCACCCGCCGTGGTCCACATGGGCCGCATCGAAGCAGAGTGGAAGCATTGGTGGCTCGCATCTGTGTCTGCCGGCGTATGCGCCAGAGCACGATGGAGTGTCGTCGTGTCGGACTGCAACACTTCCGCCCGCATGGAAGCGAGCCCGGCACCTGATCTGCCGTACGACCCGGCGGTGCAGTTCTCGGAGTCCCAGGCCGCGGCGCTTCGCGCGCTCGCGGGACCTGGCACGGGCAAGACATACGCGCTTGTCAAGCGTCTGGCGCAGCTCCCGGACCGCGGCGTCGAACCGGACAAGATCCTCGTGGTCACGTTCGCGCGTACCGCGGCCCGCGACTTGGTCGCGGCCGTCGCGAGCCTGGAGGCACATGGCGGCGAACTCGTCCCAAGGACACTGCACAGCTTTTGCTTCTCGCCGCTCGGGCGAGAAAGGGTTCTGCAGGCAACCCGGCGAGTGCCTCGCATTTTGCTTGAGTTCGAACGTGACGTTCTGCTTGCAGATCTAGAGGACGATTTCGGCGGCATTCGGGACAGGCGTGCGCGTGTCACCGCGTTCGAAGCAGCTTGGGCGCGCCGTCAGATCGATGAGCCCGGACAGCCGGTCCCGGGCCTGGATCAGGCGTTCCAGGACGCCTTGCTTGGAATGCTGCGGTGGCATCGAGCGATGCTGGTGGGCGAGGTTGTTCCCATCGCGCTGAGCTACCTGCACAACAACCCTCAAGCGAGTGAGCGACGCGCATATCAGCACGTGCTTGTCGACGAATACCAGGACCTCAACCGTGCCGAGCAAGAGGTGATCGGCGACGACGACCAGTCGATCTACGCGTTCAAGTGGGCGAACCCCGAAGGCATCCGGGAGTTCGATCAGGACCACCCCCGGCACTGACGACGTGCAGTTCGTCGTCTGTCGCCGTTGCCCCCAGAGTGTCGTGGACATGGCCCAGACGCTCATCCAGCGCAACCCCGGGCGTGTCCGTCTCCCGCTGCGCGCGAGGGACACCAACCCGCCGGGAGAGATCCACAACGTCCAGTGGCGGGCGGTCGACGAGGAGGCCCGCGGGATCGCGGAGTTCATTGCGCACAAGATCGCCCACGGTGTGGATCCGGGCCGATGCCTGGTCCTGGCGAACAGCCGCAGAATCGGCTACGCGATCCGGGACGCCGTTCGCGGACTCGGGATCGAATGCAGTTCGTTCTTCCGCGAGGAGCCCGTGGAGTCAGAGGCCGCACAGGAGGCGCTCACTCTGCTCACGCTGCTGGCGGATCCCGCGGACCGCGTCGCGCTCCGCGCATGGTTGTCGTTCGGAGTCACGACTCAACGACGGCCTGCGTACCGACGGCTCGTGGCGGCGGCACGCCAGCACGACACCGACGTGCTGGACATTCTTCGTCGCCTCGACAGCGGTGATCTGACCATCGCGCACACCGCGAGCGCGGTGGAGCGCTTTGGCGAGCTGGAGGAGCGCCTTGCACATCTGCAAGAGGCCGGCGACGATCTGGTCGAGCTGGTGGATCGCCTGCTGCCCGCAGCGGTGGATGACCTAGCCCTGTTGCGAGAGACCGCGTCGAAGGCACTCGAAGAAGCCGAGGACGCGTCTTCTCTTTCGAACGCTCTGCGCTAGGACTCGACACAGCCAACACACGCTATCCCGAGCTTGCGCGCTTCAAGCACGCCCTCGACCATCCGCGGCCGCCAACGTGCTGACACGCGTGGATGCAACCTGGCCGGACCCCGTTGATTGGTCCACCCGTAATGAGA
>JBKPHS010000123.1:0-5774 GCA_046729975.1 Actinomycetota bacterium
GCTCGGCGGCGTCCGCCCCCGCGGGGACGCCGCACGTCGCGAGCGCGGCTGCGAGCGCCGCCAGCTGCCATCTGCCACGTGGCCGCATGGGCCAAAGCATGACGCGTTCGGGAATGCCTATGCCCCAGGTGGGTCACCCGCGCCCTTAAGCTCCCTGCATGCGGGTGGTGACCTACGACGCCGGCCGTGGGCCGCGCGCAGGCGTGCTGCGGGAGGAGGGGATCGTCGACGCCCGGGCCGGCCTCGGGCACGAGCCCGGCCACGACCCGAGCCTGCGCGCGCTGCTCCGCGACGGTCTGCTCGGCGAGCTCCACACGCTCGAGGGCGGCGAATCGATCCCTCTCGCCGAGGCGAGGCTGCTGCCGCCCGTTCCCGACCCGGGGAAGGTCATCGGCATCGGCTTGAACTACGGCTCGCACGCCGAGGAGACGGGGCGCGCCCCGCCTGAGCATCCGACCTTCTTCGCCAAGTTCGCGACGTCGCTGTGCGGGCCGGGGGACGAGGTGCCGCTCCCCTCCTTCAGCGACAAGGTGGACTACGAGGCGGAGGTCGCGTTCGTGGTTGGGCGCCGGTGCAAGGACGTGCTCGAGCCCGATGCGCTCGACGTCATCGCGGGCTACACGCTCCTCAACGACCTGTCGGCGCGCGACTACCAGGCCATGACGCCGCAGTGGATGCCGGGCAAGACCTTCGACGGCTCGGCGCCCTGCGGCCCGGCGCTCGTGACGCCGGACGAGGCCGGCCCACCCGACTCGATCGAGTTCGAGCTGACGCTCAACTCGAAGCGGATGCAGAAGGCCAGCACGGCCGACCTCATCCACTCGATCCCGGCCCTGGTCGAATTCCTCTCGAGGCTGATGACGCTGGAGCCGGGCGACATCGTGTCGACCGGGACCCCGGCGGGCGTCGGAAGCGCCCGGCACCCGCGGGTATGGCTGAAGCCCGGGGACGAGATCGTGATCAGCTCGCCGACGCTCGGCCGGCTCGAGACGCGGCTAACGTAGCCCGGTCCATGGAGCAGCGGGTCAGCCTTGTCACCCTCGGCGTCGATGACCTGCAGTGTGCCCGCGCGTTCTACGAGGCGCTCGGATGGACCACGCGGGCCGAGCCTGGCGATGACGTTGTCTTCTTCCAGTCGGGAGGGATGATCGTCGCGCTCTGGGACCGTTCGGAGCTCACGGCCGATAGCGGAGTCGAGGATCGCGGCGGCTACGGCGGCGTGACGCTTGCGCACAACGTGCGCTCGGCCGCCGAGGTGGACGCAGTGATGGCGGAGGCGGAGGCGGCCGGCGCAACCATCACTCGCGCGGCGGGGGAGACGTTCTGGGGCGGCTACTCGGGCGCCTTCGCGGACCCGGACGGCCACCCGTGGGAGATCGCCCACAACCCCCGCTGGACGATCAACGACGACGGCTCGGTGAGCCTGCCGGAGTAGTCCTAGGGCTGGCCCTCGACCGCCCCGGGCACCCCGGTGTTGGTCGAGTACTTCGGCTGGATCTTCGACTCCGGCCGGATGTGGTGCACGGCTTGGGCGACGGCGATCGCGGCCTCGGCGAAGCCGGTCGCGATCAGCTTCAGCTTGCCGTCGAAGGTCGTGATGTCGCCCGCGGCCCAGACGGCCTCCATCGAGGTCCTCATGACGGGATCGACCTTGATCGACCCCTTCTCGATCTCGAGCGGCCAGTCCTTGAGCGGGCCGAGGGCCGTCTTGAAGCCGAGCTGGAGCAGCACCACGTCGCAGTGGACGTCGACGACGTCGTCCTCGTTCTCGGAGTGGAAGAGGGTGATCCGCTCGATCGTGCCGTCGCCCACGACATCCTTGATCTGGTACGGCACGCGCAGGTCGACCTTTCCTGCCTCGGCCGCCTGCATGATCTCGTTGACGGTCACCTCGTGGGCCCGGAAGCCGTCGCGCCGGTGCACGAGCGTGATCTCGGAGGCTGTATCGAGCAGGTTGAGCGTCCAGTCGCAGGCCGAGTCGCCGCCGCCGACGATCACCACGCGCTTGCCGGCGAAGGCCGCCTTCTCGCCCACCAGGTAGTGGGCGCCCTGCCCCTCCCAGGGCGTCATGTCGTAGCCGGGCAGCTTCTTCGGCTCGAACGCCCCGTGGCCACCGGCGATCACCACCGTGCGGGTGAGCAGGTCGCCCTTATCGGTCTTCAGGCGCAGGATCTGCTTCTCCGGGTCGTCCGGGTCCGGCTCGTACTCGACGCGGTCGGCGGTCGTCTCCAGGTACACCGGCACCTCGAACTGGTCGAGCGACTGCTCCTTGAGCTGCTCGACGAGGTCCTTGGCGAGCACGCGGGGATAGCCGGGAACGTCGTAGATCCACTTCTCCGGGTAAAGCGTCGTGAGCTGACCGCCGATCTCCGGCAGCGAGTCGATGATCCGCGAGCTCGCCTCGCGCATTCCCGCCCAGAAGGCCGTGATGAGGCCGACGGGGCCGGCGCCGATGACCGTGATGTCACGGATCTCGGAGTCGAGCTGTGGTGCGTTTCCGTTGCTGCTCATGCGCTTTCCAGGGGTAGGACCGAGACCGCCTCGCCGTCGAGGGCGTTGAGCGCCCGCTCGGGTGAGGCCGAGATGCAGGTGAAGATCGGGGTTTCCGAGAGCGTGTAGGCGCTCGACTCGGTCCCTCTCAGCTCCTGCACCAGATCCAGGAAGTCGCCCGGTTCGTCGGCGTCGAACGACACGACGAACTCCTGATCGTCGAGGCCGTAAGAGTACGCGGTGTTGATCTCGATCGTGCCGTGACGGCGGCCGACCTCGATATGGCTGCGCATGATCCGCATCCGCTCCTCGGCCGGCAGCCCGTACCACTCGCGCTTCTTCCACATCGGATAGACGATGAGGTACCTGCTGTCGGCGCCCGGCCGCGGCTCGAGGGGCGTCTCCTCCTCGGAGTACACGGACGGCTTGGTCATCGCGAGGTACGAGTGCGAGATGTCCGCGTACCGCATCAGGCCGCTTTGGTTCAGCAACACGTGCAACTCGTGGATCGGATCGAGGCTGGGCGCGATGGCCCGCACCATGAGATCGGTGTCCCCGCGCGTCCCGACGAGAGAGTACGTCCGGAGGAAATGATCCTCGGCGAACTCCTGGCATGCGGCCGCGAACTCGCGCTTGTCCTGGGCGCGCTCATCGGGCGAGCGCCGGCGCCAGGCGGCGTCGAGCTTGACGAATGTGAACTTGACGAACTGCCTTTCGGCCACGCATAAAGTGTGGCGCATGCGCCCGGTAGTGCCAGTCGCGGCGCGCGCCGCCGCGGCTGCGCTCGTCTGCCTCGTGCTAGTACTAGCGCCCGCCCAGGCCAGCGCCGCACCGCGGGCGCTCGTGGCCTTCCTGCCGGCGTCCGGGCCGGACGCGGAGCGGCTGCTCGGCCAGTTCTCCGGGCGCGGGATGGCCGTGGCGCTGCTGAGCCCCACGACGGGCGGCTATTCGCAGGGCCAGACAGCGCTCGACCTCGGCCAGGGAAGCCGGATCTCGATGCGGCTCTACGACGGCGACGACCCGCCGCTCCGGCTCCAGCCCGAGGGCCGCGGCGGCCGAGTGCAGGCCTGGCCCCGCGCGGTCGAGCGCGCCGACGACGCACCGGGCGACGTTGTCCCGGGCCTGCTCGGCGAGACCGTGAAGCGCGCCGGCGGCCAGGTGGCCTACGCGGGCGTCGCCGGCGGCCCGCAGGTCGAGGCGGCCGCGGCCGCTGACGAGGCCGGGCGGATCGAACGCGTCTCGCTCGTGCCGGCGCGCGCCCTCGGGGAGCGCGCGGCCGCGCTCTGGGAGGGGTCGGACCTCCTCGTGGTCAGGCTCCCGGGAGGGCCGCCCGGCCTGCGCGCTCTCGATCGTCTGCTCGCCGACCGCCGCGCAGGCGACCTGGTGCTCGCCATGCGCGCTCCGTCGGCGGGCGAGGAGCTGAAGCTGCTGCCGGCGGGCATCGCGGGGGCCGGCGCGACCGGCCGGGCCCGATCGGACACCACGCGCCGCGCCGGGCTCATCGCCGCCACCGATGTCGCCCCGACCGTGCTCGAGCGACTCGGGCTCGATGTGCCGGACGACATGCAGGGGCAGCGGATCGAGACCGATTCAGGCGCCGACGCAGCCCAGCGGACTCGTTCGCTCGGCCGGCGGCTCGACGTGATCCTGCCCCGGCGCGACGTCGCGATGTATGCGCTCGTCCTCTCCTGGCTGGCGCTGATCGCGCTCGCGGCGCTCGTGCGTGGGCGAGCGGGTGTTCGGCTGGCGCTGCGCATCGCCTTCCTCGCCGCGCTTTGGGTCCCGGGCGTGGCGCTCCTGACCGCCGCACTCGAGCCGTCTCGCGCCCTTGAGATCGCGCTGCTCGCGACCGTCTCGCTCGCGCTCGGCGCGCTCGTGGACCGGCTGGTCCGCTGGCCCGTCGCTCCCGTCGTTCCGGCCGCGGTCGTGTTCGGCGCGCACGCCATCGACCTGGCCGCCGGGTCGCCGCTCACCGGGCTCTCGCTCGCGGGCCCGAATCCCAAGGGTGGCGCACGCTTCTTCGGGGTCGGCAACGAGCTCGAGGCCGTGCTCAGCCTTAGCGTCGTCCTCGGCGCCGGGGCGGGGTTCACCCTGGCCGCCCCGCGGCGCGTCCCGGCGGGCTTCGCCACGGCGTGCCTCGCGGCAGCCGCCGTGCTCGGCGCCGGGCGGCTGGGGGCGGACGTGGGGGCAGTGATCACCCTCGGCGCGGCCGCGGCGGCGGCGATCGTGCTGTCGCGTCCGGGTGGGGCGACCAGGCGCGCGGTGGCGTTCGCGGTAGCGCTCCCGCTCGCGGCGCTCGCCGGTCTGGTGCTGCTGGACGTCGCCACGGGCGGTGGCGCCCACCTCACCCGCTCGGTGCTCGAGGCGGGCGGCCCCGGAGACCTCGCCGACCTGGCGCGGCGGCGCTTCGAGCTCTCCTGGCGGTCGCTCCGGCACGGTCTCACGCCCCTGAGCGTGGCGGTCGCCGTGCTCGTGCTCGCGGCCGGATTCGCGCGGCGGCGGGAGCTCGTGGCCCCGCTCGTAGTGGTGCCCGGCTGGCGCGCTTTCGTCGCCGGCCTCGGCGGCGCCCTCGCGGCCACCGTCGCCGGCGCGGTCTCCAACGATTCGGGGCCTGTGTTCGTGGTCGTGGGCGCGATTGCCCTGCTATTGGCGGCCGGCTACGTCCAGGGTGGGCGGGCGGTGCCGCTTGCCGGGCGCCGCCGTTCGCGGGCCGGCGCGCCGCTCGGCTAGGATTGCCCGGTGCGGATCGGCCTGGTCTCCCCGTACTCATACACGTATCCAGGCGGGGTCGGGGCGCACGTCGAGGCGCTGGCCGAGCAGCTCCTGTCGCTGGGGCACGATGTCCGTCTGCTGGCTCCTCACGACCCCGACGACCGTCTGGCACGGGTGGCCCACCGCGGCGCAAGGCCGCATAGGCGCCCCATGCCCGACTACCTGGTGCCGCTCGGCCGCACGGTCGGCATCCCGGCGAACGGCGCGGTGTCGAACCTCACCTTTCATCCCGGGACCGCCGCGGCGCTGGTCCGGGAATTGCGCCGCGGCCGCTTCGATGTCGTCCACGTCCACGAGCCGAACGCGCCGGTCGCCAGCTGGTGCGCGCTCGACTACTCGTCCGCCCCGCTCGTCGGCACCTTCCACGCCTACGCCACCAAGCGCTGGCCGCACCATGTGGCGACCATGCTCGGCGCGCGCCGCCTCTACAACCGCCTGCGCGTACGCATCGCCGTCTCGGAGGCCGCCCGCTGGACCGCCGAGCGCTTCTACGGGGGGCGCTACCGGATAGT
>JBKPHS010000124.1:0-4864 GCA_046729975.1 Actinomycetota bacterium
GACGGCCTGATAAGCCGCGGGTTCGGGTTTCTGAACGTGAACGACGCCGTCGACTCGATGGCGGCTCAATGCGGTCGCGATCGTGCTGAGATCGAGACTCTGGTCGACGAGGCGGAGCGAGCGCGCGCCTCTCACCGGAGCGGGGGCGCGTAAGCGGAATCGCTTTGCGAGCGTCTGCCGGAAACGGCTCCCCGCGCTCGTAGCGCGCTGCCGCTTAGCGCGAGAAGCAGTAGCGCAGCCGCCGACGCGGGCCGTTATCGCTCTCGGCGCGAATCGATAGCGGCCGCGCCGAGCCCGCTGATATCCCATTGCGCCGGAAGCGATAGCGCGCGGGTTCGGCGCCACCGGTGCAGGCCTTCGTCCCTTCCGAGCGTGTCGATGGGTCGTGCCGAGACGTCCGTCTTCCCCGAAGCGTGATCGCCGTAGCGATTGGATCGCGTGATCCTTCAGACGCCCGGATTTCGGTGATCCTGTGTGCATGCCGCACGACGAGCTGGATTCGTTGCTGGCCGAGCAAGTCGCCTACTACCGTGCCCGCGCGGATGAGGAAGACGAAACGGGCGTGATAGGCACCGAGCAGGACGGAAGGCGGCTTCGGGCTGCGGCGGAGGCCTTACGGGCCGCGAGGGCGGGTGCTCGAGCTCGCTTGCGGAACCGGCCAATGGACCGGTCAGCTCGCGGCCAGCGCACAGAGAGTGACCGCGGTAGACGCATCACCGGAGGTCCTTGCGATCAGTCGGCGCAAGGTCGGCAACCCGCGCGTGCGCTACGTCGAGGCAAACCTGTTCGACTGGCGCCCCGTCGAGCATACGACACGGTCTTCTTCGCGTTCTGGCTGTCAGACGTCCCACCGGAGGACTTCGAGGCCTTCTGGGCCCTGTTCGCCGAGTGCCCCCCGTGGGCAGGTCTTCTTCATCGAGGACCGCCCGGCCATGGCCACCCAAGAGCGTACCCCGCCCGGTCAGCCCGCCTGCGTCGTCGACCGCGAGCTGCTGGACGGACGGACCTACCGGGCGGTCAAAGCCTTCCGCGAGCCCCGATGGCTCCGTACGCGACTTTCGCGCTCAGCTGGGAAGTCGACATCGAGACCATCGGCCCGCACTTCTTCTACGCCACGGCCCGGCGCCAGCCACAGTCACGCTCCGCGAGCAGCGACGGTTGCCGGGCAGTGTCACCGTAACGGCGTGAGGTCGAGGGTCAGGGTCGTCGGGCGGCGCGTGGTGGTGGTGGCCGTCGTGGTCTTGCAACTCGGCCTCGTGGCACGGGGCTATTGGTCTGACCACAAGGAATTCGCGTTCCAGATGTTCCCCGAGTCGAGCACCTGGCGCGCCGACGTGGTCCGGGTCACCGCCGACGGTCGACGCGTCCCGATCGAGCGTCCGTGGTCCGGGTACCGCTGGGACGAGTTGGTGCAGAACCGGGCGCTGAGATACCCGTCAATCCGCCACCACGCGGACGCTGGGCTCGCCAACCAGCTGGCTTTTCTCGAGGCTGCGCTCGACTGGGTCGCAAACAACACTCCGAGCGACGGTGAGACCCGGTATCTGGAGGCCACGGTGACGTCCTGGCACAACGCCGACGCACCCCGGGTCGGGGTCCTCCGGAGCCGTGTCCGCGAGGGCGCAAGATGAACGCCGCCGCGGTTGGCGCGCCGGTCCAGGTTCGCGGCCCGGTCGCTGCGTTCGACGACCTGGTCGGCCGTACGGTCAGCATGCGGGCCCTCGCGCTGCTGAGGGTGCTGGCCGGCCCGGCCGTGCTCCTGCATCTCCGACCGTTTCTCTCCGACGCTTGGGACGGACGGATCTACCGGGACGCCTTCTACGAGCCCTACGCCGCCTGGTATCCGGAGGTGCCCGACGCGCTCTACGTCGGGCTGCTCTGGCTGGCGGCGGCGGCCGCCGTCGCCATGGCGCTCGGCTTCCTCACCCGGCTGGCGACGGCGACAGTGTTCGTGATCGTCGCCTACAACCTGTTCCTGTCGACCACGCACTTCCACAACAACCGGGCCTACCTGCTCATCGTCCTGGCACTGTTGGCAGTGGCGCCGTGCGGACGGGAGCTGTCCGTGGACGCGTGGGTCCGCCGCCGTCGGGGGCGACCGGCACTCGACCGCTCGGCGCCGGCCTGGCCGCTGTGGCTGCTCCGGTTCGAGTGCGCCGCGATCTACATGGCCTCCGGTCTCAGCAAGCTCGTAGATCCCGACTGGTTTGGGGGCACGGTCACGTGGCAGCGCGTCATGCAGGCCCGAGACCAGCTGGATGAGTTGCCTCTCCCGGACTGGGCAATGTCGGTCCTGACCGATCGGAGCTTCCACACCGGAGCGGCCAAGATCATCGTGCTCACGGAGCTGTCCATCGCGGTCGGCCTGTGGTGGCGCGGCACTCGCTACGCGGCCGTGTGGGTTGCCGTCGCCTTCCACGTTGCGATCGAGGTGTCGGCATCGGTACAGGTCTTCTCGTATCTCGCCATCGCCGTGCTGGTGATCTGGGCCGTGCCGTCCAGCCGGGATCGGTTGCTACGCATCGACCCGACCGTTGGTCGCCACCGGCGATGGGGCGCGGTAGTACGCGGGCTCGACTGGCTCGCTCGCTTTCGCGTCGAGCCAGCGCGGCCGGGTTCCCGGCTAGAGGTCGTCGACCGGGATGGCACCACGATCTGCGGGGGACCGGCGGTCGCATTGGCGCTGAGCCGCCTACCGCTGACGGCGTGGTTCGCGCTCCCATCGCTGCTCCTCCCTGCCGTCCGACGGGCCCGCCGTGCCGGCCGCGACAGATCACCGCGTCCGTGGCGGCGAACGGTCCGCTGATCGAAAGATGATCGCCGCCCGGCCGACATGACGGAGGACGAGACACCCGACGACTCCGGGCCACGGCCCGTCACGCGCGTCTGGCGGGCTGGCCTGAGCCTGGTGCTGCTCATTGCAGTCGTGTTCGTTGTGGTGGCGCCCCCAGAGCGCTGTCCCTCCGTCACCGCCGGAAACCTCCGACGCTCGGCCCAGGCCACTGTCGATTGGTTCGTTCGTAATCAGGCGACGGATGGCACCTGGCTGTACCTCTACAACGCCGACAACGACTCGACTCCGTCCGAGTACAACTCGGTTCGCCACGCGGGGGTGACGATGGGCCTGTACCAGGCCGCCGCGGCAGGATTGCCGGGGGCGTTGCGCTCTGCCGACCGGGGTACCGAATGGGCGCTCGACAGACTCCTCGAACGCAATGACTGGGCCGCGCTCGCTTCGAACGGGCGAATCGCCACCGGCGCGACCGCGCTCTTCGTCGCTGGGCTGGTCATTCGCCGGGAGGCCACCGGCGACACGCGCTACGACGACGTGCTGGGCCGACTCGGGCGCTTCGTGCTCGCTCAGACCGAGCCGTCGGGTGCGGTGCTCGCATCATATGACTCGGCGCGCGGAGCGCCGGTGGCCGGCGAGTACTCCAAGTACTTCACAGGGGAGGCCTATTGGGCTCTGGCGCGCCTCCACCGAGCCTTCCCGGGCGAGGGTTGGGGCGTGACCGCGGACCGCATTGGCGCCTACCTGGCGAGGTCGCGCGACGAGGTCGAGGATCACTGGCCGCCGATCCCCGATCACTGGGCTGCCTACGGCCTAGCCGAGACCGTGGAGTTCCCCGAACGTGGCCGCCCGCCGCTCACCGAGCACGAGGTGGGCTACGCGCGCCGGCAAGCCGAGCTGTTCGGCCTCCAAACCCGGTGGGTTAGCCAGCGTTTTGGGCCCTGGGGCGGGTTGGTGCGGGGCAGCTACGCGCCCCGTGGCGGCGGCTATGGCGTGATAGGCGAGGCCCTCACCGCGTGGTGGCTGACCGCGCGGAAGGAGCCCCGACTTGCCGACCTGCGAAACCCGGTCGCCGAACGTGCCACCTGCATCGCCGGACTGGCTGTGAGCGCGCAATCCGACAGCGAGGATGCCGCGAACGCTGCCCGGCCGGACCGGGTGGAGGGCGCGTGGTTCCGCGATGGTGAGACCCGCATGGACGACCAGCAACACGCATTGGCAGGGCTGTTGCGAACCATCCCGATCGTAGAGGCTGGCGAAGGGTCGAACTCCGGAAGCTCGTCCGACCCCGGCGATGACGCGCCATCGGGCTGGGTGTGGGCCGCCGCGCTGCTGCTCGCGGTCAACCCGGCCCGGGCTGCGTTCGGGATCCCTCGCGCTGGGCGGTCGCCGCGGACCGTTGTCGGCGTGGCCGCCGTCGGCGGGGTGATCGGCGGGCTCGCCGTGTGCGCTGCCGCGAGCGCAGGAAACCCGCTGCTCGAGGCGCTCGATGTCAGCGAGCCCTCGTTCCGCATCGCCGCCGGGATCGTGGCCGGACTGGCCGGCGCCGCCGACCTGTTCCACGGACCCCCGCCGCCCGAACCGGCGCTCCCTGGCTGGAGAGCCGCGCTCGTCCCGGTCGCGGTCCCCGTAGTGGCCCGCCCCGCCGCGCTGGTGCTGGCGCTGGGTGTGGGCGCCGACCGGGGTGTCCTCCTGAGCGCCGGCGCGATGACGATGGGTATCGCGTTGTTGACCGGGCTGACGGCCGGGTCGCCCACCGAGGGCCCCGGGGGCCGGATCCTCCGCTGGGCGGGGCGGCTGCTGGCCGCCCTGCTCGTCGCCTGCGGGGTCATCCTCGCAGTCGACGGGATCTTGGATGTCTAGGCAGGGCGCGGCGGACCCGCGCCCGCGCCAGCAGCGCGGGCTGGGTGAGGGGTCCGTACAGGGCAGGCACGCGCGGAACGGGATCGAGTTACATCCCGTGTTGCGCTTTCGCAGCACAGATTGTCGACGCGCTTAGAGCGGGACTCCAGCAGTCAGGATCTCGCAGCCGTCGTCGGTGATCAGCACGTTCTGCTCGAGGCGCACGCCGCC
>JBKPHS010000125.1:0-5328 GCA_046729975.1 Actinomycetota bacterium
GATCCTCGACGTGTCGATGCCGCGGATGACCGGGCTCCAGGCGGCGCGGGAGATCAAGGCGCAGGCGCCGGACGTGTCGGTGCTGCTGCTCTCGATGTACGACGACGAGCGCTACTTCTTCGACGCGCTCAAGGCGGGCGCCTCCGGCTACGTGCTCAAGCGCGCGGCCGACACCGACCTGATCGACGCCGTGCGCGCGGTGGCCGCCGGCCAGCCGTTCCTCTCGCCGGTGACCGAGGCCGCCCTGATCAGGGAGGCGCTGGACGGGCGCGAGGACCTGCGCGATCCCCTCACGCCGCGCGAGGAGGAGATCGTGAAGCTGATCGCGGAGGCGCACACCAACAAGCAGATCGCCGAGATCCTCAAGCTGTCCGAGAAGACGGTGGAGTCGCACCGGGCCAATGTGCTGGCGAAGCTCGGCATGCGCGACCGCGTGGAGCTCGTGCGCTACGCGATCCGGCGCGGCCTGGTCGAGCCGTAGAGCACGCCGGCGTTCTCGGCGGCGCGCACGAGCCGCTCCATGAACAGCGCGTCGCGGGCCGTGGCGAGGGCCACCAGCGCGCCTGCCGCCGAGCTGGCGGCCTGGCGGGCGGCGAGCGGGCGCGGGCGGGCGCCGCGGAGCCCGAGCGTGGCCCCGTAGGCGAAGCGCCGACGCAGGAAGCTGCCGCGCCTGAGGCGCTCGGGCGGGATCACGTGCTCGACCGCGGCGCCGGGCTCGTACGCGATCCGGTAGCCGAGCCGGGCCAGCGCGCGCTGGGCCTCGTCCTCCTCGGAGAAGTGAACGCGCCGGCCGCTGTGCCCGAAGGAGGGGTCGAAGCCACCGGCGGCGCGCAGCGGGCCGGCCCGGAAGGAGACGTTGGCGCCGTAGACCGTGGTGGCGCTCGGGTCGAGCTCGCGGCGCTCGGATCCCAGGTCGAGCAGGGTGAGAGCCGGCAGGAGCGGGTCGGAGAGCCAGCGCGGCGGCGGCTCGGCGAAGCGCGGGCGGATCGGCCCGCCGATGCAGGCGAGATCCGCAGGCGCCTCGGCCCAGGCGCCCGCCAGCGCCTCGTACCAGCCGGGGGCGGCCACGGCGTCGTCGTCGACGAAGGCGAGCGCGTCGCCGTCCTCGCACCAGGCGAGCGCGCGGTTGCGGGCGCGCGAGAGCCCCTCGCGCGGCTCGACGAGCAGGGGGCCGGCGAACGCGGCTCGGTGCGCCTCAACCTCAGCCGGCGCCTGCCCGCTCGTGACGAGCGCCAGGCGATCGGGCGGGACCTGCGCCGCGAGCGCGGCCAGCGCCTCGGCGACCGGGCCCGGCGGCCGGTTGGTGCAGATCGCCACTCTGAGTCCGGCTCCCACGCCGCGGCAGGGTAGTAGTCCAACTTCCCGGCGGGGCTACACTTGGCCGGAGCGAGGGAGACCTGTCCGAATGCTCGAAATGGTCATCTACGGCGTGAGCTTCGACATGGTCGGCAAGCAGCCGATCGTCTTGCTGAAGACGCGCGAGGGAAACAAGTTCCTGCCGATCTGGATCGGCCACCCCGAGGCGGCGGCGATCCTGATGAAGCTCCAGGGCGCCAACACGCCGCGCCCGATGACCCACGACCTGATCAACGACATGCTCGGCGAGCTCGACGTGGCCTGCACGAAGGTGTCCGTCACCGAGCTGCGCGAGAACACGTTCTACGCCTCTATCACCCTGCGGATGGACGGGCGCGAGGTGGACATCGACTCGCGGCCCTCCGACGCGCTGGCACTGGCCGTGCGGACCAGCGCGCCGATCTTCGCGGCCGAGGACGTGATCGCGGAGTCCGCGATCGAGTTCGAGCACGAGGTCGAGGACACCGAAGAGGTCGTCGAGAAGTTCAAGGACTTCCTCGACAACGTCACGCCCGAGGACTTCGCGGGCGGCAGCGCCAGCTAGAGCTTTACGCTGCGGCGGTGACGCCAGAGCGCGAGCTGGATCCCGGCACGCTGGGCGACCACCTGGACCGGCTCTACCGCGCCGCCTGGGCGCTCTGCGGCTCCCGCGAGGAGGCCGAGGACCTGGTGCAGGAGACCTATGTGCGCGTCCTCGCCAAGCCTCGCCTGATCCGCTCGGAAGACGACCTCGGGTACCTGCTGCGGGTGCTGCGCAACACGTTCCTGACCGGGCTCGAGACGAAGGGCCGGCGCCCGCGGACGGCCGCGATGTCGGACGAGGTGGAGCAGCTCATGCCCGAGCGGCGCGCCACGGGGCCGGAGGAGGCGCTCGAGGCGCGCCAGGTGTACGGGGCCATCGCGCAGCTCCCGGCCGCCGCGCGCGACGTGCTCGTGGCGGTCGACGTGGCCGGGCTCTCCTACAAGGAGGCGGCGCGCTTGCTGGGGGTGCGCAAGGGCACGATCATGAGCCGGCTCCACCGAGCGCGGGCCCAGGTCGCGCGGAACCTCGAGGCCGGGGTCGGCGAGACGCGGCGCTAGGCCTAGGCCGCGGCCTTCCGCTCCGCGGCGATCCGCCGGACGTGGTCGGCGTTGTCGGCGGGGAGGTTCATCGGCCCGTCGGGAAGCTCGACGAAGTGGGCCTGCGGCAGCGTGCGCCGGTTGTGCTCGAGGCCGCCGCGGAACCAGGGGTTGCTCGGGTAGTGCAGGATCCATAGGCGGTCGCCGAGCGACCGCCCGTGGTCTGTGGAGTCGTCGCCGATCCAGGCGCGCAGCCGCGCGATGGTGGCGTCCTGCGACGAGTAGCGCTCTATCTCGTCGATCCGCGCGCGCATCTCCTCCTCGTCCATGGTCGGATCGGCGTTGTCGAACATCGACCGCAGCCCGGCGCGGTAGTCGCTCTCCATCAGCGAGATCAGCGCGTCGAGCACGGCCGGGGAGTCGGCGAGGCCCTCGCTCTCGCCGGCCTCGGTGCGCCCGAGCGGCTGGTCGCCGGAGATCACGACCGTATGCACGAGCTCGGGTCTGCGCACGGCTATCCGCGTCGCCCTGCGCGCGCCGTCGGCGGTGCAGAAGGCGAGCGCGTCCCCGCCGGCCGCCTCGAGGACGGCGGTGGCGTCATCGACGTCGGTATCGAGCGCGTGAGGGCCGCCGCGAGACGAGCGGCCGGTCCCGCGCGGCTCGAAGGTCACGACGCGGTAGTCGCGCGCCAGATCGGCGGCGAACTCCGCGTACAGATCGGGTGACTGGTAGGAGATGCCCAGGATCGCCACGAGCGGGCCTTCGCCCATCTCTTCCCAGTGGATCTCCGCGCCGTCGGGGCGCGTCAGCCGGGCCATCGGCCCTGGATTCTAAAAGGGGACCTTCCCCTGCCCGTCCCAAGCGCCGAGGCCCAGCAGGGCCTCGCGCTTGATCCCGTCCTCCCCGGACATCACGCAAGTGCGGCCGTTCCGCTCCCAGGTGACGACGAGCTGGCCGCCCTGCCGGAACTCGTGGAACACGACGCCCTCGTAGACGGTGCGCCTGGAGCCCTTGGGCGGCTTCAGGGCGTCGCCCGAGACGATCGTGTAGCCGAGCCGCCTACCCTCGCGCTCGTAGAAGACCGTCTTCGCGTCTCGGTCGCCGAGCTCGTCGTCGCGGGCGCCGGTCGCGGGCCACTTGAGGTCGGGTCCTCCCCAGTTCGGATAAGGCAGGCCGTCGGCAGTTGCGTCGAGCAGTGCGGAGTTGCCCCGCGCCGGGCCGGGGGCGGGCTCCTCGGCGGGCTCGTCGGTGAGAGCCGCTGCCTCCACGACCGAGGGCGCCCGTGGGGTGCCGGGCGGGATTACGAGGAAGACGACGAGCGCCGCCGCCGCGACGGCGCCGGTGAAGCCGAGCCCGAGCGTGAGGTGGCGCCGCCGGCGTGTGGGCGCGAGCGCGCGCTGCTGCGCCTGGATGCTCGTGCGCAGGCCGGAGGGGGCCGCCACCGAGGCCGAGGCCGCGCGCACCGTCTCGACCGCGCGGCGCTGCTCGGCGAGCAGCTCGCGCAGCTCGGGCGAGGCGTCGACCCGGGCTTGCGCGGCGGCGCGACGCTCCGGCGGCAGCGAGCCGTCGGCGAGCCCGGCTATCTCGCGGATCTCCTCCTCGCTGGGCTGTTCTCGGGCGTGCTCGGTCATCGCTTCCCCTATCTACGGAGGACTCGTCGACGGGGTGATCTATTCGCAGGCGGAGGCTAGAGGAGCGGGATCAGCCGACCGCGGCCCCGCTCGGCGTGCGCTCGAACGCCTGCTCGAGGATGCGCTCGACGAGCGCGTCGAAGCCGATGCCGGCGGCCTCCGCTGCCTGCGGCAGCAGGCTCGTGTCGGTGAGGCCCGGGATCGCGTTGGCCTCGAGCACGAACAGCTCGCCGCTCGCGCTGTCCAGCATCAGGTCCACGCGGGCGAAGCCGTAGCACCCGAGCAGGTTGTAGGTCGCCACGGCGAGGGCCTGCGCCTGACCGGTGACCTGCGCCGGCAGCTCGGCCGGGCAGACGAACGTCGTGCGGCCGATCTCGTAGCGCGACTCGAAGTCGTAGAAGTCCTCGTCGCGCGGCACCGCCTCGACAACCGGAAGGGAGCGCCCCTCGAGCACCGACACCGCGAGGTCGCGGCCGCGGATGTGTCGCTCGAGCAGGACCTTAGTGTCGTATGAGAACGCGGCCACCAGGGCGCCCGGGACCTCGGCCGTTGTGCGCGCGAACTTGATCCCGAGCGCGGAGCCTCCGGCGGAGGGCTTGACGACGATCGGGAAGTCGAGCCGCTCCTCCATGGCCCCGAGAGCGTCGGCCGCGCCGAGGCGCTTGAAGGCCGTCTCGCTGAACGCGAAGAACTCCGGTGTATTGATTCCGGCCTGGAGCATCAGGTGCTTGGCCAGCACCTTGTCCATGCAGCGAATGCAGGCGAGCACCCCGGAGCCGGTGTAGGGGATGCCGAGGATCTCGAGCAGCTCCTGGACCGTGCCGTCCTCGCCATCGGGGCCGTGCAGCGCGACGAAGGCGGCGTCGGGCTCCGCGTCGTTCAGGCGAGCGATCAGGTCGGCGCCCACGTCGATCGGGACGACCTCGTGCCCCAGGCGGCCGAGCGCATCCTCCACGCGCGCGCCCGAGCGCAGCGAGACCTGGCGCTCCAGCGAGCTGCCGCCCTTCAGGACCGCTACCCGGCTCAAGACCCCTCGGCGCGGCGCCGGCTGGGCGCGCGGCTCGGCATCTGAACGACCTTGGCGGGAACGACCGCGGGCTCCGGCGGGTGCTCGGGCACCGGTGCCCTGTCCTGGCCGGTGAGCGTGCCGTAGAGCGCGATCTGCTCGTCCACCACCTTGCCGATCCTGCGCACCCCCTCGCGGATCTCGTCCTCGGCCTGGCCAGAGAAGTTGAGCCGCATCGACTGGCGGCCGCGGCCGTCGAGGTACGCAGCCTCGCCA
>JBKPHS010000126.1:0-8457 GCA_046729975.1 Actinomycetota bacterium
ACGGCTACCGCTATCGCCATTCCCGCCACGCGTGGGAACGCGACCGTCGCCGCGAGCGGGAGGCCCGCGCCCGGGGCGACGACTTCCGACGCTTCACTTACGGCGACGTCTTCGATGCCCCCCAATTCATGCTCTCCGAGCTGCGCGCGCTGCTGGTCGGTCGCTAGTTCAGGCAGCCGCGGGTACCGCGGGCTCCGGGGCGGCCCTCCGGTCGGCGAGCGCGCTCAGGACGATCCCGACAGCGATCCAGCCCGCCAGCACGAGCAACGGCCCGAGAAGCTTGGCTCCGTCGAAGTAGGCGACGTTGCGTATCGCCGATCCGACCGCGCCGGGCGGCAGTAGCGGGCCGATCTCCTTCCAGGGCGAGGGCAGCAGCTCGGGGGCGGTGCCGAGGCCGGCGGCGGGGTTTCCGATCATGAGGAAGAGCGCGAAGCCGGCGAACGTCCCGAGCGGGCCGACGAGCCTGATCAGGGCGCCGGTCGTGAGGGCCAGTCCGATGAAGGCGAGCGCGACGAGCCCCGCCTCGGCCGGCAGAGATCCCGGGAGCGCGCCGATCGCGGTGTTGACGATCAACAGGTCGATGACACCCGCGACCACGCCGGCGCCGAGCAGGACGAGCAGCCGCAGCGGCAGTCGCACGTCCGGCACGAGCTGCGAGGCGATCAGCCCCGCAAGGATGCTCGTGATGACGAGCGGTAGGACGAACACGTTGAGCGTCGCGCCACGCGGGTCTTCGCGGACGAGTGGCACGACCGCCTGCACGCGAGGGACCCCGGCGCTCCGGCCGATGTCCTCCAGGACCGTCGCGACCGTGAACGAAGCCGCCGGGGCGGTGAGAAGCCGCTCCGGTCCGATCGGCCCGAGGACAAACGCGCCGTAGGCATCGCGGTCCTCGATCGCCCGCCGAGCATCTGACTCGCTCGCGTAACGCTTCACGTCGAAGCCTTCGGAGCGCGCCTCGAGCCGGCTCGCTAAGGCCTGAGCCGCGTCAGGTGCTCCGACCACGGCGACCTGGAGGCCATTCGGCTCCGGGTCGTGCGACGGAAACACGAAGAAGAACACGAACGTCGCCTGCAGAACGACCGCGATGACGAACATCCGCGCGACACGCGTGCGGAGCGGAGGCACCCGCCGATTCTGACGCAGGCGCCACTCCGGGCTGCCTACGGCCGCGGCAACGGGCTCGTGTCGACCACCTCGAAGTCGCCGCCGTCTTCACGCGCGAGAGGGTAGAGGCGGCGCGGGTCGGGTAGTACCCGCCCATGACAATCGTCGCGATCGTGGGATTCTGCGTACTCCTCTTCGTGCTCGCGCTGCTCCTGCCTCGGCTGTCGGGCAAGGTCCACCGGGGCGGCGATCGCACTCTCGCCGTCGGCCAGCGTGCGGGCGGCAAGGCGCCCGGCCCCCTCGGCCGGCTGCTCCAGAAGCCGTTCCGCTCATCGCGCAAGGCGGCCAGCAAGAGCGAGTCGGCCGGCCTGAAGACGCGCGACAAGCTGCGGCCCTGAGCCATAATCCGGTTTCGACCCGGACCGCGGGTGGTAGCCTCCATTCGGGCTTGCACAGCCCCTATTCGGGGGGCAAGAGAGGAGAACGGGGGATGGATCGCGGCCGAGACCGCAGGAGAGAAGAGAGGGAAACGGGCAGTGGCCCCTTCCTGCGCGCCACGAGCCGCGGGGCGCTGGTCCTCGAGACCGAGCACGCCCGGCGGATGATGAACAAGCTGCGTGGCCTTAAGGACGACATCGGCGAGTCGGTCGAAGGTCCGCCCGTGGCGCCTAAGCCTGCCTCCGCGGGACAGTAGGCGCATGACGTTCGAGAGCCAGGACCGCGAGGAGTCGGACCAGCTCCCGGAGGAGGCTCCCGCCGAGCAGGTGCCCGACGACGAGGGCGGCGCGGCGCGCGAGGAGGCGGAGGAGAACCCCGGCGTGCCGGGCGAGGAGGGCCAGGCGACCGGCCATCCTCCGAACGCCGGCTAGACGCCCAGCAGCTTCCGCAGCTTCAGCCCGTTCTGCACGGCGAAGCCCCGCCAGTCGTTGTTGAAGTAGGCGTACACCTTCACCCGGCGACGCCAGTCGTCGATCCGCTCCGCCCACTCCGTGAGCTCGGTCTCGGAGTAGTTGCCATTACGGCCGCGCCTGCCGTAGTGGAAGCGCACGAACGTCCAGTCCGTCGTCATCTCGTGCGTCTGGAAGGGCCGCTCGGGATGGTCGCCGATGACGAGCGCGGCGCCATGCCGGCGAAGCAGCTCGTACACGTCGTCGACGAACCAGCTCTCGTGTCGGAACTCGAAGCAGTGAAGCCCTTCGGGCAGCTGCTCGAGCGCGCCGGCGAGCCGCTCGTCGTCGCGCCGGAAGCTCTCCGGGAGTTGCCAGACGACGGGACCGAGCTTGCCGCCGACTACGAGCGGCTGGATCCGCTCGTAGAAGCGCCCCACGCCCCGCTCCATGTCGGTCAAGCGCTTCATGTGCGTCAGGTACTGGCTCGCCTTCACGGCGAAGACGAAGCCGGGCGGTGTCTGCTGCGCCCAGCGCGCCGTCGCCTCCACCGACGCCAGCCGGTAGAAGGTCGAGTTCACCTCGACCGTGTCGAACAGCGTCGCGTAGTACTCGAGCCAGCGGTTCGTGCCGAGGCCCTTCGGGTACACGCGCTCGCGCCAGTCCGCGTAGTTCCAGCCCGAGCAGCCGATGGGGACGGGCCTCACCGCCGCGCCGCTAGACGTCGGTCTGCGTCTCCCTGTCGCGAGCGGTGAACTCCGTCCCCGCCTGTGCCTGGCGGCGGAACTCCTGGACGTCGCGCTGCTCGCGTGTGCGGCGCATGAACGTGAGCGCGAATGCGCCCGCCCCGAAGAGCAAAACGATCGGGATGGCGAATATGGGCGCTCCGAACGCGACGACACCGCCCACGAGCAGCCCGGCGACGATCAGGACAACGATCAGACCCGGTGCGTTCAAGCGGCTCCCTTGCCCTCGGACACCGCCACGTCCGCCTCGACCTGGGCGAGCGGATCATCGGGACGAGAGGGCGGCGCGTGAACCGGCTCACGATCGAGCCGCCGTCGGCGAAGGATCCTCCGGCCAGCGATAACAGCGATCACTGTCCCGGCGAGCCCTCCAAGCGCGAAGGGCAGCCTGGTCGCAGCGCTCCGGACGCGCCTCCGCGCGCGGCGCCGGCGGAGTGCCCGGAACGCGCTCACCAGCAGCGGGAGCCGCAGGAGAAGGGCCATGCGTGCCGTCTACCCGACGCCCCCGTGCGGCGAAACACGCTTCCCTCGATGGTTGATTCCACGGCCGCGTGTGCGCGTCATCCGCGTGTGCGCGGGGTCGTGGGATCAGCCATCTAGGCTGGTAGGTATGAAGGAAGTCGTCCGACCTGCCCTGCGCGCGGCGGCCATCACCGCGTTCATCGCGGGGACGCTCGCGCTGCTCATCAACCCCCCGTCGCTCTCGGGGGCCGAGGACCTGCTGACGCTCGTCGTCGGCGCGGTCGCCCTCGTCCTCCTCACGGCCTGGGCGACGGTCGCCCTCACCGGCCGTGACTCGATGAGCGACCAGGAGTTCGAGCGGCTCGTGCGCCGCAGCGAGGAGCTCGCGAAGGAGCCGCGCCTCGCCCGTGAGGCAACCGAGTTCGAGTTGCTCGTGGCCGACGCGATCGACCGCCTGCCCGAGGAGTTCCAGAAGGTGCTCGAGACGACGCCGGTCGTCGTCTCGCAGAATGGGGCCGACGTCGGCGCCTACGGCCACTACTTCGGCGACACCGTCGCGGGCGGGCGCTACGAGAACCGGATCGTCATCTACCAGGACACTCTCGAGCGCGACTTTGGCTACGACCCTGCGCGCCTGGCGGCCCAGGTCGAGCGGACGCTCCGGCACGAAGTCGCCCACTACCTGGGCTGGAACGAGCGTGGCGTCAGCAGTCTCGGTCTCTAGGCTTACCCCTGCCCGGAGAGGTGTCCGAGTGGCTTAAGGAGCGCGACTGGAAATCGCGTGGGCGGGTTCAAACCTGCCTCGAGGGTTCGAATCCCTCCCTCTCCGTCTCGTGGGGTACGCCCGCGGAGGACATCGCCGCCGGGGGCGAATCGAAGCACCGTGGTCGCTAGTGGTTGCAGTGCAACCAACTGGATCAGGATGTCCGCTTGGTCCCCGACCACGGCCGACAAGGATTGGCATGCTCATCTCGACGCTCCAAGGACCCCTGACCACGTCCGGATCATTCGAGCCGGTCGAGCACGTCGAGCAGTTCCAGCGGGCGATCGATCGTGAAGCGCGGCCGGTTCTCCGGCGGCCGCAGGTCCGGGTGGTAGCGCGGGGACCAGCGCAACCAGACGCTCACGAGGCCCAGGCGGTTTGCGCCGGCCACGTCGCGCTCGACGCGGTTGCCGACCATCACGACTCGGCCGTAGTCCGCCGGATCGACGCCCAGCCGGTCGAGGGCCAGGCGAAAGACCGCCGGATCGGGCTTCTCGGCGCCCGCCTCGTCCGAGGTCGCGATGACGTCGATCGCGTCGGACAGGCCGTGCTGGCGCAGCGCGCTCTCGTACGACCGGCGCCCCGTGCCCCGCACCGAGTCGGCCACGATCGCGAGCCGGTGTCCGTCGGCGTGCAGCCGGCGCACCAGCTCGTCGGCGCCGGGTATCAGGTCGGCTGAGATCGTCGCGCCGAACGGGTCCTTGAGCTCGCTTCCCTCGTCGGCCAGCGTGTCTCCGAAATCGAACAGGATCGCTGCCGGGCGCACCTTCTCAGGCGGCCCGGAAGCGCGCGAAGTAGCCGAGCGGTCCGCCCACCCGGCGCTCGAGCTCGAACCCCGCGGCCTCGGCCCGCTCGCGCAGCTTCCCGAAGGTGACGTAGTGCGGATCGCCGAAGAGCTCGCCCACGACCAGCCGCGCGCCGGGCGCGAGCACCCGGCGGAGCTCGCGCAGTGCCGCGTGCTGATCGGGGATCTCGCCGAGGACCGTCACCAGGTATGCGCCGTCGAAGCTGCCCTCGTCGTAGGGCATCTGGCGCGCGTCGGCGAGCGTCGGGACGACGTTGTCGATTCCCCGCTCGCCGGCGCGCGCGAGCGTGTGGTCGAGCATCTCCTCCTGTATGTCGAGCACCTCCAGCGTGCCGTCCGGGCGGAGCCATTCCGCGACCGGCAGCGCGTAGTACCCGGTGCCGGGACCGACCTCGAGCAGGCGCTCGCCCGGCTCCGGCACGAGGATGTCCCGGAGACGCGCACGCGTGATGAAGGGGTGCGGCGCCTCGACCCAGAAGCGCTGCGAGTAGGGGCAGGCCGACGGGTTGCGCCGCCACCAGAGGGCCACGCCGAGCAGACCCGCGATGCCGAGCAGCGCGAGCCGTCTCACTCCCGTCGTCATGCCCCTATCTCAGCGGATGCGGGCGACGGCGTCCCTGAAGGCGAAGAACGCAGGCTTCGGCGAGCCGTCCACTCGGAGCAATCCGGTGTGCAAGCCCCAGAAGTCCTTGTAGTTGGGCGGGTACGGCGGTGCGTCCTTCCAGTTGAAGTAAACGACGCCGCGCACACCGAGACGCCGGCGCTGCGAGGCGAGCAGCGGCAGTGAGCGCTGCACGTTGGAGGCATGACCGCCCGGGCCGACGCGGAAGTCGCTCGGCGGACCGACGTCGGACCAGCCGATCTCGGTCGCCCAGATCTTCGCCCCACGGTCGCGATGCCGGTTCATGACCTTCCGGATCGCCCGGAGGCGGGATAGGAGCTGGCGCGGACCCCGCGCGTACGGGTTCACGGCGAGGGTGTCGAAGCCGCGCTTCGCACCCGCCCTGTACATGCGGGCGATGAAGCGCGTCAGCGGCATCGGCGACAACCGCGACTCGGGCATGCCGGCCGTCACGATCTCGGCGCCGCGGTCGGCTCGCTTGATGCTCTTCCTCGCCGCGCGCAGCATCCTCGCGTAGCCCGCGGGGTTGGGGCGCGGCCGCCAGTAGACCGGCAGGTTCGGCTCGTTCCAGATCTGCCAGGAGCGGATCGGGGTCTTCGGCACGCTCGGATGCTCGGCCCAGAAGGAGCCGTTCGCGCCGTAGCGGCGAACGAGAGCGGCGCCAAAGCGCCCCAGGTCACCGTAGCGGCGGGGCGGATAGGCGCCATGTCCCCCGGAGTGGTGCTTCGAGCGGAAGGGCGGTGGGTTGAACAGGATGGGCAGCAGGCGGATCCCGTGTGAAGCGGTCGCGGCGACGTAGCCGTCGTAGAAGCCGAACTCGTAGTGGCCGGGGGAGGTCTCGATGCGCGACCAGTCGAACGTCTGGCGGATCAATCCCACGCCGATCGAGGACTGCTGGGCCAGGTTCGAGTCGCGGTAGCCGCCGTCGCCGCCGAGCACGTCCTCCGCGACGATGCCGACGAAGTCCGGCGGCACGGCAGGCGACGCCGACGCGGTCGGGATCAGAGCCGCGGGCGCGGCGAGGAGCGCGACAAGGCAAAGACGGAGCACGCGGCGACGCGCGCGCGAGACGCAAGCGTTCATGAGGGTCCTCCAGCGGCCTGGCCTGTCGGCCGCAAGTTGGCGCTCGTCTTGTACCCGCCGTGTGGTGCTACTAGACATGCGTTATCACCTGCCTCGAATGGGAAACGGCTTCGCGGGCAGGCGCCAATCCGGCCGCGCCCTGAAAGGCGCGGCGGATGTACCTTTGGCTCATGGAGCGCAGTACGGCCCTCGCGGCTGTCTTCAAGCCAGTCCAGCCGCCGACGACTTTCGAGGAGACCGTCGAGCGGCTCGGCACCGCGATACGGCTCGGGCTGCTCGCCCCAGGCACCAACCTGCCACCCGAGCGCGAACTCGCCGAGCAGCTTGGCATCGCCCGCTCGACCCTGCGCCAGGCGCTCACGACCTTAGTACAGAGCGGCCACCTCGTGTCGATACGTGGCCGTGGCGGTGGCACGTTCGTCGCGGACTCACCGCCGCTTTCGTCAGACCGGAAGGGATCCGCCGAGCCGCTCGGCGAGTCGGCTCGCGCGGTGCTCGACTTCCGAGTCGCGGTCGAAACGGGCGCCACGGTGCTGGCTGCCGAGCGGGCCGGGGAGGAGGATCTCGCCCCCCTTGACGCACTCGTCGAGCGCATGGACCGGGCCGAGGCCTTCGAGGACTATCGGCGTGCCGACATCCGCTTCCACATCGGCGTCGCCGAGGCGGCGCGCTCGCCGCGGCTCATACGGGCGATGACGGAGGTGCAGGGGCAGATGAGCGAGCTGATCGGCCTGATCGCGCACCCAGACGAGGTGCTGACGCGCTCGAACGCCCAGCACCGCCAGCTGCTCAACTTGGTCGGCAGACACAACACCGGCGCCGCCGTGCGCCTGATGCGCGAGCACATCGAGGGCACCGAGCACATCCTGGCCGGGCTCCTGTAGATGGCTGATTCCACGACCCCGCGCACGCGGATGTCGCACGGATGCCGTCACCGGATCGGGGTCATCGGGCTCGCCGATACCTTCTACACGGACCTCAAGAACGTCTACTACGCGACCGAGCCGGCCTGATGGGACGGCTCCACGACAAGGTCTGCGTGATAACGGGCGCGGCCGGTGGGATCGGCGCGGAGGCCGCTCGCCTGTTCAAGGAGGAGGGCGCGACCGTCGTCGGGGTCGACCTGCGCGACGACTCCCCGGGGGACCTGGCGCTCGCGGTCGACGTGACCGAGGAGGGCGCGGTACGCGACATGTACGCGCGCGCGCGCGAGGAGCTCGGACGCGTCGACGTCCTCTTCAACAACGCGGGCATCTCCCCGAGCGACGACGCGTCGGCGCTCGACACCTCGCTCGAGGCGTGGCAGCGCGTGCAGGACGTGAACCTGAAGAGCGTCTTCCTCTGCTGCAAGCACGGCATCCCGCACCTGCTCGACGGAGGCGGCGGCTCGGTGATCAACACGGCGTCCTTTGTGGCCTTGATTGGCGCGGCCACCTCGCAGATCTCCTACACGGCCTCGAAGGGCGGCGTTCTCGCGCTGACCCGGGAGCTGGGCGTCGAGCTCGCGCGGCGCGGCGTGCGCGTGAACGCGCTCTGCCCGGGGCCGGTCAACACCCGGCTGCTCCAGGAGCTGTACGCGAAGGATCCCGAGCAGGCCGCCCGCCGGCTCGTTCACGTGCCGATGGGCCGCTTTGCCGAACCGCGCGAGATCGCCCACGGAGCCCTCTTCCTGGCGAGCGACGACTCCTCCTACGTGACGGCCTCCACGTTCCTCGTGGACGGCGGGCTCTCCGGCGCCTACGTCACTCCGGAGTAGCCGGGCCGGAGCCGGCCCCCGCCGCTTCGCGCTGCGCCGCGGGATCGAGTGGGGTCATCACGCGCACGTGCCGGCGCCCCACCATCACGAAGGGCACGCGCTCCTCGCTGTGCGGGGCGTCGAGTGTTGTGATCACGGCGTCCTGGATCGAGAGGAACTCGCGGTCCCGCTGGTTCACGAAGTCGGACAGCCGGCTGCGAAAGCCCTCCCCGGGCAGGGTGAGGTT
>JBKPHS010000127.1:0-28259 GCA_046729975.1 Actinomycetota bacterium
CGCACCCGGTCGCCGACGTTGACGAAGAGCGGCACCCGCACGGTCACGCCCGACTCGAGAGTCGCCGGCTTGTCGCCGCCGCCGGAGGCGGTGTCGCCCTTCACCCCGGGCTGGGTCTCGGTCACAGCCATCTCGACGGCGCTCGGCACCTGCACGTCGGCCGGCCGCTCGTCCACGTAGAGCAGCTCGATCTCCTCGCTCGGGAGCACCCATCGGAGCGCGTCTCGCACCTGTTCCTCGGGAACCGTGAGCTGGTCGTAGGAGTCGAGGTCCATGAAGTGGGCGTCGGAGCCGTCGGAGTAGAGGAACTGCATCTTGCGCGTCTCCGTGCGGACCGACCGGAACTTCTCCCCCGCGCGGAAGGTCTTGTCGATCACCGCTCCGTCGCCAACCCGCTTGAGCTTCGTGCGCACGAAGGCGCCTCCCTTGCCAGGCTTGACGTGCTGGAACTCGACGATCTTGTAGACCGTCCCGTCGACGTCGATGTGGCTGCCGTTCCTGAACTGGTTGGTGGAGATCACGTGCGTGAAGGCTAGCTTCGCAATGCCAGCAGGGCCCGCAGGTCGGCCCTGATTGCCTGACGCTCATCGTGCAGCTGGAGCCAGGTGATCCGCACGACGCGCCAGCCGGCGGCGCTCAATACGCGGTCGCGGGCGCGGTCACGCTCGAAGGCCGCACGGGTCGCGTGGCTTGCATGCCCGTCGAGCTCGACGATGACCCGCCGTCCTGCCCAGACGCAGTCGGCCTCGATCCAAGCGCCTGCCACGTGCAGATGCTCGTTCACCTTCGGCCGTGGCAGCCCCTCATCATCAAGGAGAGCCAGGAAGCGCTCCTCCAACTCGCTCCGGGTGACCGTGGCCCCGACGCGCCCGGCCGCAAGGATCGCCCTGATCGTCGCGGCTCCGCGGCGCCCGGGGTAACGAGCGACGAGCTCGTCCAGCGAGAGCGGATCCACGAGGCGCCGGACCTCTGCTTCATTCCAGGCGCGCTCGACCTGGCGCCGCGGGACGACCGCGGCGAGGTCGAGGAGCGTCCGCGGGACCGTCGTCACCGGGATGCCGCGCACGATCGTTACCTCGTTTGACGCTAGCCGTCCGCAGTGAAACTGGACGCCCGACGAGGAGCGGCGTGATCGCGCGACCGTGACTTCGTCGCGGCGGCGCGCCGTCGGACGGATGCCCCACAGCGCCGCCGCCGACCGATGACTCAGCGCCGCTCCTTCGCCGGCAACGAGCACCGCGGCCATAGAACGGCCGCCCCCTGAAAGCACGCCGTGGCCAACCGCGTAAACGCCCCGGTATACGGAATGCAACCGGCCGCATTCCAGCCGGTGACCGATTGCCCGGCGGCCGAGTCCGATGTTCACGAGCTGCGCTCGCGCGACGACGCCGTGCTGGCGCTCCGCCAGGTCGGCGATCATCCGGTCGATCTCGCGAGACTGCAGTTGTGCCCCTATATCGGGCTCAAAGGCAGTTTCGTCGGTCACGATCGGATGTTGGCGCCGGTATGGGCACAGGCGACGCCCTGAACGTGACGAGTCGGTTACTCCGCCTGCTCAACTGACGCCCGCCGGGAGCCGATTAGTCCCGTGTGAGGATCCGCGCGCGCGAGCTCGTCGCCCCGATTGCGGCCGCGGCCGCCGGCGCCGCCCTGCTCGCGTGGCTCGGGCTCCCAACGATGGCCTTCACCGACTACGAGGCCGAGGCGGAGCCGTCGCTGCTCGCGCTCCGCGCGGGCGACGTCGGTGACTTCCTCGAGAAGCTTCCGGCCTACGGCGGCTCGCTGATCCTGCGCGCGCCGTTCGCGCTCCTCCCCGGCGTCTGGGGCGGCGGCGACCTGGCGCTCTTTCGCATCATGGCCGTGCCGGCACTGGCTGCCGGCGCTGCCCTCGGCGTCTTCCTCTGGGCGCGCGGCCGCCGGCTCGGCCGGGGCCACGCCGCGGCCTGGCTCGCGCTACTGCTCGTCGCCGTCAATCCGCTCAGCCTGCGTGCGCTCGAGGTGGGTCACTCCGAGGAGTTGCTCGGGGCGGCGCTGTGCGTCGCGGCGGCGCTCGCGGCCGGCGGCCGGCGTCCGGTCGCGGCCGGTGCGCTGCTCGGCCTCGCGGTGGCGAACAAACCATGGGCGCTCGTCGCCGTCGCGCCGGTGCTGCTCATGCTCGAAGCAGGACGCGTCCGCGCACTATTGACCGCCGGCGCAGTCGCCGGCGCGGTCCTGGCACCGCTCGTGGTCGCCGGCGCGGCCGGGCTCCATGCGGGCGCGTCGATCGCGCGCGAGACCGGGCAAATCTTCCAGCCGTGGCAGCTCTGGTGGTTCCTGGGCGAGCACGCGGGGCCTGTCTTCGGCATGTTCGGGGAGAAGCCCGGCTACCGCACGCCGCCCGCCTGGGTGACTCAGGTGAGCCATCCGCTGGTGCTGGCGGCACCGCTCGCGCTCTGCGCGGCCGCGCGGCGCCGGCTGCGGGAGGCGCCTTGGCACGATGGGCTGCTGCTGCTCGCGCTGGTTCTGCTCCTGCGCTGCCTCCTGGACACCTGGAACACGAGCTATTACGCGGTGCCTTTCCTGCTCGCAATCACCGCCTGGGAGCTGCACGCGCGCCCGGGGCCGCCGGTGGTAGCCCTCGGGGCGACGCTCGCGGCGTGGACGAGCTTCGAGCTCCTGCCGCGCCTGCTCGCGCCGGACCTCCAGGCGGCGGCGTACCTTGCCTGGAGCGTTCCGTTCGCGGCCGCGCTCGCGTGGCGCCTGCTCGACCCCGAGAGGTGGAGGAGCATCGCCGAGGTCCCGGGCCGAGCCGTGCGCCGGCGGCTCCCCACGCTCGGCCGCGTGCTCGGGCCGGCGCGCGCCTAGGCGGCGCGGCCCTCCTCGCGCAGCTTCTCGAGGTGCGCCTCGAGGGTGACGCGCGCGGCCTCCCTCAGCCCCGGTGGCGCCACTGTCCAGTCGATCTCGTCCCAGGCGGCGTCGAGCAGCTCGTCCGGGGTGCGCGCGCCCGCCTCGAGGGCAGCCAGCACCTTGCGCTCCCGCTCCAGGCGGTGGGCGATGTACTCGTCGAGCTTCGACGCCGGATCGTGCACGAACGGGCCGTGCCCGGGGCAGATGCACTCGAGATCGAGCTCCCGCAGGCGGCGCAGCGACGCCAGATACGCGTCGAGCGATCCGGATATGAACACGCTGCCCGCTCCGAGAACTGTGTCGCCCGTGAAGCAGACGCGGCCGAGGATGAGGGCCACGTGGTCGGGCGCGTGCCCGGGCGTGGCGATGGCCCAGAATGGCCCGACCTCGCCGTCGCCACGGGGAAGCACGACCGGCGCGCCGTCCGCCAGCTCGGACAGTCGCGGCGCGCCCTCCGCGTGATCGCGATGATCGTGCGTCAGCACGATCCCGTCGATCCGCGCCGCGCCGCCGGCGGCGTCGGCGACCGCGGCCAGATGCTCCTCGTCCGCAGGCCCGGGATCCACGACCCAGCCGCTCACCACGTAGGTGTTCGTGCCGTCGAGCGTGAACGGGGAGGCATTGCGCGCCCGCACCCTGACGACGCCCGCGGGCGGCGTGTCGTCGCTCGTCACGGCGCGAATCTTCCCAGGGCGGATACGCTCCGCTGCCCCTCGGGAGAACGGAGAAAGCGGATGATCGAAGAAGTCCTCTGGAAGCCGGCCCTCGAGCAGGCGGAGCTCGTCCGCTCGGGTGAGGCCTCCGCGCGAGAGCTCGTCGAGGCGTCTTTCGAGGCCATCGAGCGGCTGAACGGCGAGTTGAACGCGTTTGTCACGCTCGTGGAGGAGCGCGCGCTCGCCGAGGCGGACCGCGTACGGCGCGACGACAAGCGCGCGTTCGCCGGCGTACCGATCGCGATCAAGGACCTGCCGGCCCTCACCGAGGGCGTTCGCACCACCTTCGGAACAGCCGCGAGCGGAGAGTTCACCCCTTCGTTCGACACGGCGACCATCCAGAAGCTGCGCGGCGCCGGGCTGATCATGGTCGGCAAGACGAACCTGCCGGAGCTCGGCATCCTGCCCGTGAGCGAGCCGCACCGCTTCGGGCCGGCGCGGAACCCATGGGACACGTCGCGAACGCCGGGCGGATCCTCCGGCGGCAGCGCCGCCGCCGTGGCGTCCGGCATGGTGGCGCTCGGCCACGGCAGCGACGGCGGTGGCTCCCTCCGGATCCCCGGCTCCTGTTGCGGCCTGGTCGGTCTCAAGCCGAGCCGCGGCCGCGTCTCGGGCGCGCCGGTGGCCCCGGACAGCCTCTCCGGCTTCGCGACCGAGGGCGCCCTGACGCGGACGGTGTCGGACGCCGCGGCGATCCTCGACGCCATGTCGGGCTACGAGCTCGGCGACTACCACTACCTGCCCGACCCGGCCGCCCCCTTCGCCGAGGCGGTCGGGCGCGACCCGGGAAGGCTTCGCGTCGCCTTCACGACCGATGCGCCGAACGGCGCCCCCGTGCACGCGGAATGCGAGACCGCCGCCCGACAGGCGGCGGCGCTGCTCGAGTCGCTCGGGCACCACGTCGAGGAGCGCGCTCCGGACTGGTTCGACCACAGCTACATCGTGTCGTTCATCACCGTCTGGGACGCACAGACCGCGGCCCAGGTGGACCGCTTGGCGGACACGCTCGGCGACCACTTCGACCGCACCGGCCTCGAGCCGCTGACCCGGGGCATGATCGAGTTCTCCGAGGGGATGAGCGCGAAGGACTACGTCCTGGCCTATGACCACGTCCGCTCGGCGAGCCGCCGGATCATGGCGCTCTGGAACGAGTACGACGTGCTCCTCACGCCGACCCTCGCGCAGCCTCCTCTCGAGATCGGCGCCCTCGACCCAGCCGAGGGAGAGGATCCGCTGACGATGCTCTCGAAGTCGGGCGCATTCACGCCCTTCACCGCGCCCTTCAACGTGTCCGGGCAGCCGGCCGTGTCGCTGCCGCTGCACCAGTCGGCCGACGGCCTTCCGATCGGCGTGCAGCTCGTAGGTCCGCCCGCGGGCGAGGACCTGCTGCTATCGCTGTCGGCGCAGGTCGAGCAGGCTCTACCCTGGGCGGATCGGCGGCCGGAGCTGGCCGCCGCCTGAAAAGACGCCCGCCCGGCCTGAGGCCGGGCGGGGAGCCTTCCATGCGGTCTTGCGGCTGCCGGCCTAGGGGTAGGAGTAGGGCGCCGGGAAGGTCGGGAACGCCGGGTCGGACGAGCTGTCGAATGGCGCCGGCGCGTTCTCGAACGGCGGGTGCCGCGTGCAGCTCCGCGACGAGGGGTCCGGGAGGCACGGATTGTACGGGTTGATCCGCAGCGGCGTGCCGGTACTGGGGTTGGTCAGCGCCCGCGAGAGCTCGTCCACGTTGGTGAGGGCGTGGCTCGCGTCGTGGTCGTGGTCCTGGTCGTCCGCGCCGTCGGCGATGACGTCCCCGTCGCTGTCCGGGTCGAGGAAGTCCAGCCCGGCGAAGGGCACGATCCAGTAGTCCTTCTCGGTCTTGTAGGGACCGCCCTTCCACCAGCCGTAGCTGAGGCGTCCACGCAGCTCGTCCCAGTTGGCGAGGACGTCGAAGTCGACGTCGCGCTCGTCGTCGCTCAGCTCGCCGTCGCCGTCAAAGTCCTGATACGCGGCGGTGCCCGGGTCCGCGAGGACGGTGCGGCTCCTCTGCGTGCCGTCGCTGTAGAGCAGCGACGCCAGGGTCGTCGGACGGCCGGCGCGGAGAACGCCGTCCGCCTCGTAGCGGATCCAAGCGGCGTACTCCTCACCGAGGAGGATGCCGTCGCCGTCGTAGTCGGTGCCGGCGTCGATGAACAGCGGGTTCGGGTATGGCTTCTTGCCCGGGTAGGGAACCGTCCCGCTGCCGGTCTGGTCGTTGAGATCCTTGGCCGACTGGTACTCGTAGCCGTCCTCGGCGCCGTCCCCGTCGCTGTCGGGGTCGCAGGGATCCGTCTTGTAGACGGGGAAGCCGGTCTCGGTCGCGTCGTCAAGCAGGTCGTTGTCGTCGTCGGCGTCCAGGCCGTTGGTCACGCCGTCGAGGTCGCAATCGCCGTCCGGGGAGGGGTCCACCACCGCTGTGCCGGGCGTGCCCGTCGTACCGCCGGTGCCGCCGCCGCTTGGGGGCGTCTTCGCGGGTGCCTCGGGGGCCGGGCCGATGAGCGGCGAGCGGCGCTTGGGGGTGAACTTGCTGCCGCGCGCGGCCACGCGGATCTGGAAGCGGGTCGCGAGCACCTTGCCGCCGCGCCTCTTCATGTATGCCTGGAGCTTCGCGGGGATCTGGACCTTCAGCGTCGTGCGGGTGGCCGAGAAGGCCTTGGCGCGGGCGTAGAGCCCGTCGCTCGTGAAGACCAGTGTGTTCCTGCCCTTGCCGGGCTTGAAGCCCGATCCGCGGACCGTGAGCGTGTCGCCGACGTTCAGCGTCTTGGGGGAAACGGACTTGATTACGGGTGGCTTGGCGGCCAGGGCGCCTGCGGGCACGGCCAGCAGCAGGCCGAGCGCGAGCAGGCAGAGCGGGAGGAGGGAACGTTTGTGCATAACCCCTGTATCGGATCTTGCGCGGAGGACTTGAGCCTTCGCGCCGCGGGGCTGGACCCGCCCTCAGCCCGCGAAGACGGCCATCGTGGCCGTGAATCCGTGCACGAAGTTGCGCTCTCCCACCGGGCCGATCTCGCCGGCGCAGAAGAACCCCGCCGACGGCGCGCCGCCGAATGCGCGCTCGAGCTCGGATGCGTCATGGTCGGGCGCCCCGAACATCTGCGATCCGCGCCCGTTGCAGGTGAACAGGAGCGTGCCCGCGGGGGGACCGCCGAGCTCCGCCGCCTGGCGGTCGAGCGCGTGACGCAGGTCCTCGTCGGCCGAGTCGGCGTCCCGAACCTGCATGCGGACCGTCTGGCCCAGCCGCACGCGCTCGCCGACGGTGATCGTGCCGCTCTCCTCGTCGACGCCGAGCAGGGCGCGCACCAGGAAGTCGCCGCGCTCGTAGTCGGGCTTGTTCTCGTCGATCACGATCCCGAGCAGCAGGCCCTGCGCGGCGAGCGCCCGCTCGTGCAGATCGAGCTCGGCGATCGCTTCCTTCAACCGCGTCAGCGCCGGCTTGCTCGCCAGCTCGTGGATGACGTTGTCTTCCGCGCGCGTGATCGTCATCTCGGGACCGATCGGCCTGGCTCCCTGGGACACGAGCGCGCGCACGTCGACTCCGGCGAACACCACGCCGACGGCGCCGTCACGTGCCACCTCCTGGTCATGGAGCAGCACGCCGCCCCCGGCGCCTGCGCCCGCGGTCGCCAGCCCTCCGAGAATCGGAAGGCCGGGCGTCTCGTCGTTCAACCGCCGCAGAAGCGGTTCCACCGGAAACGAGTAGGGGTCGGCGAACAGCAGTGCCGCGTCGGCGAGCTCGAGATCGGGGAGACCCGCGACAGCGACGCTCGACTCCCCGGCCGGTACGACCTCGAGCCTGAAGCTCTCTAGCTCCGCGTCGGGAAGGGAGGCCGCCCACACGACCACGCCGCCCTCCTCGAGCTCGCGGCCCGCGCCGACGACTCCCTGGGCGCCGCATCCGGCAAGTGCCCGCGGGCTCAGCCGGTCGTGCACCGCCGCGAGCCCTTCCTCGGCGTAGTCGAGGTTGGCCGCGCCCGCGAACACCACCGCCACGTCGACCGTGGCCCCACCCAGCCCGAGCGCCGCGCGGCTCGCGGCCTCGGCAAACGCGTCCGGGCCTCCGTTCCTGGGGACGAGGCCGGTTGCTATGCGCGAGGGCACGGCCCTATTGTCCCGCCAGGCGAAGCTGAGCGTCCTCCGGCGGCGGACCCGGGTCCTGGCCGATCAGCTCCTTGAAGCGCCGGGCGGAGTCGGGCGCGTCGCGCCCCCGGTTGTTGTTGAACGCCACGTTGACGATCTCGGCGTGCTCGGCCATCGCGCGGGCGCGACCGGCGATCTGCTCGAGCTCCTCGTCCGTGTAGACCCAGCCGAAGCGCTCCGCGACCGACCTGCCGCTCAGGTAGCCGTCGGTGTTGCGCCCGTGGGCGCGCAGGTAGGCGAGGTCGTCGCGCGTGACGGCGTCGACCGGCGGCATGATCGGCACATGGTCGCCGGGCGGGGCGTCGACCGCGACGAAGGCCGCGTCGTGATCCGAGAGGAACGCGAACGTCTCCTCAGCGCGCTCCTCGCGGACCCAGCCGCGGTGCCGGAACTCGACGGCGACGGGACGCGGCGCGAAGCCCTCGATCAGCGGCACCAGCTCGTCGAGACGGTGCTCGCGCGGCGCGAATGCCGGGGTGAGCTGGAGCAGGAACGCGCCGAGCTTGCCGGCCTCCTCGAGCGGCTCGACCGCATCGACGGTTCGCCGGATCATGTCGGCCTCGAGCTCGGGCGTCAGGATCACGCGGCCGCGCTCGTTCGTCTTCGTCCTGTCACGGACCTCCGGGGGCAGCGATTCGAGCGACGCCGCGTGGCGGGAGAGCAGCCTGTGCACCTTCACGTTGAACGCGAAGCCGCCGGGCGTTACCTGTACCCAGCGCGCGACGGTGGGCCGCTCGGGGATCGCGTAGAAGCTCGAGTTCAGCTCGACGGTGTCGAAGCGCTCCGCGTACCAGGGGAGGCGGTCGCGCGCGGGCATTCCGGGCGGGTACCACTCCTCGACGAAGCCGGGGTCCGCCCAGCTCGAGGTGCCCACCTTGATCGTGCCGGATCGAGCGATGAGTCAACGCTAGCGCCCGCGGCGACCGAAGCTGTGGGCCGCCGGCACTACGGCGCGCAGGTCGCCGGCCTCCTCCTCCGTGCTCCAGGTCTGGCGCGGCTCGATGTGCCGCACCTCGCCGAGCGGCAGGTCCGGTCGCTCGAGCCGGCGCACGGCGTCGACGACGATGTTGGTGACCCCGTCGCGGCGCTCGAGCCGCCCCTCGCCCAGCACGAGCGGCTCCGCCCTCACCGCCACCCGGCAGCGCTGGTACACGGGCGGCGGCACGATCAGGTTGATCGTCCCGAACTCGTCCTCGAGCAGCATGAAGGTGACGCCGTTGGCCGTCGCGGGGCGCTGCCTAGCCACCACGAGCCCGCCAACCCGCACCCACGACCCGCCGCGAGCGCGCGCGAGATCCTTGCTCGAGAGCACGTCGTCGTCGAAGTCCGGCCGCATCAACTCGATCGGGTGCTCCCGCAGAGCCACCTTCGTCGACCCGTAGTCCGCCAGCAGGCGCTCCCACGGAGTCATCTCCGCGAGCTGCGGAGCCGCCCCGGTCTCGAGCGGCAACGCCAGCTGAACCCCGCCCCGCACCGGAACGCCGGGAGCCGCCACCCCCAAGAGCCAGAGCGCCTCCCGCCGGCCACCCGGGCAGAGCGCATCGCAAGCCCCCGCCCAAGCGAGCCGAGCAAGAGCGTCCTGCTGAGCCGAGCACCGCGCAGCGAGATCCTCGACGGAGGCGAACGAGCCACCCCGCTCCCGCTCCTCAACAAGTCCGCGGACATCCTCCTCACGCACACCGGCCACATAGCCGAGCCCGATGCGCACGCCGAATGAACAATGAGGGGAAGCCTGGGCGTAGCTGGCGCGGGTGGCGGAGGGAAGCGTTCGGCGGGCCGGCGTCTCAGCCGGACCGTCGAACGCGGACCGTCCGACAGGACCCGCGCCCCACGGCGTCACAGGCTCCACGCTGCACTCGACAGAAGATGAGACGACGCACGGAGGAAGCACCACAACATTGCGCCGCTGCGCCTCGTGCACCAGCGTGTCCGGCGGATAGAACCCCATCGGCTGCTCGTTGAGCAACGCACACAGGAACTCCGGCGAGTAGTGCACCCGCAGCCAGGTCGACTGGTACGCCAGCAGCCCGAACGCCGCCGAGTGCGCCTTGGGGAACCCGAAGCCCGAGAAGCCGACGATCTGCGAGTACACCGTCTTCGCGCACTCGAGGGACGCTCCGCGCGCGACCGCCCCCTCGACGAACTTATGCTCGTACGCACGCATCGCCGCCTCGGACCGCTTGCGGCTCATCGCCCGCCGCAGCCCCTCTGCCTCGCCCGGCGAGAAGCCGGCGAACTCGATCGCCACCTCGATCACCTGGTCCTGGAAGACGATCGCGCCCAGCGTGTCGCGTAGGATCGGCTCGAGTGAGGGGTGCTCGTAGGGCACCTCGTAGTCCGGGTCCTCGCGAAGCGCCTTCCTGCGCTCGATGTACGGATGCACCGCGCCGCCGAGGATCGGCCCGGGCCTCACGAGCGCCACCTGCACCGTCAGGTCGTCGAGCGACTCGGGCTTGGTGCGCACGAGCATCTGCATCTGCGCGCGGCTCTCGATCTGGAAGACGCCGACGGTCTCGGCACGCTGGATCGTCTCGTAGACCTCGGGATCGTCGAAGGGAATGCGGGAGAGGTCGATCCGCTCCGCGCGCGTGCGTGCGATCTCCTCGACGCAGCGCTCGACCGCCGACAGCATCCCGAGGCCGAGCAGGTCGATCTTGAGGAAGCCGGCGTCGGAGCAGGAGTCCTTGTCCCACTGGACCATCTGTCGCCCCTCCATGGCGGCCGGCTGCACCGGGCAGAGGTCGATCAGCGGCTCGGTGGAGATCACCATCCCACCCGGGTGCTGGCTCACATGACGCGGCAGGTTGTAGGCCTCGTGCACGAGCTCGACCAGCGCGCGCCAGCGCGGCGAGTGGACCACGCCGCGGCGGCCGAGCGCCTTCGCGACGTCGTCCTCGATGTCGTGCTCGGACCAGGGGTCGACCGAGCGCGCCGCGCGCTCCACCTCGCCGGGGGGCAGTCCGAGCGCCTTGGCGAAGTCGCGAACCGCCCCGCGGGTGCGATAGGTCGCGAAGGAGGCGACGAGCGCGGAGCGGTCGTGGCCGTAGCGCTCGTGCACGCGCGGGATCAGCACCTCCCGGATGTCGCGCGGGAAGTCGAGGTCGATGTCCGGCAGCGCGGTCAGATCCTCGTTGAGGAAGCGGCCGAGCAGCAGCTCGTTCTCGAGCGGGTCGATGTGCGAGAGGCCGGTGAGGTAGCAGACGATCGAGGAGACGCTCGAGCCCCTCCCCCGGCCCGGCGGGAGGAGCGCCCGCGCGGTGTCAGGCCCGCGCACCTCCCGGGCGACCTCGCGCGCGAGCTCGAGCAGGTCGCGATGAAGGATGAAGAAGCCCGACAGCCCGAGCGACCGGATCACGGCGAGCTCCTCGTCGAGCCGCCCAAGCGCCTCCTCACGCGTGACGCCCCCGCGCGGATAGCGATCGAAGAGCCGCTCGCGGCAGATCTCGGCGAGCCGGCGGTCTGCCGAGCCGTCCTCCGAGCCCGGATAGCGATAGCCGAGATCGCTCGTGAGGTCGAAGCGCAGCCGCTCCGCGAGCCGTTCCGACTCCTCCACCGCGTCCGGGTGGTCGGCGAAGCGCTCCGCCATGGACTCGGGCGGGGCGAGCACGTGCGAGCCGTTGCCGCGTCGCAGCGGCTCCGACTCGTCGAGCGTGGTCCGCAGCCGGGTCGCCACGAAGGCGTCCTGGAGCGGGACGCGCGCGCGATCGTGCGCGTGGACGTTCCCCGTGGCTGCGCAGGGCACACCGAGCCGCTCCGCGAGCTGGGCAAGCTCGCGGTTGCGGCGGCGGTCGTGGCGGGCGAACGGCCGCTGGAGCTCGACGCGGAAGCCGTCGCCCCCGAAGGCGCGCAGGAGGCGCTCGCCCACCCGTGCGGCGTCCGCGTGCTGGCCGCGCTCGACGCGGCCGGCGAGCGCCCCGTCGCGGGCGCAGCCCGAGAGGCAGACGAGACCCTCGGCGTGGCGCTCGAGGTCCTCGACCGGGATCGTCGGCGACAGCGGCTCGCGCCCCTCCCGGGTGCCCTCGTGCGCGCGCGTGACGAGCCGGCAGAGGTTGCGGTATCCCGTGCGGTCCTCACACAGGAGCGTGACGTGCGAGCCATCGTCGAGCGTCATCTCGGCGCCCGTGATCGCGCGCCCCCCGAAGGCGCTCATCGCGCGCGCGAACTCCATCGCCCCGTGCAGCCCGTCGTGGTCCGTCAGGGCGATCGCCGCGTGTCCCTGCCGCGCCGCGGTCGCCGCCAGCTCCACGGGGTGCGACGCCCCGTCGAGGAACGAGAACGCGGAGTGACAGTGCAGCTCGACGTAGGGCATGCCTAAGGGCCTATCCCGGTTGGCATGCGTCCGGGCGGAGATAGGTCCTAAGCACGCTGGGAGTACCAGCGCCCGCTCACCGCGTCGCGGAAGACCGCGGCGTTGCGGCCGTCGCGCAGCACGAGCTCGAAGTAGCGGCGCCGGAGCGGGAGGCCCGTCCACCAGCGGTCCTCAACCACCCAGTCCTCGTTGACCGTTTCCACCGCGGAGCCCCCGAGCGCGATCGGGACGCCGTCCGCCGCCACCCGCACGGCAGCCGGGCGAGGCGAGCCGAGCCGCCGCACGCCGGCGCTCACCTCCGGTCCTCCACCGGGAACGGCGTGAGCGTCGCGCGACGCTCCGGCAGGCGCGAGTCGGGGTCGATCTCGAGCACGCGGAGCGCGGCCTCGTGGCCGCCAGCCTGGCGCGCCTGGCGCACCGCCTCGGCGATGCGCTTGCGGCGGTCCATCTCCGAGCCGCGCTCCTCGAGTAGCGGCTCCTGCTGACCGACGGGCGGCCCGAACGCCTCGACCTCCACGCCGAGCCACTCGGCGGGGGCGGGCAACTCCGCGAGCTTCGACCCGAGCACGAGCCGCAGGCGATCCGGCTCCGCGCTCGCGCGCCTGAGCGTGACCGGGCTCCGCCAGGTGCCGCCCTCGACGAAACCCGCCGACAGCGCCACAGAGCGCAGCGTGCGACCCCGGCGCTCGGGCCGCGCCAGGAGCCGCGCAACGAGCAGCTCGAGGGCGCGCTCGAGCTGGAGGCCGGAGGCCGCCTCGGGCAGCGACAGGCGCTCGGACACGGGCTCGGGCGGGCGGCGGGGGGCGAGCGGCGTGTCGCGTCCCTGAGCAAGGTCGAGCGCGAGCAGCCCGGCGTGGCCGAAGCGCTCGGACAGCGCGTGCGCCGGCAGCGCGGCGAGCCGCCCGAGGGTGACCACGCCGAGCCGCTCGAGCGTCTCCGGCAGATCCTCGAGCTCGGGCCGCGCGCGCAGAATCGACACCGGCAGCGGGGCGTGGAACGCCCTCGCCGCACCGGCCGGCACGACCTCCGCCGCCCGGCGCGGGCGCGCCCGCAGGGCGGCGGCGTAGGAGCAGAAGCGGCTCGGGCCGGCGCCGATCCGGCCGCGGCCTTCGAGCGCCCGCCGCGCCGCCGTCAGCACGCCCTCGAGGTGGCCGCCGTGGATGCCGCGCAGGCCCCCGGCGTCGAAGTAGGCCTCGCCGGCGCGGTCGGACTCCACCGCGGCCCCGATCGACTCGAGCCGATCGAGCGCCCGGCTCCAGCGAGTCCTCACTCCGTCGGGGTCCGGCGGCACGAGCCGCAGCTCCGGGCAGCGCGCGAGGGCCTCCCCCACGCGCATCCCGGCCACCACGCCGAACGCCTCGGCGGCCGGCGACACCTCTCCGACGACCTGCGCTCGCCCCGCCTCGGGGGCGAGCGCGACGGGCTCCGCCACCAGCGCCCTGCGCTCCTCACCGAGCGCCGCGAGGAGCGCGAAGCGCGGATGTAGGACGCCGATCACCATACGAACACATGTTCGCATAGGCTGTCGACCGGGGCAAGTTGCAACCCCGGGCTTTGGGGGCAGCTCGCGAACCTGGTTTTCTGGCGCTGTCCTGCCTAGCGCACCTATAGGGAGCACAGGGCAGGACGGCGCGGCGGATGGTGAGTTGTGGCCGCTCTTCGAGTAGCACTCGACCGCGGTGCTCGGCCGTGCCCCCAACCGGCAAGGTCCTACGCTGCCGTTCGCTGGCGCCAGGTGGATTCCCAGCGAAAGGCGACGGAGGCGCGCATTACTACTGCAGAGTCACGAGCTCCTTCGTGAATCCGCTGACGATCTCGCGGCCGTCGTCGGTCACCACCACCAGGTCCTCGATCCGCACGCCGAACTCGCCGGGCAGGTAGACGCCCGGCTCCACCGTGACGACGTTGCCCGCGGCCAGCTCGCAGTCGGCGGTCTGGGCGAGCCGCGGCTCCTCGTGCACCTCGAGCCCCACCCCATGCCCCAGGCCATGACCGAAGTGCTCGCCCTGGCCGGCCGCCTCGATCAGGTCGCGGGCGACGGAGTCGAGCTCGCGGCAGCCGGCGCCGGCTCGTACGGCGTCGACGGCCGTCCGCTGGGCGTCGAGCACGAGCTCGTATACAGAGGCCGCCTCGTCGCTCAGCGGGCCGGTGGCGAACGTGCGGGTGCAGTCGGAGCAGTAGCCGTCGAGCTGCCCGCCCATGTCGACGATGAGCAGCGTCCCCTCCGGGATCGGCGGTCCCGGGCGGGGCACGGCATGCGGCAACGCGCCGTTCTCGCCCGCGGCGACGATCGACGGGAACGAAGGCTCGGCGCCTCGCCGGCGCATCTCCAGCTCGAGCTCGAAGGCGACCTCCCGCTCGGTGCGGCCGACGACGCTCATGCCAGGCAGCAGGTCGTAGACCTCGTCGGCGAGCCGCGCGGCCTCGCGGATCTTGGCGAGCTCCGGCTCGTCCTTGACCTTCCGCAGGTCCTCGACGAGCCCGCCGGCGGGCACGAGCTCCACACCCTCCGCCACGAGCTCCCCCAGCCGCTCCCGTTGGCGCACGCTCATCACGTGGTCCTCGAAGCCGACCCGCCTGGAGAGGCGCTCGGCGGCACCTGCCAGAAGGTCGCGGCCGCCGCGCGCGAGCTCGAAGTCCCGCACCTCCGCCTTCGCACGCTCGACGTAGCGGAAGTCCGTGAGGAAGACGCGCTTTCCGCCACCGACGATCGCCATGGCGTTGGTGCCGCTGAAGCCGGTCAGATAGCGGATGTTCACGAGGCTGGTCACGAGCAGCGCATCGAGTTCGCGCTCGGCGAGCAGCCGCTCGAGGCGCTGAGCGCGGGCGCCGTTCACGCCGCCGGGGCGTCCTTCAGGAGCTCGAGGGCGTCTCGGTAGCCCTCGACCCCCTTGCCCTGCACGGAGCCGATGCAGAGCTCCCTGATGACGGACACGCGGCGCCATTCCTCGCGCGAGTCGACGGCCGACAGGTGCACCTCGACCGCGGGCAGCCCGGCCACCTCCAGCGCGTCACGTATCGCGTAGGAGTAGTGCGTCCATGCACCCGGGTTGAGGATCAACCCATCCGTCACCTCCGGCGCAAGGTGGAGGGTCTCGCAGAACTCGCCCTCGTGATTGGTCTGCGAGAACGAGACGTCCAGCCCGAGCTCGCGCCCGTAGCGCATCACCTGGACCTCCAGCTCCGGCAGCGTCAGGTCGCCGTAGTGCTGCGGGTCACGGCGGCCGAGCATGTCGAGGTTCACCCCATGCATGACCTGGACCCTCACGGGGCGCAGACCTCGGCGACGGCGGCGCGGACGGCCTCCTCGCTGACCTCGTGTCCGGGTGTTACGTTGCCTGGAGCCTCCACCAGCACGAACGGCACCGTGCCGCCGCGACGCTTCTTGTCGCGCGCGACGAGCTCCACGACGGCGCCCGGATCCACGCCTTCGGCTTGCGCCGGGAGGCCGCGGGCGCTCAGGAGCTCGAGCACCTCCTGCCGGAGCGCGTCGCGCTCGGACAGCCGCAGCGCGCAGAGCAGCCCCAACCCGACCGCCTCGCCGTGCCGGAAGCGGCGGTAGCCCGTGGCTGCCTCGAGCGCGTGCCCGACCGTGTGGCCGAGGTTGAGGACCTGGCGGCGGCCCTCGTCGCGCTCGTCCTCAGCGACCACGCTCAGCTTGGTCCGCAGGCAGCCGGCGATCGTCTCGTCGTCCGGCTCGCCGCCGGCGCGCACGCGCGCCCACAGCGGGCCTCCGGCGATCAGCGCGGTCTTGACGACCTCTGCATACCCCGCCGCTGCCTCCTCGGAGGGGAGGGTCGCGAGCACGGCGGGATCGACCAGCACGGCACTCGGCTGGTGATAGGCGCCGGCGTAGTTCTTGGCCTCCGGGAGATCGACGCCCGTCTTCCCGCCGTATGCGGAATCGACCTGCGCGACGAGCGTCGTGGGCAGCTGGACGTGCCGGACGCCACGCTGGTAGACGGCGGCGCAGAAGCCGGCCAGGTCCCCAACGACTCCCCCGCCGAGCGCCACCACGAGGTCGTCGCGCCCGGCGCCCGCCCGAGCCAGGCCGCGCAGCACCTCCTCGGCGCGCGCGAGCGTCTTCTCGCTCTCGCCGGGCGGGATCGCGTGCGTCCAGTCGGCCGCGACCGAGTGGTGACTCGCGACGTTCTCGTCGGTGACGACGAAGCGGCGTGTGCCCTCCGGGAAGAAGAAGCCGCTCGCGAGCAGGCCGCGGGCGAGGAAGACGGGGTAGTCCCCGGAGTCGGCCACCGCCCAGAAGAGCCGCGTGCCCGAAGGCGCGGAGCGAAGCGCGAGCAGTGCCTCGAGCGCGCGTCGCGGAGCGGCCCGGTCGGCGGCCGGGAGCACGGCGTCAGCCACCGACTCGTACAGGGGCTGCCGGTCGGCGTGGAGCTGGTCGAAGCGGCCACGGTCGCGCGCCAGGGGGCGTGCGTTCCCGGAGGCCCGCTGCCAGGCGGTCTCTGGCTCCACCTCGAGATGCACGACCACGTGCCGCTCGAGCGCCGCGCGGACGCGCTCCGACTGGAGCGCGCCCCCGCCGAGCGCGACGACGCTCGCGCCGGGCCTCTCCAGCAGCGTGCAGACGACCTCCTCCTCCCGCAGGCGGAAGGCGTGCTCGCCCTCGCGATCGAAGAAGGTCTCGATGGGCTCGCCCAGCTCGCGCTCCAGCTCGCGGTCGGTGTCGAGCGGCTCCACGGCGAGCTCGGCGGCGATCGCCCGGACGGTCGTCGTCTTGCCCGCACCCATGAAGCCGATGAAGACGAGCGCCCGCCCCTCGGCCGCGGGCCTCCCGGGCTCACCCCCCTGACGCTCTAGCGCTTCCACCCGATCCGCTCCTCGTAGGCCCGCAGCGCGCCGCGGACGTCGTCGAGGTGGTCGCCACCGAACTTCTCGCGGTACGCCGACGCAAGCACGAGCGCAACCATCGCCTCCCCCACGACGCCGGCGGCTGGGACGGTGCAGGAGTCCGTGCGCTCGCGCAGCGCCTGCGCCGGCTCCTTCGTCTCGGTGTCCACGGACCGGAGCGGCTTCGTGAGCGTCGGCAGCGGCTTCATCGCCCCGCGCACGACGAGGGTCGCGCCGGTCGTCATGCCGCCCTCGAGACCGCCGGCGCGGTTGGTCTCCCGGTACCAGCCGCGTTCCTCGCTCCAGAAGATCTCGTCGTGCGCCTGCGAGCCCACCCGGCCGGCCACATCGAAGCCGTCTCCGATCGACACGCCCTTCATCGCCTGGATCGACATCACGGCCTGGGCGAGGCGCCCGTCGAGGCGCGCGTCCCAGGCGACGTACGAGCCGAGCCCCGGCGCCAGCCCGAAGGCGAGGACCTCGTAGATGCCGCCGAGCGACTCGTTGGCCTTTCGCGCGCCGTCGATCTCCGCGACCATCGCGTCACTCGCGTCAGGGTCGAGGCAGCGCACGGGCGACTCGTCGACCGGCCCGAAGTCGCTCGGCGCCGGGTTGTCGAGCTCGGAGGCCTCCACGGTGCCGATCTGCAACACGTGGCTCGCGACCTCGACCCCGAGCTCGCGCAGAAAGGTCTTCGCGAGCGCTCCGCAGGCCACGCGGGCCGCCGTCTCACGCGCGCTTGCGCGCTCGAGTACGTTGCGGACGTCCGTGAAGCCGTACTTCTGGAGTCCCGCGAGATCGGCGTGGCCCGGCCGTGGCAGGTGCACCTCCTCGACCTCGGCCTCCACCGGCCAAGGATTCAGCCGCTCCTCCCAGTTCGCGTAGTCGCGATTCTCGATCTGCAGCGCGATCGGGCTGCCCAGCGTGACCCCGTGGCGCACGCCCGCGGTTACCCTGGCGCGGTCCTTCTCGATCTTCATGCGGCCGCCGCGACCGTGCCCGAGCTGCCGCCGGGCGAGGTCTCGGTCGACGTCATCCGGGGTCAGGCGCAGCCCCGCTGGAAGGCCCTCGAGCACTGCGGTGAGAGCAGGGCCATGCGACTCGCCGGCGGTTGTGAAGCGGAGGGCCATTCGGGCTCCAAAACCTACAGGCGGGCGGCCGAGCGGCCGCGGCGGACTTCGTGCTAGTGGACGTTCGCGGTCCTGGTGCGGCTGGTGCCCGTGGCGTTCTGGGCGTCGCGAACGACCCGCGCGCGGAATGTTCCGTCTCGCGAGAGACGAATGCGCTTGCTGTATACGGACCGTGTCGTGCCGGCGTCCTGAAGCGTCGTCCGTGCGACGCCGCGCCAGCCGCCGGTGGACGTGCGCTTCTGGATGTAGACGACCCTGCCGTCGCGCTCGGGCAGCACCGAGCCCGAGAACCTGACCCGCTGGCCGGCGGCCGGCGTGGAGTCGCTCAGCCGCAGGCCGACCCTGAAGCGGACCGGGACCTCCACCTCGCCGCTCGTGATGGGCGGTGAGACCTTCGCGACCACGCGATAACGAGTGTTCTTCACCGGCTTGACGCTGAACGAGTAGGCACCGCTCTGCTCGGTGTTCTTCGTCTGGACGGTCTTGAACGCGTTCTCCCCGGCGGGCTTCTCCTGCAGGTCAACGGGCTTGTTCGCCTTGTCCTGCGTCTTGAGCTGACCCGAGACGGTCGTCGACTGGCCGAACGTGATCGCGTCGGGCCTGGCGCCGATCGTGAGGTCGGTGGGCCCGGGCTTCGGCGGCTTCTGCGCGCCGGCCATGAGCGGGATCGCGAGCGCGAACACCGCAAGCAGCAGGGCTATCGGGCCGAGTCGCCTCATGCACCTATCTAAACGCCGCCGCACGGCGATGGTTGTGGAGTTACTCGAAAAGGATCAGCGCTGACGGTCGGCGAGGACCGGGAGCAGGAAGCTGAACGGCTTCGGCTCCTTGCGGCGCAGGCGCCTCGAGGCTCCCTTCGCCGCGTCCTCCTTCTGCTGCCGCTCGAGCTCGTCGGTCGAGACCGACTGGATGTCCGTCAGCTTGAGGTGGTACTGCATGCCGGTCTGCTTGTCCGTGAAGAAGTGGTCGTCGCTCTCCGGGTCGTCGCGCAGGTAGATGAAGCTGCACTGGGCCTCGCTCGGCTTGCAGCGGCCCTCGCCCTCGGGATCGAGCGAATCGTTGACCATGAAGACCGCGGTCTTGCCGGTCGAGGTGACGCCGAGGAAGATCACGAGCGGCTGCTTCTCGTCGGGCAGCATCTCGAGTCGGCGCACTCCCTCGTGCTTGCGCTCGACGCCGCGCTCGCCGAACCTCACGTCGACCGTGTAGGCGTAGGCCTGCGGCTTGGTGTCGCGTCCGCCGCCGCCCGGTGCCTGGCTCGGGGGTGCGGTGCCACCACCGCCGCCGCCGCTGCCGCCACCGCCGAGCGAGCCGCCGCCGATCGATTGGCCTCCGGCGGAGCCGCCCCCGGTGGACTTCGACGTGCTTGGAGCGGACTGGTCCCCCGGACCCCCGGCGGCCTGCTCCGCCTGCGTCTTCCCGACCGGGCGGAACGGGTTCTTCGAGTCGAACACGTCCAGGTTGGTGCGGGCGCCCGCCTTGACGTCCTCCGCCTTTACGAGCGGCGTCCCGGCGGCCGTCTGCTTTGCAGCGGTCGGGCCCGGCGCCGGCGGCGCGGGCTCCTCGGAGCTGGAGGACCTCAGCAGGACCGGAATCGCGACGATCCCGATCACCAGCGCCACGGCCACTGGCCAGAGCCGCTTGGCGCGCAGGTCGTGCCAGAGATCGAGCATGAAGGTGGTCATGGCGTGGCTGCGGCGGTCGGGGGCGTGGTGGCAGGCTGCGGCTGCTGACCCGGAGTGGCCGCGGGGGTGCCCTGGTTGGGCGCCGGGCCGGTGGGGGTCGCGCCCGCGGTGGTGCCCTGCTGCTTGGGCGTCAGGTACACCGACGCGGTGATGTCGGCGGTGATCTGGGATCCGGCGCTGGGCGTGAGCTTGACGCCGTCGACCGTCATCAGCCTGCCGCGCACGAGCACGCGGGAGTTGGTGACCCGCACGAAGCGCTTGAGGCGGTGCATGAAGTCCGCGAGGTCGAAGTAGCTGCCTTCGAACACGAACGTGAGCGGCACCCGGTCGAGCCCCGCGACGCCAGAGGTCGTCGGGCCGCCCGCGGGGGCCCCGGCCGCGCCCGGCTCGCCGGACGTCTGGGCCGCCTTCTGGTCGCCTGCGGCGGTCTGAGCGTTGGCGTCGTTAACGGCGCCCGTGGCTGCGCTCTTCGCCGCGCCTGGGGCGCTCGCGGGCTGGCCCGGAGCCTCGCTGCCGCCGGGCGGCGTGCTGCCAGCCGGTGGCGTACTGCCGCCGGCCGCGGGCGTCGAGCCATCCGCCGCCTGCCCTCCGGTCCCGCCGGTCGCCTCGCCCGGGGGCGCCGCGGCCTCCCGCTTGCCGACCGTGATCTTTTCGAAGTTGATCCCGGTTCCCCGCGCGGCGCTGTCGAGCTGGACCAAAAGGCTCGACATGTCGACGGTGGACGGGATCGCCTTGCCGAGGCGAAGGATCTCCGCGTAATCGGTCGCGAACTTCACCTTCGCGGCCTCGAGCGAGTTCGCCAGAGCCACTGCCTGGTCACGCTCGGTGCGCGCCTGGCTGAGCTGCTGCTGCGCGTTGGAGGCCTCCTCGCGCTTGGGCGCCAGCAGCATGAACCAGTAGGCGCCGAGCACCAGCAGGGGGATGAGGATCAACACGATCTTGCGATCTCGGTCGCTGAGGCTCACGAGCCACCTCCGAGCGCTGCGGGCACCCTGGCGCCGGGCGCATCCGAGGGCGAGGGCGCCACGGAAAAGGTCACGACGGCCTTGAAGCTGATCTTCTGCTTGTCGCCGCAGCCGCCGGTCGTCGGACCGCCCGAGGACGCGGCGGCGCCCGCCTCGGTGTCGTTGCGAGTCGACTCGGAAAGGTCGACCTCCTCGGCGCGGTTCATCCGGCGCAGGCGCACGAGTGTCGTCGCCACCTCCGGGTGGCTGCGCGCGCACCCGGACAGCGCCATGGTGGGCGACTTCGGGCCTTCCCCGGCATCCGCTGCGGGGCTCGTTCCGCCCGTGGCGCCCGTGACCGACGCCTCGAGCGTCGTCAGGGAGGTGCCGGTGGGCAGCACGCGCGCGATCTCGCGCGTGGCGCGCTCCCAATCGAAGCGCACGGCGGCGAGCTGCTTGACCGAGTTGAGGCGCGTCTCCTTGATGCTCGAGAAGTTGCCGAACGAGCTCAGCGAGGCAGAGCGGGCCTTGGCCTGCTCGGTCTCTGCCTTCGTCCGCGCGAGCTCGTCGTTCCGCGACGTCGCCTGGTTCGCCGACACCACGTACAGGAGGAGGCCGATCAAAAGCAGGGCGAGCCCGCCGATCGCGAAGTAGGCGCTGCCGGCGCGGTCACCGGTCGCGGCGCGCGGGCGGTGCTTCTGCGGAAGTAGGTTGATCGGCCTCATGCCGCGGCTCCCAGCGCGAGGCCGACCGCCACCGTGTGGCGGTGCGGGTCCTCCCCGTTCGGCAGGCCCTCGGCCGGCAGCGGTCCCAGCGGGTTCGGCACCGAGACGGGCACGTGGATCAGGCGGTCGAGCTCCTCGACGAGGCCCGGGCGCTCGACGCCCGGACCGGACAGCAGGACCTCCTCCGCCGAGCGCGCGTCGGGCTGCGCCATGTAGAAATCGATCGAGAGGCGGATCTCGTCCGCGATCGCCGCCGGCGTCTGCTCGCCCTCATCCTCCCAGGAGGTCGAGAGCAGGCGAGTGAAGAGGCAGTTCGAACCGACGGCGATGGCCAGGTTCGTCACGCCGCCGAGGTGGCAGTAGACGCGTGCACCCTCCTCGTCGCCGCCTTCGGCATGGAGTGTCCGAACCAGCGCGAAGGCGTTCAGATCCACGCCCTCGGGCTTGAGGCCGGCGCCGCGGACGCTGCTGACGAAGTTGTCGATCATCGTCTCCCGCGCGGCCACCACGACGACCTTCAGACGCGGGCTGCCGTCGGGCGAGGTCGACTCGCCCGTCACCTGGTAGTCGAGCACGACCTGGTCGAGCGGCATTGCGATCGCTTCGGCTGCCTGGAAGCGGACGGCTGCGGCGAGCTCCTGCTCGCTCTTGATCATCGGAAGCTCGAGGTGGCGGACCACGATCTGCTGGTTCGAGACTCCGAGCCGTACGCGCTTGGGAAGGTCGTGCGTCTTGAAGAAGCCCTTCAGCACGTCGCCCAGTGCGTGAGCGTCGAGCACCTCGCCGTTCGCGACGAGGCCATCGGGCAGCTCGGCGCTGGCCGCGGCGTGGATGCGGCCGTTCTCGGCGCGGACCGCCGCGACGTAGGAGCCGTCGAGGTCGAGGCCGACCGAACCGCGAGGACTGTTGGATCGGAGGGGAAGGGCCATGGCTGGACTTCCCTCCCTATCGACCGGGTGCGTCCAGGCCTTTAGAGCTAGAGCAGGTTGTCCGCGTAGAGCTGGACGAGCTCCGGGCCGACGAGCAGCCCGACGATCCCACCGAGCGCCATGAAGGGCGCGAACGGCACTCCCTGCTTGCGCGCTGACGTCCCGCGCCGGGCCATGATCGCGATCCCCACGATCGATCCGGAGAGGAAGGCGACGAGCAGCGCTGGAACGACCGAGACGCCGAGGTAGAGGCCCATGACACCCGCGAGCTTGACGTCCCCCATGCCCATGCCCCCCGGGTGCACCAGTGCCGCCACGAGCAGGAATCCGAACGCGCCGGCGCCCGCCGCGAGCAGCTCCGGGAGATCTCCTGTCTGCACGAGCGCCGCCCCGGCGACACCCCAGACCGCCACGGGCAGGAGGATCCGGTTCGGCACGATCCGGTGCTGGAGGTCGATCCCGGCTACCGCCACGAGCATCGCCGCGAACGGCAGCTCGAGCAGCAGGTCCGCGTCCAGCCCGCGCACCAGCGCGATCGCGGCGAACAGCAGCGCCGTGACGAGCTCGACGAGGGGATAGCGAGCCGAGATCGGCTGCCCGCAGCCGCGGCAGCGGCCGCGGAGCAGGAGCCAGGAGAAGACGGGCACGTTGTCGTAGGGCGCGATCGGCCTCTCGCAACCCGGGCAGCGCGAGCGCGGCTTGACGAGCGACTCGCCGGCCGGGAGCCGGTGGATCACCACGTTCAGGAAGCTCCCTATCGTGGCGCCGAGGACGCCGGTCACCGCGATCGCCGCGGGCATCAGTTGTGGACCTCGCGCCAGGTGTTCTGGACGACGCCGGTCGTCCCGTAGCTCACGAAGTTGTCGAACGCGATCGGGCTGTAGATCAGGTTGATCTTGCTGGAGCCGGCGTCGAGACGGCCGTTGCCGTCGATGTTCACGCCGCCGATGATCGAGACCGTGCCGCTCAGAGTGACGACCGGACCGCTCGTGTCCTGGGCATTGTGCATGTAAAGCACGCCGTAGTACTCGATGTTGCCCGTGAACGAGAGCGTGCCCTTGTTGACGATGATCGCGCCAGGATTGCTCGCGGTGTTACAGCATGGGCCGGGGATGCTGTTGTTGTACGCGCAGTCCGCGTCCTCTATGAAGATGAGCTGCCCGCTCGGGTTCGCCGGGCACTGGCCAGCCGGGTAGTACGCGTTCAGCGCGAAGGCGCGCGCCCTCAGGCGATCGATGGCGTCCTCGGTCATTGCATCCTCGGCCGGATAGCCCTGCTGGACGACCTCGGGCTGGATCTGATCCTTGCCGGGCTCGTACCCGAGACAGGGGTCGCCCGGCTGGGCGATGGTGGTCGTGCAGCGAACCTGAACAGGGCCGGTCGAGCCTTCGTCCGGAGGCACGCCGTTCGTGTCGACGATGGTCTTGTTACCGGTGTTGGTCGTCGCGAACGAGCCTGCGATGAGGACCGAGCGCGGGAAGGGCTCCACGACCTTCTCGGCCTGCACCAGAGCGACGATCGTGCGCTTCTTGCCGCGTACCGTGGCAGAGGAGCGAACCCATACCTTGTCGTCCTGGTTGCTGTCGTAGGTATCAAGGCCGTTCACGACCGTTTCGTCGTAGAAGGTGGGGTTGGTCGTGATGTTGTCGCGGACGATCGTCGACCAGCTCGTGGCGGCCGCGTAGTCCTGCGTCGCATACGCCTGGTTCATGAGGGCCACGTCAGGGCACTGCTCGGGCTTCGCGCTGCCCGACGAGCTGCAGCCGTTGACGTCCCAGGCAGTGCTCGCCGAGCCAGGCCACTTGCCGGCCATCACGAACGCCTGGCTTCCGAGCGCGCCCTCGCTGAGGTTGAACGAGGACTCGTTCACCCGCTCGTTCCCCGACTGCCGGGTCTCCGTGTCGACGAACGCGAACGAGGCCAGGCCCAGGCTGACCATCAACGTCATCACGAAGATGGCCGTCACGACCGCCCAGCCGCGCTCGTCTCGAATCTTCGTGCTCATTCGACGGAGACCTCCTGTTCGGCCTCTGCCTCTAGCCCGGCCGGGTCGGTCACCTTCAGGACGATCCGGTGGACGCCGGGGAGCGGCTCGATGTCGACGCTGTAGTCCTTGAGGACGCCCTCGCCGATGAGCGTCGGCGGCGAGCTCGTGGCGTCGTACCACCTGTACTCGAGGTTCTTCCCCTCCGGGTCGTCGGACGTCGAGGCGTTCAGCCGCAGCAGCCGGGTTCCGTCCTTGACGAGCGTGAAGCGCGCGTTCGGGAACCGGTTCTGGTTCCGCAGGAAGACGCCGCTCTCGAGCGTGGTCTCGCTCGGCTTGCTGCCCGGATTGACGTCGACGAAGAGGTTCGTGCGGACCGCGGTGATGCGGTCGAGCTCGGTTGCGTTGTACACGAACAGCGGACGCGACCCGTTGACCACGTCCTGGACCACGATGCGCGTCTTGTCCGCCGGCCAGTCGGCACCCGGGCAGGAGCTAGTGGCCGGTGGGTCGGGCGCAGTGGCCGTGGTCCACGTCTGCTCCTGCAGGTACACCTTGCTTCCGTCCATGCAGTAGCGCACGCGCTTGGTATTGAGCTCGTTGAGGCTGCCGGCCGGCTTGGTCCTGTCCACGGTCTGGAAGACGAGGTCATCGGGCTCCGCGACGATCACGGCATCGGGCAGCTCGTTCGTCGGGCTCGCCAGGTTGCGCAGGTTGCGAGCGAGCAGGTCGAGTGAGTTGCGGGCGTGGTCCTGCGCATCGTTCTGCCGGTGATTGGTCCTGTTGGTCGTCTCGAAGCTCGAGAGGGCGCCGAGGGTCGTGCCCAGCACGGCGATCATCAGCACGCTCGAGACGAGCACCTCGATCAGCGTGAAGCCGGTCTCCTCGCGGAACAGCCTCATTGCGTCACCGGCCCGAGCAGTGTCGACTCGGCGAGGTGGTCGTCCACAGCCGTGACCCAGTAGGTATGGGTCTGGTTGCCGAGCTTCTTGTCCGTGTACGTAACCTCGGTCCCGGTTCCGGTGCGGTCGTAGCGGTCCGCGAAGGCGGTCCCGTCGCGGTAGATCCGGTAGAAGGCGATGCCGTCGCCGGTGTCCGGATCCGGCGGACTCGGCGCGGTCCAGTTCAGGACGACCGTTCCGTCCCCGGGCTTCGTCCCGGTCAGATTCGTCGGTGGGAAAGGTGAGTTATTCGCCCCGGAGCTGACGGTTCGGACAGTCGAGGCGTCGCCGTTGCGCTGGTTGCCGTCAGGGTCCAGGTCGACGGCCACGACGTAGTACTGGCCCGACGTGAAGCCGCCGGGGGCAGCGGCCAGGCAGCTGGTCTCCGTCTGGAGCGCGCAGACCTGCACGTCGCCGCCCGCCTCGACCCGGTAGACGCGATAGCCCTCGATGTCCCGCTCCTTGTTGGCGAGCCACTCGAACTCGAGCGTCCCGCCGTTGTAGCCGGCCTGGAAGCCGGTCGGAGCGAAGGGCGCATAGCGGTTCAGCTTTACCGTCAGGGTCTTCGTCGCCCCGCTCTCGTCGTCGCGGAACGCACGGGCGCTGACGTAGTAGGTGCCGTCATAGACGTTCACGTCGAGCGGCCAGGCGAAGTCCCAGCTCGTGCCGCTTCCGGTCGCGGCCGTCGGCTGCGCGTTGCCGTCCAGGTACCACGAGACGGTGTCCGGCACGGAGTTCGTCGCCACATGGAACGTCGCCTCGGACACGTCCGGGTCGATGATCGGCGTATCGGAGATGGACGGGCTCGTCATCGTGAGGTCCTTCACCGAGGGGCCGAGCGTGCTGGCGGGGTTCGTGACGATCGTGGTCTGCTTCACCTTCGTAGTGCTCGATCCCCGCGTCCACGCGACCTCGACGGCGACGCGGCGGTAGTCGTCCGGGTTGCGGTCCAGCCCCGTTCCGGACGTGGCGGCGCAGAAGAAGCCGGGTGTGTGCGGGCCGCTGTCGTCGGCGTCGTCGTCGACCGTGCAGACGCTGGTGGTGACGGTGTAGGTCACGCCGCGGCGGCGGATGGTCCAGCCCGAGCCGGCGCCCGCATCGGCCAGGCCCGGCTGGGCCTGGAGCTCTGCCACCAGCGTCGCCGGCGTCAGCTGGTCGTACTTGACCCCGCGCGTGGCCTCCACGATCTCGCGCGCGAGGTTCGTGCCCGCCTCGCGGGCGCGGTTCGTTGCGGTCCTGGCGTTCGCGGCGTCGATCATCGCGACGGCACCCAGGACCCCGATCAGGAGCAGCAGGATCGCGACCATCACCTCGACGACCGTGAAGCCCTGCTGCGAGCGCGGTGAACGGGAGAACGGCATCAACGGTCCTGATCGGCAAGCGGGAACCCCCTCTTGAGCCCGCTCGGGCGCGCTCGCACAGCCGTTGGCGGGCGCAGCTGTGCAAACCGCCCATGAACGCGTCAAGGCGGGCCCGGGGGCCCGCCTCGACGGAACTTCGGCTGGTGTCAGGCGACTACCAGCTGCCCGACGTCGGGCAAGCACCCTTGCCCGTCGGCGTGCACGAGCGGACGCTCGCGCCGCTCAGGCTCGCCTTGGTGATCGTGAACGTGTGCCTACTGCCGCTGTCGGCCTTCGACTTCGCCGTCACGACGTAGCCGTTCGTGCCGGTCGACGCGACCGAAACCTCGCCACCGTTGGTCGCCGTCGCAACCAGGTTGAGGCCGGTGTCGGGCAGCTCGGTCGGGCTGTCGCACTTCGTGTAGTCCTCCTCGTTGGCGTAGCAGGACTCCACCTGGGAGACCAGGTTACGGGCGTTCGACTTCGCGTCCGCGTCCTGGCCCTTCTCCCGCTGACCCAGGAAGGCCGGCAGGGCGATCGCGGCAAGGATGCCGATGATCAGAATGACGACGAGGAGCTCGATCAGGGTAAAACCGCTCTCCTCGGACTGAATGCGCTCGCGGAGCTTCCGCAGCATCTGAGACCTCCTTGTGAGGTATCCGGTTGGGTCTGTGGGCCAGCCACCGCGGAATTCCCCCGGCCCTGGCTCTGCGGAGTTATCGGCCCCGTCCGGAGGCGGCTTTAATCGTTCATGCGTCTAGCCACAAGGCGTCCGAGCCCGCTCGTGGAGCGGCATCGGCACGGGTTAGCATCCGGCGGCGATGCAACTGCGCCGGGCTCTGCTGCTGTTCGCCGTCGTCCTCGGCCTCGGAGCACTGGCGGCGTCGCTTGCCCCGCCGCCCGACCGCTCAGAGGATCGCCCACGGCCACCGGCGCAGATCGCGCCCGCGGAGCGCAGAGGAGAAGCGGGCAAAATCGTCAACCTGTCATTCCAGGCGCGCGGGCGGCCCCGTACGGCGACCGTCGGGGTCGGGAGGCACGTGGTAATCACGGTCAGCGCGCGCCATGCCGGCCAGGTGTCCGTCGAGGGGCTCGGCGTCGTGTCGGCCGTGACGCCGCGAAGCCCCGCGCAGTTCGATCTGCTGACCGAGCGCGAAGGTCGCTTCCGCGTGGTCTTCCTGCCGGCCACTGCTTCGGCGGGCCGCACCGCGGGCTACCTGGTCGTCACCGCGTAAGCCCTGATCCCCTGTCAGCCTCGCGTGGTCGGTGGCGCGCCGAGCCACAGTCCGCTTACGGCTCCAGCAAGGACGACGAGGGTGGCGGCGACCAGCCAGCAGGCGGCGGCCCGCCACTTCCTCACTCGCCCCAGCGCGGCCGACAGGAGCCACGTCAGCGCAACGCCTCCCAGCGCCGAGGCGACCAACAAGGCGGTCATGCGCTCCGCACGACTAGCGGATCTGGTCGTAGACCTTGAACATCGGCATGTACATCGCGATCACGATGAAGCCGACGATGGCGCCGACGACGACGAACATGAGCGGCTCGAGGATCGAGGTCAGCGCCTTCAGCGCCGCGGCCACCTCGTCCTCGTAGAAGTCCGCGATCTTGCTCAACATGGCGTCGAGGGCGCCGGTCTCCTCGCCCACGGCGACCATCTGCGTGACCATGATTGG
>JBKPHS010000128.1:0-10113 GCA_046729975.1 Actinomycetota bacterium
CCGGCGCACGACGATGACGTCATCCGGCGGGTGTCGGAGGCGTACCGAGCGAAGTACGGCGCGCGGTCGCCCGGGCCCACCGAGGGAATGCTGGCTCCGGAGGTGAGCGGGACGACGCTGCGGCTGACCCAGGCGTAGGAAGCGCTCTTTGGCCTACGCCCCGGGGCGTACGATGAGTCGGACGTTATCCGGAGGAGGAGGTGTCGCCATGCCGGTCGCCGATATCGCCCGCCAGATGATCAACGCGTACCCGCGCGACTTCAACGTCGACCGCGACGTCCTCGTGCGCTGCATCGAGGCCTGCTACGACTGCGAGCAGGCGTGCACTCAGTGCGCAGACGACGACCTGGCCGAACAGGGCAAGCTGGAGCAGCTTGCGAAGTGCATCCGGCTGAACCTCGACTGCGCCGACATCTGCCTGGCGACGGGTCACGTGGTGAGCCGGCAGACCGAGTACGACGCGAACGTGACCCGCTCGATCCTCCAGGCCTGCGTGCAGGCCTGTAAGAGCTGCGGCGACGAGTGCGAGGCTCACGCGCGGGAGGGCATGGGGGAGCATTTCCGGATATGCGCGGAGCAGTGCCGCCGCTGCGAGCAGGCGTGCGAGGAGCTGCTGCGGTCGATCTCGTAGAGGCCGCGCCCCGTCAGCGCCCGTAGCGGTCCTTGCCCAGCACGAGCTGGTCGGGCAGGGCGGTCCGGACCGGTGGGGACGGGTCCGCGGCGACCGAGACCGTCTCCGCGACGCTGCGCGTGACGACCGCGCGGCCGCCGTTCGACTCGATCGCGACCTCTTCCGGTCCCGCGGCGGCCAGGGTGCCTTCGAGGCCCGGGTAGAGGCCGGCGTCCTTCAGGTAGTGGAGGAGGTCCTCGGCCTCGTTCTCGAAGCGGAGGATGCGGACGCTCGCCCCCTCCTTGACATCGGCAAGCGGGACCCCCTGCTCGCGGGCGCCCTCGACGATCGGGTGCCCGTGCGGACAGGTCTTCGCGTCCCCGATCGCCGCCAGCATGCGCTCCTCGAGGACGGGCGACATGGCGTGCTCCAGCCGCTCGGCCTCCTCGTGCACCTCGTCCCAGGGGATTCCGAGCACGTCGGTGAGGAAACGCTCGATCAGGCGGTGGCGGCGCACCACGCCGGCAGCGTGCTCGTGACCCGAGTCCGTAAACGAGAGCGACTTGTCGTCGTTGCGCGTGACGTAGCCGTCCGACTCGAGCCGTCCGAGCATCTCGTGGACCGTCGGCGCCGACAGCTGCATGGCGCGTGCGATGTTCGCGCCGGTGATCGGTAGGCCTGCCTCCTGGAGCCAGTAGATGGTCTGGAGGTACTCCTCCTCGGCGACGGTCGCCTGCTCCTGGGACAACGGATCCTCCTGGTCGGGGGCCGGCGCCCGAGTCTAACTACCATGCCCGGCTGTGCAGATCGGCCCCGGAACCAGGGTGCTCGTGACTGGCTCGTCGCGCGGAATCGGCCGCGCGATCGCCGAGGCGTTCGCCGCGCGCGGATGTGTGCTCGGGCTCGTGGCGCGCTCCGAGGAGGAGCTGCGGGAGCTCGCGAGCACGCTGCCGGGAGAGGGTCACGTCGCGCTCACCGCCGACGTGGCCGACCGGTCGTCGATCGCGGCCGCCGCCGAGCGCTTCGGCGACTGCGACGTCGTGGTGGCCAATGCCGGCGTCGCGTACTACGGACCGTTTCGCGACATGGACCTCGACAAGGTCGAGCGCATGACGAAGATCAACTGGCTCGGAACGGTCTACACGATCAAGGCGGCCCTGCCGCGCATGCTGGAGCGGGCCCGAGGGCAGATCGTCGTCGTGTCATCGGGCGCCGGCTACCGCAGCTTCCCCGAGGCGGCCGCATACGGCGCCACCAAGCAAGCCCAGCGCGGCTTCGCCGAGGCGCTCCGGCACGAGCTGGACGGCACGGGTGTGTCTGTCACGCTCGTCTACCCCGGCGAGATCAAGAGCCACCTGCACGACCACGAGAAGGAGACGATGCCGACCTGGTACCACGCCGATTCTGCGGCGTCGCCGGCACCCCTCGCCGAGGGTGTCGTGCGCGCCGTCGAGAAGGACGAGCGCGCGGTCCACTATCCGCGCGTGGTGCGCACGCTGCGCATCGTGCACGGGATCTCGCCCCGGCTCGGCGACGCCGTGCTGCGCCGGCTCCGCGGCTCGAGCGCGGCCCCGAGGCGGGGCTGAGCACGTGGCCCTGCCGATCTCCCAGCCGCTCCTGCCGCAGCTCGCGCGCTCCGCGAAGGAGCTGCCATCGGGCGAGGGCTGGCGCTACGAGCCCAAGTGGGACGGCTTCCGCACGATCGTCTTCCGCGATGGGGACGACGTCCAGCTCCAGAGCCGCAACGGTCGGCCGATGAATCGCTACTTCCCGGAGGTGGTCGAGGACGTCCGGAAGCTCCCCGCGAATCGTCTCGTGCTCGACGGCGAGATCGTCGTCGTCGTCGACGGGGTGCAGGAGTTCGACCTGCTCGGCCAGCGCATCCACCCGGCGGCGTCGCGTGTCGAGCGGCTCGCGCGCGAGACCCCCGCCGAGTACGTCGCGTTCGACCTGCTCGCCGAGGGAGACGAGTCTCTGCTCGAGCTGCCCTACGACGAGCGCCGCAAGCGGCTCGCGGTGGTGGTCGCCGATCCCGTCGAGCTCACGCCAATGACCGAAGACGGCGGGGCGGCGGCGGTGTGGTTGACGGGCCGGTCCGAAGGAGTGATGGCCAAGGAGGGTGCGGCGCCCTACCACCCGGGCGAGCGCACCGGCATGCTGAAGATCAAGCGGGTCCGGACGGCGGATGCCGTCGTGCACGCCTTCCGCTTCGGCAAGGCGGAGGGCACCGTCGGCTCGCTCATCCTCGGCATGTACGACGAGGACGGAGAGCTGCGCGAGGTCGGTCACGTCTCGGGCTTCAGCGCGAAGCAGAAGCGCGAGCTGCTCGGGTTCCTCGAGCCCTACCGCACCTACGAGCACGGCTCGGGTGCGCCGAGCCGCTGGAAGTCCGACGAGGAGCTCGCCTGGGAGGGGCTGCGCCCGGAGCTCGTGGTGGAGGTCGCCTTCGATCACATAACGGGCCATCGCATCCGCCACGGCGCCAAGTTCGTGCGCTGGCGCGATGACAAGCGACCCGAGGACTGCACCCTCGACCAGCTGCGCGACTGATCCTTCATACTCGCCGGCTTGCGACGGATCGCAATCTTGCTCGCGGGGACGGCGATTGCCTGGGCCGGCAACCCGGGGACGGGTTGGGCGCAGACGGGCTACACGGTGCCGCCGGACAACCCCTACGTCGGACAGCCGGGCGCCGCGCCGGAGGTGTACCAGTACGGCCTGCGGAACCCCTGGCGTTTCTCGTTCGACCGCGAGACCGGAGATCTGCTGATCGGAGACGTTGGCCAGGGCGCGCGCGAGGAGATCGATTACGCGCCCGCCGGCCAGGTCGCCGGCGCCAACTGGGGCTGGGACTGCTTCGAGGGGAGCATCGTGGGCCCGGGACCCTGCGACCCGCCGCCGGCGAACGCCCGCCCGCCCGTCTTCGACTACCAGAACCCGTCAAGCGGGCCGGCCGCCGTTACCGGCGGCTATGTGGTGCGCGACCAGTCGCTCGCCGGTCTCGTAGGCCGCTACCTCTACGCGGACTTCTACGCCGGAGACATACGCTCGATTCAGCCGGCCGGGCCGCCCGACGACAAGTCCACCGGGGCGAGCGTCCCGAGCCTCGTGTCCTTCGGTGAGGACACGGCCGGCCGGCTCTACGCCGTCTCGCTGGACGGCCAGATGCACCGGCTAGTGGCCGGCGGCTCTCCCGGTCAGCTCAGCACGCAGCTCGTGGGCAGCTTCGACCAGCCGACCTACGTCACCTCGCCGCCTGGCGACCAGCAGCTGTTCGTCGTCGAGCGTCCCGGCAGGATCCAGGCGGTGGGCGGCGGGACATTCCTCGACATCTCGGGCGAGGTGTCGACCGATGGCGAGCGCGGCATGCTCTCCGTTGCGTTTCGGCCCGACTACGTGTCGTCCGGCTACTTCTACGTCTTCTACACCGACCACGGTGGTGACATCCGGGTCGACCGCTTCCAGCGCTCCGCCTCCAATCCCCTCCGCGCCGACCCGCTCAGCCGCGAGCAGGTCCTCGTCGTGGAGCACTCCGAGTTCTCGAACCACAACGGCGGCCAGCTCCAGTTCGGGCCGGACGGGAAGCTGTATCTGGGGACCGGCGACGGGGGCAGCGCGAACGATCCTCAGGGGAACGCCCAGAACCTCGGCGTCCTCCTCGGAAAGATCCTGCGGCTCGACGTCGGCGCGCAGGCGGGGGCGGGCGCGTCGGGCACGAGCGCGTCGGGCACGAGCGACCTGACGCCTCCCTCGGTGCGGCTGGGCTTGCGCCGGCGCCAGCCAGTCGTCCGGCAGCGGGGCATCCGCGGCGCGCTGCGCTCTAACGAGGACGGGCGCTTCCGCGCCTCCGGCTTCGTCAACCTCGGCGACGGCGCGGCGGTCGTCTTCCGCGCAAGGAGCGTACGGCGCCAGGTGCGAGCCGGCAGGCGGCAGGCGTTCCGGCTGGCACTCTCCAGGCGCGCGCTCCGTCGGGTGAACGCCGGCCTCCGGCAGCGGCGGCCCGTGACCGCCGTCGTGCGGATGACCGTCCGCGACGCGGCGGGCAACGCGCGCGTGCTGCGCCCGCGGCGGATCAGGGTTATCCGCTAGTCAGGCTTTCTCCGGCACTTCAGGCAGCATATGACGCGCATGGCAGAGCTCCGCGTGGTGCAGGCCGACGTGACCAAGCTCGAGGTCGACGCGATCGCGAACGCCGCCAACACGGACCTGAAGCACGGCGGAGGCGTCGCGGGCGCCATCAGCCGCGCGGGCGGCCCCGAGGTTCAGCGCGAGTCGGACGAGAAGGCTCCGATCGGACTCGGCGAGGCCGTCGAGACGACGGCCGGCGAGATGCCGGCTCGGTGGGTCATCCACGCCGCGACGATGGAGCTCGGCGGGCCGACCTCGGCCGAGATCGTCGAGCGCGCGACGCGGTCCACGCTCGCAAAGGCCGACGAGCTCGGCTGCCGCTCGGTCGCGCTCGTCGCGTTCGGCACCGGAGTGGGCGGCTTTCCGCTCGAGGAGGCGGCGCAGCTGATGGCTTCCGCGGTCCGCGAGCATCAGGGCGGCCTCGAGCAGATCGTGTTCGCCGTCCGGGGCGAGGAGGCGGCACGGGTGTTCGAGGCGGCCGTCGCGGAGAACTAAACTCCCGCGCCCCATGCCCTTCGCCGACGCCAACGGCCAGCGGCTCTACTACGAGGTCCACGGCGAGGGCGAGCCGCTCCTCTGCGTGATGGGGCTCGGCGCGGACCACCTTGCGTTCGCCCTCCAGGTGCGCGCCTTCCGGGAGCACTTCAAGACGATCGTCTTCGACAATCGCGACGTCGGCCAGTCGTCGCAGGCCGAGGGCGCTTATGAGATCACGGACATGGCCGCTGACACCGTCGCCCTGGCCGATGAGCTCGGGCTCGAGGACTTCCACCTGCTCGGCGTGTCGCTCGGAGGGACAATCGCTCAGGAGATCGCCCTCGGCTGGCGCGACCGGGTGCGCACGCTCACGCTCTGCCTCACGTGGGCCCGGAGCGGCGCGTGGGGCCGCAAGCGCGCCCGGCTCTGGGGCGAGGCCGTGAAGCGCACGCCGTTCGAGGAGCACGTCGACAACCTGATGCTGCTCACCTTCTCGCAGGAGTTCTTCGAGGACACCGAGGCGGTCACCTGGCTGCGGTCGCAGATCGTTGGCAACCCGTTCCCGCAGACGCCCGAGGCGTTCGCGCGCCAGGTGGGGGCCGGCGGTCGCCACGAAGCCTCCGAACGGCTGGAGTCCCTGAGCCTCCCGGTGCACGTGATCGGCGGCGAGCACGACATCCTCGTGCCCGTCTGGAAGTCGAAGGAGCTGGCCGAGCGGATCCCGAACGCCGTGCTGACGATCATCGAGCGCGCCCCGCATGGCCTGAACGTCGAGCGCGCCGACGAGTTCAACGCGGCTGTGCTCGACTTCCTCCGCTCGGAGCAGCGAACCGCCGCCTGACCTGAACGAGCGGCGGGCGCCCGAGGGCGCCCGCCTTGCCTTGCCCAGGGCGGCCGGGGGCGCCGGCCGCCGAGGACCTACCGCATCCCGGCCAGCGGCCGGAAACCCTTGTGCTCCGGCGTGTGCTCCCAGTCCGCATCCGTCTCGGTCAGCACGGTGCGGCCGATCGCGCCGAGCGACACGAACAGGAAGGCCCCGCCCACGATTGCCAACAGCTCGCTGGCGAGCGGGAATGCGATCGTCGCGCAGACGCCGCCGATCGCGAGGAACGCCGCCGTCCACGACTGCACGGCGCGCGCCCGGTAGAGGCCGAGCGCAACCAGCGCGATCCCGACCCCCACACACAGGTTGAGCCAGAGGAACGGGATCGCCGTCCCCGCCGTGTCGGTCACGCGGTCGAGCAGGGCGGTCATCTGCGCCTGGTCGGCGCCGGGCGCCGCCATCTGCCAGACCACCATCGCAATGCCGACGGCCCCGGCCGCCGACACGATGCCGAGCAGCGTGAGCCCGCCGCCGAGGTGACCAAACGCCGCCTCGCGCTCACGCAGCATGTGCATGAGCCCGAGAACCGCCGGCACGAACAGCACGAGCGAGGCGAACAGGAGCAGGTTCGAGATGTACCAGGCGTCCATGTTGTCCCGCACGATCGCGAGCTGGGCGGCGTTGTCGGTGTCCATCTCCGGATGGACGATCACGGCCACAAGGAAGAGCAGCGACGCCAGGATCATGCAGGCGCCCGCCACGGTCTTCCGGAAATGATGCGAGTCCGAAAGCCTCTCCACCGAACCTCCTTCGGGTCCTTGGATTGACTGCTACACGGCAGGTACACCCGCTTGTGGCGAACGTTACGAGCGGCTCTCGGCCAGCGAGCGCACGACGGCCTCGTAGAACCCGTCGCCGTGGCTCCCCTCGGTCACCTCGACGTTCGGGTGCCCGGCGATCGCGTCGGCGAGCGACGCATCACGCTCCAAGGCATTCGCGACAAGGAAGAAGCGGCCCACCCGTCCCGCCACGTCAAGGTCCTCGCGCGAGTCGCCAACGGCCACGCACTCCTGCGGCGCGTAGCCGCGCCAGCGCATGTGGGCGGCGACCGCGTTCGCCTTCGAGGCCGCCGCTGGAATCAGGTGGTAGGCGTGTGGCGGCCCGTCGAGGCCCGCCAGCGAGTCCCTCGCCGAGATCGCGCCGTTGTCCACGAGCCGGAGGTCGCCATGGCCTTCACGCTCGAGCAGCGCGTTCGCTTCTCGCACGTCCACCAGTCCACGCAACAGATGCGAGACCTCGCGGTCGCGGTGCCACGGCTGGTGGGGTTCGAGGCGGCCGGGATAGGCCTCGAGAAGCAGCCGCGGAGCGCCCGACGCATCGATCTGGTCGTGGATGGTCATGCCATCGCGTGGCTGGAGCGCGCCGGTAAGCCACTCGAGCTCGCCGTCGACCACCAGCCCCGAGCCGACCTCGAAGATGTAGGACGTCTGCCCGAGCAGCCGGGCGTCCTCCATCACCTGGGCGCGTCGGCGGCCCGACTTCAGCACCACCTCGACCCCAGCCCGGTGGCAGGCCTCGAGCGCGCGCGCCGGCAGCAGCGTGAAGTTCCCCTCGCCGTCGCGGAAGAGCGACGCGCCATGGCCCAGCAGCGTCCCGTCGAGGTCCGTATAGACGGCACGGATCGGCACGCGCCTACTATGGCAACGAAGTGGCAACCGTCCGCTCGAGGCAGCCTTGGGACCCCGTGCTAGAGGCCGGCAGGGGGGAGCAGCTCGTTGCCGAGTCGCGCTTCGGCGCGCGCTCCGGAAAGGCCGTTCCGCTGCCTGGGGACCTGCATCCGCAGCTACTCGAGGCGCTGCGGGACAGCGGCGTCGAAGCGCTGTGGTCCCACCAGGCCGCCGCGCTCGCCGCGGCGCGCGAGGGGCACACGATCGTCACGACTGGGACCGCCAGCGGCAAGTCGCTGGCCTTCAACCTGCCGGTGCTCGACACCCTCGCGCACGACCGGCGGGCGCGGGCGCTCTACCTCTACCCGACCAAGGCGCTGGCCCAGGACCAGGCCCGCAAGCTGCACGAGCTCGGGGCCGGCTTCCTGCGCCAGGCGATCTACGACGGCGACACGCCCCGCGAGGAGCGCCGCGCGATCCGCGCGCGCTCGAACCTGATCCTGACCAACCCGGACATGCTCCACGTCGGCGTGCTGCCCCACCACGCCGGCTGGGGCGACGTGCTGGCGAACCTCGCATGGGTCGTCGTGGACGAGGCTCATGTCTACCGCGGCGTGTTCGGCTCCCACGTCGGCAACGTCCTGCGCCGGCTGAGGCGACTCGCGAACGCCTACGGCACAGAGCCGCGCTTCATGCTGACGAGCGCCACGATCGCAAACCCCGACGAGCTCGCCGAGCGCCTTACGGGACTCGACTTCCGGCTCGTGGACCGCGACGGGGCGCCGCGCTCCGAGCGCAAGGTGGCGATGTGGAACCCACCGCTTCTCGACGAGGACCTCGGCAAGCGTGCCTCGGCGCTGTCGGAGGCCGCCGGCCTGCTCGCGCAGCTCGTGGAGGAGGACGTGCGCACAATCTGCTTCCTCAACTCGCGGCGGGGCGTGGAGCTGATCCAGAAGTTCGCCCGCCTGCGGCTCGATGACGCGGGCCGCCCCGATCTCGCGGAGCGGATCGCGCCCTACCGGGCCGGCTACACGCCCGCGCAGCGGCGTGAGATCGAGCGCAAGCTCGCCGACGGCGAGCTGCTGGCGGTGGTGGCGACGAACGCGCTCGAGCTCGGCATCGACGTCGGCGCCCTCGACGCCGCCGTGTGCGTGACGTTCCCCGGCACGGTCGCGAGCCTGCGCCAGATGTGGGGTCGCGCCGGCCGCCGCGGCGACGGCCTCGCGCTCTACGTGGCGGGTGAGGACGCCCTCGACCAGTTCTTCTGCCGCCATCCGGAGGAGTTCCTCGAGCGGCCCGTCGAGTCCGCGATCCTCGACCACGAGTCGGAGGAGATACACATGTCTCACCTCGTGGCGGCGGCGTACGAGATGCCGCTCTCCGGCAGCGACGCGGAAACGCTCGGCCCCCGCTGGCGAGCCCACGCCGAACGGCTCGTCCAGCTCGGCGAGCTGCGCGAGCGTGCCGGTCGCTACACGCCGCGGGGCGCCGGCTTTCCTGCCGGACGGGTGTCGCTGCGTTCGGCGTCGCTCGACGCCTACGCGGTGATCGATGCCGACGGCGGCGAGGTGATCGGCAGCGTCGAGGCCGCCCGCGCGCACGGCACGGTCCACCCCGGCGCGATCTACCTGCACCTGGGTCAGAGCTACGAGGTCGAGGAGCTCGACCTCCGCAACCGGCGCGCGATCGTGCGCCGCTTCTCGGGCGACTGGTATACGCAGCCGAAGAAGGAGACCGAGACCTTCATAGAGCAGGTGCGCGACACGCGCTCGGTCCTCGGCGTCGAGCTCTCCTTCGGGATCGTGTCGGTGACCGAGGAAGTGGTCGCCTTCCAGAAGAAGCGCGTGGCGGACCACGAGGTGCTCGACCTGCTGCCGGTCGAGCTGCCCGAGCAGCAGTTCGTGACGCAGGCGCTCTGGTACGAGCTCCCGGAGCCGCTGCTGCGCGAGGAGTTCCCGCTCGACGTGTTGCAGGGGTCGCTGCACGCGGCGGAGCACGGCCAGATCGCCGTCCTGCCGCTGATCGCGATGTGCGACCGCTGGGACATCGGCGGCCTCTCGACCGCCTTCCACCACCAGACGGGCCGCCCGACGATCTTCATCTATGACGGGCACCCGGGCGGAGTGGGGATCACGCGCCTCGGCTTCAAGCTCTTCGAGACGCTAGTGGCGGACGCGCACCGGCTGATCGCCGAGTGCCCCTGCCGCGGCGGCTGCCCCTCCTGTGTTCAGTCGCCCAAGTGCGGCAACCTGAACGAGCCGCTGAACAAGAACGGCGCGCTCGAGCTGATGACGCGCATGCAGGCCGCCTGACTGCAAGATCACGCCCAGCCTGCAGGCCGTCTCGTGCTAGTTCCGACGGCAGTCGTACATGCGATCCCTCCTCGCAGCCACGGTCGTCGCGCTCCT
>JBKPHS010000129.1:0-5732 GCA_046729975.1 Actinomycetota bacterium
GCAGCGAGCTGTGCGCGGTCGTGAAGGCGGACGGCTACGGCCACGGCGACGTCTGGTGCGCCAAGGCGGCGCTCGTTGGGGGCGCGGGCTGGCTCGCGGGCGCGACCGCCGATGAGGCCGCGGAGCTCCGCCGGCACGGGCTCGCCAGTCGCAACCTCGTGATGGGGGCGCTCACGCGGGAGGATGCTGCGACGGCGCTCGAGGCCGGGGCCGACGTCGTGGCCTGGTGCGAGGACTTCCTGCGCGACGCCGCCGAGCGGGCGGCGTCGCTCGGCGTTCCAGCGCGGGTCCACGTCAAGCTCGACACCGGCATGGGGCGGCTCGGCACCAAGGATCCCGCGGAGGCGCACGCGCTCGCGGACATGGCGGCCGCCGACGATCGGCTCGAGCTGGTTGGGGCGATGAGCCACTTCGCCACGGCCGACGAGCGCGGTGACGACTACTTCCCGGCGCAGCTCGAGGCGTTCGCGGGATTCGCCGTCGAGTTCAAGGAGCGCCACCCCGGGACGATCGCGCACACCGCGAACAGCGCCGCCGTCTACCGCGATTCCGCGGCGCACTTCGACATGGTGCGCTGCGGAGTCGCCATCTACGGGCTGGATCCGTTCGGCGAGGACGCGCCGGCGCGGGGGCTCGAGCCGGCGCTCTCCCTCCATTCCTATGTCGCGGCGGTGCGCCGCCTCGACCCGGGCGAAAGCGCCGGCTACGGGCGCACCTGGCGGGCGGAACGGCCGACCCTCGTAGGCACCCTGCCGATCGGATACGGAGACGGCTGGCGACGCGGGCTCTCGAACAAGGCCGACGTTCTCATCCAGGGACGGCGGCATCCGCTCGTCGGCACGGTCAGCATGGACAATGTCGCGGTCGACCTGGGCCCTGAGACGAGCGTCTGCCCGGGGGAGCCGGCCGTGCTGATCGGTGTGCAGGGGGACGAGCACGTCGCGTGCGAGGAGGTCGCCCGGCGGCTCGAGACGATCAACTACGAGGTGACGTGTGGACTGACCCGCCGCGTGCGCCGGGCATACGCGTCGGGATGAGCGAGCTTGCCGAACGCGTCGCGTCGCAGCCGGCGGTCGAGACGGTGCGGACGGCGCTGGCCGGGGACCAGGACGAGGTTTGGCTGGTCGGCGGCACGATCCGCGACGTGTTCCTCGGCCGCCCGGTCTACGACGTCGACCTCGTCGTCCGGGGTGACCCCGAGCGCGTGGCCCGCGCGGTGCGGACGGCTGCCGGCCGGGCGGTCTTCCAGCTGTCGGAGGCGTTCGGCGCCTGGCGGGCGATCGAGCGCGACTCGCGCTGGGTCTGGGACGTCAGCCCGCTCCACGGCGACACCATCGAGGAGGACCTGGCGCGCCGGGACTTCACGGTCAACGCGATGGCCCTGCCGCTCGCGGGCGGTGAGCTGATCGACCCGCACGATGGCCTGCGAGACCTCCGGTCGGGCACGCTGCGGGTCATCGGCGGGCCCGATCTGGCGAGCTCGGCATACGCGGACGATCCCCTCCGTCCGCTGCGGCTGGTGCGGCTGGCGACCGAGCTGTCGCTCGCGCCGGACGAGGAGACCGAGAGGCTCACGCGCGAGGCTGCTCCGCGGCTGCGAGAGGCCTCGCCGGAGCGGGTGTTCGCGGAGCTCCGCCGCATCGTCGTCTCCGAGCGGGTGCTCGAGGGCCTCCGCCTCTCAGACCACCTCGGAGTGACGGGGATCGTCCTCCCCGAGCTCGAGGCGCTGCAGGGAGTGGAGCAGAGCCACTTCCATCACCTCGACGTGTACGACCACACGATCGAGGTGGTGCGGCGCGAGCTCGAGCTCGAGGGGTCGCTCGACGAGGCGTTCGGCGAGCTGGCTCCCCGCGTCCGCGCCGTGCTGGATGAGCCCCTCGCGGACGAGTTGACGCGCAGGGAGGCGCTGCGCTTCGGCGCTCTGCTGCACGACGTGGGCAAACCGGCCACGCGCAGCGTGCGCCCGGACGGGCGTGTGACCTTCATCGGGCATGACCTTCTGGGAGACGAGATGGTCGCGGACATCGGCCGCCGGCTGCGGGTCAGCGAGCGTCTGCGCGAGTTCCTGGGAAAGCTGGCGCGGCACCACCTCGCACTCGGGTTCCTCGTTCACGAGCGGCCGCTCGGCCGGGACGCGATCTACCGGTACCTCTCGACGTGCGATCCGGTGGAGATCGAGGTGACGGTGCTCTCGTGCGCCGACAGGCTGGCCACGCGAGGCAAGAACGCCGACGCCGCGATCGCCGGGCACTTCGAGGTCGCTCGCGAGCTGATGGCCCATGCTCTCGACTGGCGCGAGCACGGACCGCCAAAGCCGCCACTGCGCGGTGACGAGCTCGCGGAGGAGCTCGGCATCGATCCCGGGCCGGAGCTCGGGTCGCTGCTGGCGCGGTTGAGCGAGGCGCGTTTCACAGGCGAGGCCTGCACGCGCGAGGACGCGGTCGATCTCGCCCGGCGGCTGCGGGACAATCCCGCTTGATGATCGTCGACTGCGCGGTGTACGACCACGGGACCCGGCGCGACGGGCCGCTCCGCATCGAGGAGGCGTACGAAGCCGGTCACCGTGACGGCTCGTTCGTCTGGATCGGCCTCTACGAGCCGACCGAGGAGGAGTTCGACGCGGTCAGGCGAGAGTTCAACCTGCACGAGCTGGCCGTGGAGGACGCCATCCACGCCCACCAGCGGCCGAAGCTCGAGATCTACGGCGACAGCCTGTTCATCGTGCTGAAGCCGGCCCGGTACGTCGACCACGAGGAGGTGGTCGAGCTCGGGGAGATCCTCGTCTTCGTAGGCGACAGCTTCATCGTCACCGTGCGGCACGGCGAGGTGCGGGAGCTCTCCGGGCTTCGGAAGAAGCTCGAGGACCGCAAGGACCTCCTCGAGTGCGGCCCCAGCTCGGTTCTCTACGCGATCCTCGACCGCGTGGTCGATGACTACCAACCCGTCATCGAAGGCGTCCAGGAGGACATCGACCAGGTTGAGCGAGAGGTGTTCTCCACCTCGCGGGGGAATCCGACGGAGCGGATCTTCAAGCTCAAGCGGGAGGTGCTCGAGTTCTACCGCGCCACTTCGCCGCTCGTGGATCCGCTCGAGCGACTGGTGCAGTCCGGGATACCCGAGATCCACGAGAAGCTGAAGCCCTACCTGCGCGACGTCTACGACCACCAGCTGCGCGTCGTCAGCCAGGTCGAGGGCTTTCGGGAGCTGCTCACCAGCATCCTCACCGCGAACCTGACCCAGATCGGCGTGCGCCAGAACGAGGACATGCGGAGGATCTCTGCGTGGGTGGCGATCATCGCGGTCCCGACGGCGCTTGCCGGGATCTACGGCATGAACTTCGAGCACATGCCGGAGCTCAAGTGGGAGCTCGGCTATCCGGCCGTGCTGCTCCTGATGCTCACGATCTGCACGGGGCTCTACACGTACTTCAAGAAGGTGGGCTGGCTCTAGCCGCCTAAGCCTGTGCCCGGCCGCTAGATTGCGCGCCGATGGCGCGCGACCCGGACTGCATCTTCTGCCAGATCCTCGACGGGAAGCTACCCGCGGAGACGGTTCAGGAGGACGAGCACACGGCGGCGTTCATGGACATCATGCCGTGGACCCGGGGGCATGCGGTGGTGATCCCCAAGGACCACTCCCGCGGCCTCTACGAGGTCCCGGACCAAGACCTCGAGCGCACGATGATCGCGGCGAAGCGGCTCGCGCGGACGATGAAGGAGCAACTCGGCTGCGACGGCGTGAACCTGCTCAACTCGGCCGAGCCCGCCGCCTGGCAGACGATCTTCCACTTCCACGTGCACGTGATCCCGCGCTACGACGACGATCCGCTCGAGCTGCCCACCCGCCCCGAGCGCGCGAGCGAGGAGGAGCTGGCGGAGGTCGCCGGGGAGCTGCGTGGCGAGAGCTAGCTACGAGCGCCGCGGCGACGTCGGGCGCGTGACGATCGCCGACCCCCCGCTCAACCTCTTCGGCCCCGGGCTGATGTCCGACCTGAGCCTTGCGCTCGAGGAGGCGGAGGCGGATGCTCCGCGCGCGCTCCTCCTGCGGGCCGAGGGCAGCGTCTTCACCGGCGGGGCGGACGTGAACATGTTCGCGGGCAGGAGCCACGACCAGGCGACGGAGGACCTGCGGCCGCTGATCGAGGCCGTGCACCGGCTCGAGGAGATGCCCTTCCCGACCATCGCGTCGGTCCACGCCCTCTGCCTGACTGCCGGCTTCGAGCTGGCGCTCGGGTGCGACCTGATCTGGGCCGGCGAGTCGGCGCGCTTCGGGCTCGTGGAGGTCGTGGTCGGGCTGACGCCGGGCGCCGGCGGGACCCAGCGCGTGGCCGAGCGCGCGGGCCCGGCGCGGGCGCGCGAGCTGGTCATGACGGGCCGGCTCTACGACGCCGCGACGATGGAGCGCTGGGGAGTGGTCAACCGCGTGCTTGCCGACACGGAGCTCGAGCCCGAGGTCACGCGCTTCGCGGAGAAGCTCGCCGCCGGCCCTACGCTCGCGCACGCCGCCACGAAGCAGATGGTCCGGGCGTTCCTCGAGCACGGGGTCCGCGGCGCGGACGAGCGCATCGGCCAGATCGCGACGCCCCTGTTCGAGACCGAGGATCTCCAGAACGCGGTCGTGTCCTTCCTCGAGGAGGGACCGGGCAAGGCGACCTACCGGGGCAGATGAGTTCCGGTCAGCGGTAGTGGTAGGTTGTTTTTCCGGAGTGGCCGGACTCGCATCCGGCTGGAGACATGCATGTGCCGTCGTTCGGGATGCGGACAGCACCGAGCAGGGCCATTGCAAGACAGGAAGGTGCTAGACGCATGCCGACCGGGACCGTGAAGTGGTTCAACGACGAGAAGGGCTTCGGCTTCATCACGCCCGACGAGGGCGATCGCGACCTCTTCGTCCACTTTTCCGGAATCGAGGGCGAGGGATTCAAGTCACTCGAGGAGAACGCCAAGGTCTCATACGAGGAGGAGGCCGGCGACAAGGGCCCGAAGGCGGTCAACGTCCGGAAGATCTGACGCGCCCGCGTCTGAGCTCGAAGTGCCCAAGGAAGAGAAGATCGAGATGGAGGGCGAGGTCGTCGAGGCCCTGCCCAACACGATGTTCAAGGTCAAGCTCGACAACGGGCACGAGGTGCTGGGGCACATCTCGGGCAAGATGCGACGCCACTACATCCGCATCCTCCCCGGCGACCGCATCAAGATCGAGCTCTCCCCTTACGACCTCGACCGGGGGCGGATCACGTACCGCTACAAGTAGGGGTCGGCCGGCTGAGGCCGAATCTTCTTCCTAGCGCTGCACCGCAGCCTCGACTTGCGCAGCGTGTTGAGTGCACCTGACATGAAGCGATTCTTCCTACTCACGAGCATCGTCGGCGCAGCCACCGGAGCCCTGCCGGCGAGCGCGTCGGCGGCCAACATCGTCGAACTCGGCGCGACGCAGCAGCCGCCCGCAGCCAGCTGCCCCGACAACTGCCAGGCGATCGGCCGGGTGACCGGCTACCAGGTCCAGGAGGGCCAGGTCAGGAATCCCTTCCGTGCCAAGGAGCGCGGCAAGGTGGTCGCCTTCACGATCGCGCTCGGGAGTCCGCGCCAGGACCAGATCGACTTCTTCACCAACCTCTTCGGCGGCCCGCCGCAAGCGCGCCTCGTCGTCCTCAGGGAAGGGACCAAGCGGCGGCACAGGGTCACCGGACGCAGCGAGCTGTTCGACCTCAAGGACTACTACGGCTCGTCGCCGAC
>JBKPHS010000130.1:0-9833 GCA_046729975.1 Actinomycetota bacterium
CCTCGATCGCCTCGTCGGGGAGCGACTGCGTGAGCGTCGCCATCTCGCCCAGCTCCATCAGCTTCTTGATGATCTCGGCCGAGGACAGGCCGAGCGACTCGGCGACTTCGGCGACGGTCGCGCCCGAGTTGACCGGGGTCGGCAGCGGAGGGCGCCGCCGCCGCGTGGTCATCGACTCCCAGGCAGCGCGCCGCCCGCAGACCGGGCCGCCGCCACAGCAGCCACCGCGCCGTCGCGGCCGCCGGCGCCGGACCCCCTGGGTCGAGCCCGACCTGACGCCTCAGCCCGAGGTGGTCACCGAGGAGCCGCCGACGAAGATCAACTCCGGCGCCACCGTGAAGGAGGTCGCCGAGTCCCTCGGGCTCGGAGCTCCCGAGGTGATCAAGAAGCTGATGGAGCTGGGCGAGATGGCCACCCTCACCCAGACCCTCTCCGACGATGCCATCGGCGTTCTGGCCGAGGAGTTCGACAAGAAGGTCGAGATCATCCACGCGGCCGACGACGTCGAGGAGGAGCCGGAGTACGAGGACACCGACGAGGAGCTCGTGGATCGGCCGCCCGTGGTCACGATCATGGGCCATGTCGACCACGGCAAGACGTCGCTGCTCGACGCGATCCGCCAAACCGACGTGGCCGGCGGCGAGGCAGGCGGGATCACCCAGCACATCGGCGCATACCAGGTGCGCCACGACGGCAACACCATCACCTTCCTCGACACGCCCGGCCACCAGGCGTTCACGGCAATGCGAGCCCGCGGGGCGTCGGTCACTGACATCGCGGTGATCGTCGTCGCAGCCGACGACGGGGTCATGCCGCAGACGGAAGAGGCCATCGACCACGCACAGGCCGCCGAGGTCCCGATCATGATCGCGGTCAACAAGATCGACAAGGAGGGCGCGGACCCCAACCGCGTGCGGGGCGAGCTGGCCGGTCTCGGGCTCACGCCCGCGGACTGGGGCGGCGACACCGAGTTCGTCGACGTCTCGGCCAAGACCCACCAGGGGCTCGACGACCTGCTCGAGAACCTCGTCACGCTTGCGGACCTCGAGGAGCTGAAGGCCAACCCGAGCGCCGAGGCGTCCGGCAGCGTGATCGAGTCGCGTCTCGACCCGGGCCGGGGCCCGGTCGTCTCGCTGCTGATCCAGCGCGGCACGCTGCGCGTCGGAGACGCGCTCGTCGCCGGCGCGAACTGGGGCCGCGTTCGCGCGATGCACGACTACCGTGGCGAGCGGGTCAAGCAGGCCCGGCCGGGCGAGCCGGTCGAGGTGCTGGGCTTCGACGGGGTGCCGGAGGCCGGCGAGCACGTACGTGTCGTCGAGAATGAGCGGCGGGCGCGGCAGCTCGCGGGCGAGCGCGCCAACCGTCTCAAGACCGAGCAGCTGGCACGCCGCCAGCGCGTCCGGGTCTCGCTCGAGGACGTGTTCGCCCGCGCCCAGGAGGGCGCCACCGAGCTCAACCTGATCGTCAAGGCCGACGTCGCCGGCTCGCTCGAGGCGCTCGCGGACGAGATCGCGAAGCTGCCGCACGACCAGGTGGCCGTCAACGTGATCCACGAGGGCGTCGGCGGGATCACCGAGTCGGACGTGATGCTCGCATCGGCGTCCGACGGGGTCATCATCGGCTTCAACGTGCGCCCGGTCCAGGACGCGCGCCAGATCGCCGAGCGCGAAGGCGTGGAGATCAGGACTTACTCGGTGATCTACAAGGTGATCGAGGAGCTGCGCTCCGCGATGGAGGGCCTGCTCGAGCCGGAGGACGTCGAGACGACGATCGGCTCGCTCGAGGTCCGCGCGACCTTCCGGGCGTCGCGCATCGGCACGATCGCCGGCTGCTACGTCACCGAGGGCGTGGTCAGGCGCGGCGCGACCGTGCGGCTGATCCGCGACGGCACGATCGTCTACGACGGTCGCGTCGCCTCGCTCCGGCGCTTCCAGGACGACGTTCGGGAGGTCGACGCCGGCTACGAATGCGGTGTCGTGCTCGAGAACTTCCAGGACGTCAAGGAAGAGGACACCATCGAGGTCTACGAGACGAGGCAGGTCGAGCGTGAACTGTGACGTGAATACCGTCGCTCTCCGGCGTCCTCGGCCCCCGGCATGCGTAGCATTGCCGAGGGCCTGCGTCCTTGGATAGCTCGATCTTCACGCCCAGTTCGGGCGCCTTGAATGTCGTTCGTCTGCCTCATCGAGATCCACCTTCACTTTCCGGAAAACGGAAGCCTCAAGGGAAAGCGCAAGGAGCTGCAGGGGTTGAAGGTGCAGCTCCAGCGGCGCTTCGGTGCCACGGTCGCGGAGACGGCGCACCACGACCTCTGGCAGCGAGCGACCGTCACCGCCGCTCTCGTCGGCCGCGACGCGGGCGTCCTGTCCGACGCGGGCGCGAAGCTCGAGCGATATGTCCACTCCCAGTTCCCACAGGGCGTGCGAGTGGAGCGCGGCCTGGTCTCGGCCGACGAGGTCCTGGCTTGAGATCGGACCTCGGCACATCTCCAACCTCCGGCCCGCCGATGCGTTTGATGACTCAACTGAATCCACACGCCCCAAGCCCTCAGGTCGCCCCGCCCCGTGTGCATCGCGGCCCGGGATGGATGAACTAGGATGCCCGGCGCCCGCATGCGCCGGGTCAACGAAGCGGTGCGAGAGGTTCTCTCCTCGCACATCGCCGGCGACCTGAAGGATCCGCGCATTGGATTCGTCACGGTGACGGCTGTCGAGACAAGCCCGGACTTGAGACACGCGCGCGTGTACGTCAGCGTCCTCGGTGACGAGGCAAAGCGCGAGGAGGCGCTCGCCGGGCTGCGCTCGTCTCGCGGCGTTCTGCAGGGGCATGTGGGGGACGAGTTGCGGATGAAGCGCACTCCGACCCTCGAGTTCGTCTACGACGAGTCGATAGACAGAGGGATGCGCATCAGCGAGCTGCTGGACAAGGAGGCTCCGGAGTGAGCGTCGGCACCGAGCTCGATCAGGTCGTCGAGGAGATCCGCCAGGCCGACAAGCTCCTGCTCACGACCCATGAGAACCCCGACGGCGACGCGCTCGGGTCGCTGCTTGCGATGCATCAGATCCTGCAGCTGCTGGGCAAGGACTCCGTGATGTTCATGGCGGCGAAGGAGTTCCCGCTCCCCTACGAGTACCGGGACATGCCGTTCCAGGGCGTCCTGAACGAGCCTCCGGCGGACGTCGACGAGCGCACCGTCATGTTCCTCGACTGCGGCAACATCGACCGCATGCCGGTCGACTTCCTACAGCGCGACGGCGTACACATCGTCAACGTCGACCACCACCACGACAACACCCGCTTCGGCACCGTGAACCTGGTGGACCCGCGCGCGTCCTCCACGGCCGAGATCGTCTTCCGCCTCGCGAAGGAGCTGGGCGTCGAGATCACTCCGCCGATTGCCGACGCGCTCTACGTCGCGCTGGTAACGGACACCGGCCGGTTCATGTACGAGAACACGACTCCCGAGGCGCACCGCATGGCGGCCGAGCTGATCGAGGCCGGCGTGGTCGTCGACGACGTCTACCGTCGGCTCTACGAGAACCTTCCCTTCGGCCGCGTTCAGCTCCTGGCGCGCGCGCTCGAGCGTGTCGAGCGGTTCGACGGCGGCGCGCTCACCGTCACGCACCTAACCCGGAGCGACTTCGAGGAGACCGCGACGCTCGAGACCGACTCCGAGGGGATCGTGGACCACATCCGCTCGGTCCAGGGCACGGCCGTGGCCGCTCTCGTGCGGGAGCTCCTGAACGGGAACAGCAACGGGCGCCGCAAGGTGAGCCTGCGCGCCACGGACAGCCGCGTCGACGTGTCGCGCATCGCGCGCTCGCTCGGGGGCGGCGGCCACCGGCAGGCGGCGGGCTTCAGCACGGACCTGCCGCTACCCGAGCTGCTCGAGCGCCTGCGCAACGAGGTCGGCGCACAGCTCTGACCATTTAGCCTGAGGCGCCGATGGACTCGGGCGTCCTCCTGATCGACAAGCCGGCCGGCGTCACCTCCCACGACGTCGTGGACCAGACGCGGCGCCGTCTCGGCGGCGGTGTCAAGGTCGGCCATGCCGGCACGCTCGATCCGTTCGCCACGGGCCTGCTGCTCGTACTGGTCGGCCGCGCCACGCGGGCGCAGCGCTGGCTCATGTCGCTCCCGAAGACCTACCGCGCGGTGGCGCGCCTCGGCTGGACCTCCGACACGGGCGACCCGGACGGGGAGCTCACCCACACCGGCCGCGTGCCCGAGCGGCTCGAGCTGCCGGCCGGGGAACTGATGCAGCGGCCGCCCGCCTATTCGGCGGTCAAGGTCGGCGGAGAGCGGCTCTACCGCAAGGCGCGGCGGGGCGAGGCGGCGGAGGCCGAGCCGCGGCCGGTGACCGTGCACCGCTTCGACGAGCTCTGGCGCGAGGGGGAGCGGGCCGGGCTCGAGGTCGAGTGCTCCTCAGGCACCTACGTGCGCCAGCTGGTCGCCGACCTCGGCGACGCCTACTGCGAGCAGCTCGAGCGGACGGCGATCGGGCCCTTCCGGCTCGAGGACGCTGACCCGGAGCTCCTCGTTCCGCTGGCAGAGGCGCTGTCCTTCCTGCCCGAGCGCCGGCTCGATGACGCGGAGGCGCGCCGCGCCGTCCACGGAGTGGCCATCGGGGGCGGGCTGAACGGCGGCTCGGTCCGCCTCACGCACGGCGGCGAGCTGCTCGCGATCGCGGAGCCGCGCGACGAGCTGCTCAAGCCTGTGGTGGTGTTCCGGGCGTGAAGGTCACCCCGCTTCCAGATGCCGAGCCGCGCCCACGCCGCGTGGCCGTCGGCACCTTCGACGGCGTGCATCTCGGGCACCGCGAGGTGATCCGCGGCAGTGACACAGTCCTCACCTTCGACCCGCATCCGCTCGCCGTGATCAATCCGGACGCGCTGCCGAAGCTGCTCGACTCGTTCCCGATCAAGCGGGACCTGATCGCCGGGCTGGGAGTCGAGGAGCTCGTGGTGATCCCGTTCGACCGGGAGTTCGCGAGCCGCTCCCACGAGGAGTTCGTCGACGAGGTGCTCATCGGGGCCCTCGGCGCCACCCAGGTCTCGGTGGGCGAGAACTTCCGCTTCGGCAAGGGCGCGCGAGGGGACGTCGACTACCTGCGCTCGCGCCCGGAGTTCGAGACGCGCGTGGTGCCGCTGGTCGAGGTGGCGGGCGAGACCGTCTCCTCGAGCCACATCCGCGGGCTCGTGGCGGCGGGCGAGGTTCGGCAGGCCGCGACCTTCCTCGGGGGCCCGTTCCTGTTCGAGGGCGGGGTCGAGGAGGGCGACCGCCGCGGCCGCGACCTGGGCTTCCCCACGGCCAACATCGTCCCCGACGACCGGCTGGCGACCCCGGGACACGGCGTGTACGCGGCGTGGGCGCACGGGCAACCCGCGGCCGTCAACGTCGGTGTGCGGCCGACGTTCGAGACGGGCCGCGGACTGCTGGTCGAGGCGTACCTGCTCGACTTCGACGCCGACCTCTACGGGCAGACGCTGAGGATCGCCTTCGTGGAGCGCCTGCGGGGCGAAAAGCGCTTCGAAACCGTCGATGCGCTGGTCGACCAGATGCGGCTGGACGTGGCCCGAGCGCGCGAAATCACCTCTGCTACGGTTCTCGACCCATGAGCCTGACCGTCGAGGCCAAGCGAGAAATCGTCGGCAAGTTCGGCAAGTCCGAGAGCGACACCGGCTCGACCGAGGTCCAGATCGCGCTGCTCACGGAGCGGATCAATCACCTGACCGAGCACCTGCGTGAGCACAAGAAGGACCACCACTCACGGCGCGGCCTGCTGATGCTGGTGGGGCAGCGCCGGAGGCTCCTCAAGTATCTCCAGAAGACGAACCTCGACCGCTACCGCGAGCTGATCAAGGAGCTCGGCCTCCGCCGATGATCGAGCCGGGCACGCCCGCCCCGGACTTCAGCCTCAGGGATCAGGACGGCAACGAGGTCACACTCGGAGACCTCGAAGGCCAGACGGCGGTGCTCGTCTTCTACCCGGCGGACTTCAGCCCCGTCTGCACCGACCAGCTCAACGTGTACCAGGAGGTGCTCGCTGAGCTCGAGGCCCAGGGTGCTCGGCTCTACGGCGTCTCGGTCGACTCCGCGTTCTGCCACAAGGCGTTCCAGGAGCACCTGGGAGTAACGATCCCGCTGCTCGCGGACTTCCACCCCAAGGGCGAGGTCGCGCGGGCGTTCGGCGTGTACTCGGAGGACTACGGAGTGGCGCGCCGCGCGCTCGTGATGATCGGCCCGGATGGCATCGTCAAGTGGAGCCACATGTCGCCGAGCCCGCTCGAGATCCCCGGCGCGAACCTGATCTTTGACGCGCTCGCCCGGCGACGAGCTGCGTAGCGCCGCTCCGCCCGAGCCGGACGAGCACGACCACGTCCGCGGCGCCGGGCTCGCCGTTATCGAGTACGGCGACTTCGAGTGCCCCTACTGCGCGAAGACCGCGGCGCTGCTGGACGACCTCGCGGTGCGCCTCGTCTTCCGCCACTTCCCGGTCGTCTCGAAGCACCCGCGCGCGCGTGTGCTCGCGCACGCCGCGGAGGCCGCGGCCTCGCAGGGCAGGTTCTGGGAGATGCACGACTCGCTCTTCGCCGACCAGGGCCACCTGGACGACCCCCACCTGTGGCAACGGGCCGAGGCCCTTGGCATCGACATCGAGCGCTTCCAGGCCGACCGCCGCTCCGAGGCCATCGCGGAACGGGTCGAGCGCGACTTCCGCTCAGGCGTCAAGGCTGGTGTGATGACGACGCCCACGTTGTTCGTCGCGGGCGAGTCGTACGCCGGAGTCCCGCGGCCCGAGCTCCTGGATCGCTTAAGCTCAGCCGAGTGACGCCGCTCTCCGGCCGGATCGCCCTCATCACCGGCGCCGCAAGCGGCATCGGCCGCGCAACGGCCATCCGGCTGGCCGCTGACGGCGCCGCTGTGATCGTCAACTACATCGGGGATCCGGAGCCCGCCGAGGCGCTCGTCGGCGAGCTTGGGACGGCGATCGCCATCGAGGCCGACGTGGCGGACGAGGCGCAGGTCGTGGCGATGTTCGCCCGGGCGCGCGAGGAGCTCGGCCCCGTCGACGTGCTCGTCAACAACGCCGGCATCGAGAAGCCGTTCCGGCTCGTGGAGATGCCGCTCGACGAGTGGCGCAGAGTCCTCGACGTGAACCTCACCGGCGCGTTCCTCTGCGCCCGCGAGGCCGCCCGCGGCATGATCGACCAGGGCGATGGCGGGGTGATCGTCAACAACACGAGCGTCCACGAGCAGATTCCCTGGCCAACCTATTCGCACTACTCCGCGAGCAAGGCCGGCCTGAAGCTCTTCAGCCAGACGATCGCGCGCGAGCTCGCCCCCCACCAGATACGAGTGGCGCAGGTCGCGCCGGGGGCGATCGCGACGCCGATCAACCCGTGGGTGGAGGACGACCCCGAGAAGCTCGAGGAGACCGTCCGGCAGATCCCGTGGGGCCGGGTGGGCCAGCCGGAGGAGGTCGCCGCGGCGATCGCCTGGCTCGCATCCGCCGAGGCGAGCTACGTGACCGGCGCGACGCTGTTCGTGGACGGCGGCATGACGCTCTACCCCGGCGTCACGTGAGCCCCCGGGGGCTTGCGCCCCCACTGCTAACCTCCCCCCGACTCTAGACAGAGCCGAAAAAAGGACGTGCCGCCAACCGGAGGCGGCGCTGAAAGGAACAAGATGAATGAAGGTGTAAGCCGGGTCTCGGTCGAGGTCGGGGGTACGGAAGTTGCTTTCGAGACCGGCAAGCTCGCCAAGCAGGCGAGTGGAGCCGTGGTCGTCACGGCAGGCGAGACGATGGTGCTCGCCACGGCGACCGCGGGGAATTTCCGCGACGTCGACTTCCTGCCGCTGACGGTCGACGTGGAGGAGCGGATGTATGCCGCGGGCAAGATCCCCGGCAGCTTCTTCCGGCGCGAGGGTCGCGCAGGCGAGAAGGCCACGCTGACCGCGCGCATGATCGACCGCCCACTGCGGCCGCTCTTCCCGAAGGGCTGGCGACGCGAGACGCAGCTCGTGGCGATCCCCACGTCGGTCGACCACGTGAACCCCTACGACATCCTCGCGATGAACGGCGCCAGCGCCGCCCTGATGATCTCCGACATCCCGTTCCCCGCGCCCGTCGGCGCGGTGCGCGTCGGCCAGGACGACGAGGGCAACTTCGTCGTCAACCCAGACGAGGAGTCGCTCCTGAGCTCGAAGCTCGATCTGGTGGTGGCGGGAACCGAAGACGCCATCCTGATGGTCGAGGCGGGCGCGAACGAGATCACCGAGGCCGAGATCCTCGACGCGCTCGACATCGCGCACGGCGAGATCAAGAGGCTCTGCCAGGCGCAGCACGAGCTGCGGCAGAAGGCCGGCAAGGAGAAGCAGGAGGTCGAGGTCCCGCAGGTCGACCCGACGCTCTACGAGGAGATCAGGGAGCGCTTCGGATCTGCGCTCGACGAGGCGACCCAGGTCGAGGACAAGCTCGCCCGGCAGGAGGCCACCAAGCGCGTCGAGGAGGAGATCCTCGAGAGCTTCGCCCCCGCCGCCGAGGGCCCCGAAACCGACGCGGTGGCCGCGGCGCAGCGCCGGCAGGCGGTGCAGCTTGCGTTCGACAAGCTCGAGAAGGACATCATCCGTCGCCGCATCGCGGTGGACAAGAAGCGTCCCGACGGTCGGAGCGCGGAGGAGATCCGGCCGATCTGGATCGAGGTCGGAGTGGCCCCGCGGACGCACGGCTCCGCGATCTTCACGCGCGGGCAGACGCAGGCGCTCTCCGTGGCCGCGCTGGGCACGACGCGCGAGGAGATGCGGCTCGACACGCTCGGCCTCGAGACCGCCAAGCGCTACTTCCACCACTACAACTTCCCGCCGTTCTCGGTCGGGGAGGCGGGCTTCATGCGCGGCCCGAAGCGCCGCGACATCGGCCACGGCGCGCTCGCCGAGCGGGCGCTCGTTCCCGTGATCCCGTCGCAGGAGGAGTTCCCGTACACGATTCGCGTCGTCTCCGACATTCTCGAGTCGAACGGCTCGTCGTCGATGGCGTCGGTGTGCGGCTCGAGTCTTGCGCTCGAGGATGCGGGTGTGCCGATCAGGAAGCCGGTCGCCGGCATCGCGATGGGCCTGATCAAGGAAGAGGACGACTACATCGTGCTGTCCGACATCGCGGGTGTGGAGGACCACCTGGGCGACATGGACTTCAAGGTCGCCGGCACAGAGGCGGGCATCACGGCGCTCCAGATGGACATCAAGATCTCGGGCGTGACCTTCGACATCCTGCGGGACGCGCTCTCGCAGGCGAAGGACGGCCGCGACTTCATCCTCGGCAAGATGGCCGAGGTGCTACCGGCCCCGCGCGAGGAGCTGTCGAAGTACGCGCCGCGCATCACCTCGATCCAGATCGACGTCGACAAGATCGGCATGGTCATCGGCAAGGGCGGCGAGACGATTCGCGCCCTCTCCGAGGAGTACGAGGCCGAGATCGACGTGCAGGACGACGGCACGATCCTGGTCTATGCGGCCAGCGGCGAGCAGGGCGACGCGCTGATCGCGCGCATCCGCCAGATGACCAAGGAGGTCGAGGTCGGCGACGAGTACACCGGCAAGGTGGTCAAGACCACGACCTTCGGCGCCTTTGTCGAGCTGTCGAAGGGCACCGACGGCCTGCTTCACATCTCGAACATCGCGCCCGGTGAGCGCCCCGCCACCGTGGAGGACGTGCTCAACCGCGGCGACGAGGTGGACGTGCGGGTGGTCGAGGTCGACAAGGAGCGCGGCCGCATCGGGCTGCGTCTCGCGGCCGACCCTGAGATACAGGGCAAGTCCGCCGAGGAGCTCGC
>JBKPHS010000131.1:0-4591 GCA_046729975.1 Actinomycetota bacterium
GCGCGCGGGCTGGCTCAAGGACACCGGCCGCCCGAGCACCACCGAGACCTCGATCGCGAAGCTCTACGCGACCGAGGCGGCGGTGCGCTGCGCGGACACCGCGATTCAGGTGCACGGCGGCTCGGGCTACGTGGACGACTATCCGGTGGAGCGCTACCTGCGGGACGCGCGCGTCACGACTCTCTACGAGGGCACCTCGCAGATCCAGAAGCTGATCATCGGACGCGCGCTCACGGGCGTGAACGCACTCGTGCCCGAGGCCTCCTGAGCCGGTGGCCGAGGCGCTCGTCATCGCCGAGGAGCACGGCGCCGTACGGCTGGCCCGGTTGAACCGGCCGGACGCGCGTAACGCGCTGTCGGCCGACCTGATGGCGGAGCTCGGCGGGCTGGTGGAGAGCTGGGACGACGACGAGCGCGTTGGCTGCATCGTGATCGCCGGGAGCCAGGACTGGTTCGCGGCGGGCGGCGACATCAAGGCGATGCGCGACCGCGAGCTTCACGAGGCGATCACCACGCCGACGGCTCGCTTCTGGATCCGGCTCGCGGCGTGCCGCACGCCGCTGATCGCCGCGGTGTCCGGCTACGCGCTCGGCGGCGGGTGCGAGCTCGCCCTCCTGTGCGACATGATCGTCGCCTCCGAGAGCGCGGAGCTCGGCCAGCCCGAGATCACGCTGGGGATCATCCCGGGCGGCGGGGGCACGCAGCGGCTGGCGCGCGTGATCGGAAAGCAGCGCGCGATGGAGCTCGTTCTTACGGGCCGCCGGATTCCAGCCGAGGAGGGGCGCCAGCTCGGTCTCGTGAACGTCGTGGCCGGGAAGAAGGATTGGCTCGAGCAGGCGCTCGACCTCGCCCAGGTGGTGGCGGCCCGCCCACCGCTCGCGGCACGGCTTGCGAAGGAGGCCGTGTTGGCCGCAGAGGAGATGGCGCTCTCGGCTGCCCTCGAGCACGAGCGGCGGCTGTACGAGCTGGCAATGGCGACCGAGGATCGGGTTGAGGGAATGAGCGCCTTCCTCGAGAAGCGGCGCCCCAGCTTTCGGGGGCGCTGACCGCCCGCGCTGCAAACCGGGCAGCCGCCCTCTACTCTTCCGGCACGTCGGAGGGAGGGACGACTTTGACGGCCGAGGAACTCGAGTTCGAGCTGGCAGGGGGGCCATACGCGGCCACCGCGGCTCGGCTCGCGCTCAGCGATCTCGAGGATCGCCTCGACGGAGTGCTCGCTCAGGACCTCCGTCTGCTCGTCAGCGAGGTCGTCACCAACAGCGTCCGGCACGCCGGCATCGGATCCGACGACTCGCTCGGTCTCCGCATCATGCTCGACGAGGGGCGCGTGCGGGTCGAGATAACCGACGGCGGGCCGCAGTTCGAGGCCGAGCCCCGGCGTCCTTCGCTCGAGGCCGGCGAGGAAGACGAGGTGTCGGGCTGGGGCCTGTTCCTCGTCGAGCAGCTGGCCGACCGCTGGGGCGTCCAGCACGAGGACGGCAACAGGGTCTGGTTCGAGCTGGGCACGGGCGGCGAGACCGCCGCGGCCTAACCCCGGACCGGCGAAGCCTCGCGGCTGAAGATCGCTTCCCCGCCGGGCGGCGTCCACTTCAGCCGCCAGCGCTTGGAACGGCTTGGCACGCGTACGAGGAACTGGCCCTTGAGACTTTTCACGTCGACGGTCCGGACGGGCGTCCAGGTGGTGCCGGCGCCGTTCTGGATCTCGACCAGCTGGGCCGAGCTGTCCGCCGCCTGGCGCACCTGGCCGTAGACGTAGAAGCGAGAGCCGCGCCGGATCACGTGGACGGGCAGGCGGTAGGCGTCGAGGCTCGGCTTGGCCTCGCCACCGGCGAAGCGCAGTCCGGTCTGGAAGCTGTCGATGTGCGGCTCGTCGTAGAGCTCGTACTGGGCCACCGACCTCACGCGGGAGTTGCGGTAGGCGAGGTAGTCGGCCTCGTTGATGTACTGGGCCTGGCGCGCCAGCGAAACGCCGAAGAGCCTGTCCGGAGGGTTGGTCTGAAAGCCGAACTCGGTGAAGTAGATCGCCTGCGACGCGGCGCGGGTGATGCGTCCGCGCGACGCCGCCCGGGAGAGCAGCGTCCGCAGCCGGGAGACCGAGGAGATCGTGACCTCGTTCGACTTGGAGGCTGAGCGCGGCGAGCCGGCGCCTCCGCGGTTGTAGGGATGGTGGCTGACGCCGGTCACGCCGAGCCGGCTGAAGTCGTCGCAGTCGCGGTCGCGAGCTGCCCTTCCGCGATACCGCCGCCCGCGGGAGTCGAGGCAGAAGACCTCCTGGAGGAAATCGAGGGGCGCGGTCGGGCGGCTCGCGATGCTGCCGGTCACTCTCCCGAGCGGCGCCGTCTCGCCGAGCAGGATCTGATCCGCGCCATGGCCCGTGTCGCGCAGCGCCCCGATCCCGGCGACCAGAAGCCGCCGGTAGAGCCGAGGTGAGTACGGAATCCGGCGGCCGCTGCTGAGCACGGACTGCGGGCGCAGCCAACTCCCCTGGTTCGGCTCGTTCCATATCGACCACCGGTCCACCCGCGGAAGCACTCCACGGCCCTGGTTCTCGTCCTGATAGCTCCCCGAGTAGCGCCTGCCGAGGGCCGTCACGAAGTTCCGGAATTCCTGTGCGCTGGGACGGCAGACCTCGCGTACGACGATGGTGCTGCCGCAGCCCGCGGCCCACGAGGGCACGCGGCCCGAGGGCGAGATGAGCACGTCGAGCCCGCGCGCTTCGGCGCCGCGCACGACGTCGTCGTAGGCATCCCAGGCCTCCGCCGGGTAGGCCCCCGGATCGGCGGGGTCGAAGCCCGCGGGCCGGTTGCGCTCGCCGGGAGCCGGTGCGATCGAGCGCCAGAACGCGAGCGTGTGGACGGTGTCCGCCCCGAGCGATGCGATCTCCTGGAGCGTGCGCTCGCGCGTGTCCGAGCCGGAGAAGATCAGCAGCCGGTCGTCCTGGAAGATCGACTCCTGAGTGCGCGACGCGACTGCCGGCGCGGCGGCGGCGGCGCAGCCGAGCGCGACCAGCGAGAGCACGATGGCGGCAAGGCGGCCATCGCCCGTACGGATCTTGCGCTCGCGCCTCTGCATCGTCACTCCTGAAAACGCTCCTCGCGGTCTAGTTGCGGGAGCCACCCGCGGCGGCGGAGCACGGCCGACCTGTACGAGAGGTCGGGCGTGATCAAAAGCCCCGACAGCCGGGCCGTGATGCTAACGAACAGGAGCGCCATCGGGACGCTTATGATCGCCGCCCTCTTGACCCCGACGGCCGCATGACCCAGCTACCGAGGCGCCTTGGCGTCGTCGGCGCGGGCACGATGGGCTCGGGGATCGCGCAGCTCGGTTGCCTTGCCGGCATGGAGACCTTCGTGCACGATCCGGTGGAGGACGCGCTGCGCCGCGGCGCCGAGCTGGTGCGCGCCGGCCTCGAGAAGGGCGCGGAGCGGGGGCGCTGGACCGAAGAAGAGGCCGGGGCTGCGGCCGGCCGGCTGCACGTGGCCGCCGTGATCGAGGACCTCGCGGGCTGCGGCCTCGTGATCGAGGCGGCGCCCGAGCGCGCCGAGCTCAAGCGGGAGCTGTTCGCGCGCCTGTCGGAGATCTGCGGCGAGGAGACCGTGCTCGCAACGAACACGTCCTCGATCCCGGTCACCTCGCTCGCCGCCGCCGCGGCCCGCCCGGAGAACGTCGTGGGCATGCACTTCTTTAATCCCGCGCCGCTGATGCGCCTGCTCGAGGTGATCGCCGCCAGGCAGACCGGCGACCCCGCGCTCTCGCTGGCACGTGCGACCGGGGAGGCGATGGGCAAGCACGTGATAGTCGCGCGGGACGGCCCCGGCTTCCTCGTCAACCGCTGCGGGCGGCCGTTCGGCGCGGAGGCGCTGCGGCTGCTTCAGGAGCGCGTCGCCGCCGTCGAGCAGATCGACCGCGTCTGCCGGCTGGGTGGCGGCTTTCGCATGGGCCCGTTCGAGCTGATGGACCTGGTCGGGATCGACACCGGCTTCGAGGTCGCCAGGTCGTTCACCGAGCTCAGCTTCGGGGAACCGCGTTGGAAGCCGAGCCCGCTTCAGGCCGAGATGGTGGCGGCGGGCCGCCTCGGGCGGAAGGCCGGCCGAGGCTGGTACTCGTACGAGGAGGGGCCGCACCGGCCGGAGGACCCCGATCCGCCGCCGTTCGGCGGCGGCCACGGGCGTCTTGTGGCGATCGAGGGCGGCGGCGGCCTGGCGCGTGAGCTTCGCGCGCTCGCCCGGGAGGCCGGCTGGGAGGCGCGCGCGTCCGACCAGCTCGGCGGCGAGCGTCCCGAGCTCGTGATCGACGCCGGCGTGCCAAGCGGGGTGTCCGACCTCCTCGGGTTGCTGCCGGAGGGGCCGCCGATGCTCAGCGTGTGCGCCGAGCGCAGCCTCGCGGAGCAGGGCCGGCCGGAGGCCTGCGGCTTCCACCTGCTCCCACCGCTCGACTCGGTCCGGCTGGACGAGCTCACTCGGCTTCCGAGCACGCCCGCCAGAACGGCCGAGGCGGCGGAGCGCTTCTTCACGACGCTCGGCCTCCTGCACCAGTGGGTCGGCGACGCGCCCGGCCTGGTGCTGGGCCGCATCGTCTGCCAGCTCGTGAA
>JBKPHS010000132.1:0-5706 GCA_046729975.1 Actinomycetota bacterium
CGTCCTCGCCGAGCGCACGACCCGCGCCCCGGCCGTGATGCGCGGGATCGACCATGAAGCTGGCGCTGGCGATGTGCGCGCCGCCGCCCTCGCGGTTGGCGTACATGTTGGCGCTGCCGATCACGGTCCCATCGGGAGAGACCGCCACCACCGTGCGGCCGGGCGGGCCGACCATCCAGGACGCGCGCGCCGTGCGCTCGTCCATCTCCGGGTCGTAGGGGAACGTCTCACCGGCGGCGACGATCTCGCGGAAGAACGGCCAGATCGCGGGCCAGTCGTCGCTTGTTGCCTCCCTGATCAGCACTAGCGGCCAAGTGTGTCGAGGCGTCGCGGGCTAGCGGGCGTGGATGATCGCTGGCGTTCCTTGCCTTCGCCGGCAGGCCCAGGCGGGCGCAGCGCGCGGAGCATGAGGAAGCTCGGCAGGCGCCGCCAGCATTTTTCCGGGGGTCGCGCTCGACCTCCTCGGCCGGCAGGCGGAAGACGCGGTTCGCTCATTGCCGCTCGGGGACCCGCGCCGCCGTTGCCACAATCAATATCGATGGCGTCGAGCGATCACAGCCTGCCCTACGGGTCGGTCTTCTCGCCGGAGCCCGAGCTGCCGACCCCCGCGCGGGAGCAGCGTCCGCCTCGGCGGCGCGGCCTCGGCGCGCTCGCGGCGCTCGGCGTCGTGCTGCTGAAGTTGGGGGCGAAGCTCAAGGCGCTGCTGCTCCTGCTGCCGAAGCTGAAGATCCTCACGACGTCGGCGACGATGCTGGTCTCGGTCGGCGCATATGCGCTGATCTGGGGCTGGCGGTTCGGGCTGGGCTTCGTGCTGCTGTTGCTGGTCCACGAGCTGGGCCACGTGATCCAGCTACGCCGCGAGGGCATCAAGGCGGGCGCGCCGATGTTCATTCCGTTCCTCGGCGCGCTCGTGGCGATGAAGGAGCTGCCCAAGGACGCCGCGGCTGAGGCACGCGTGGGGCTCGCCGGGCCGGTGCTCGGCTCCGTCGGTGCGCTGGTGGCGCTCGGGCTGTACGCGCTCACGGGCGACGAGCTGTTCAAGGCGCTGGCCTTCGTGGGCTTCCTGCTGAACCTGTTCAACCTGCTGCCTGTGTTGCCGCTCGATGGCGGCCGGGCGATGGCGGCCCTCTCGCCCTGGATGTGGTTCGTCGGCTACGGCCTGCTTGTGGCGGCGACAGTCGCATTTCCGAACCCGGTGATGCTGCTCGTGCTGCTGTTCGGCGGGCTCGAGACGTGGCGCCGCTGGCGGGTCCGAAAGACGCCCGAGGCGCGCGAGTTCCACCGCGTGCGGCCCGCCACCCGTCTAGCGGTGGCGGCCGTCTACCTCGGCCTGGCCGCCGCGCTGGCGGTCGGGATGGACGCCACCTTCATCGAGCGCGATTTCGGGGACGTTTAGCTCCCTCGAGCCAATCAAGCGACGCCCGAACTTTGCAAGAGCGGGCACGGGACGCGGAGGCGGTCGCGCCTCGTTCGGCGGGCCGGATAGGTCCGCCCCACGAGCGTCAGCGTCGGATCGGTAAGCCCCACCTGCGCCATAGAGCGGGTCGCGGGCTCCGCTCCGCGATCACTGAGACTCCCTTCTCACGCCCCGGCGTTACGGGCCGCTGAAGGGCGGTGTCCCGGCGAGCTTGCCACCGTCGATGACGAGCGTCGCTCCCGTCACGAACGACGCCTGGTCTGAGCACAACCAGACCGCGGCGGAGGCGACCTCGATGGGCTGTCCGATCCGGCGCATCGGCATCGCAAGGCCGGCCTTGCGTTGGGCATCTTCGCCCGCTGCTTCGAGGCGCTCGGTGAGGATCGGGCCCGGCGCAATTGCGTTGACTCGGACGCCCTGGGCCGCGTAGTCGAGTGCCGCCACCTTCGTCAGCCCGATCACGCCATGCTTGGCGGCGACGTATCCGGCAAGGCCGCCAACCGCGTCGAGGCCGGCCGTCGACGCCACGTTGACGATTGCGCCGCCGCCGCTCTCCAGCATCGCGGGAATCTCGTACTTGAGCGAGAGGAAGACGCTCTCGAGGCTGATCGCCAGCGCGCTGCGAAACTGATCCGGCCTCACCTCGGCGAGCGGCGTTGGCCCGTGACCTCCGCCGGCCGCGTTGTTGACGGCGATATCCAGTCCTCCCAGCGCATTCACGGTAATGGCGACCAGCCGCTCGACCGCGTCCGGCTCGGAGACGTCGACCGGCGCGACCACGGCGCGACCGCCCTCGCTCTCGATCTCGGCGGCCACGCGGGCGAGAGCCTCCTCGTCGCGAGCGGCAACGACCACGGCGGCGCCGGCGCGCGCCATCGCTCTGGCGATCTCGGCCCCGATGCCGCGGCTCGCCCCGGTCACGATCGCTCGCCGTCCTTCGAGTATCCGGGTCTCAGCCATGTCTCGCGTGTTCGGGTGGGTCAGCCAACGTGCATGATCCGGGAGTGCGTGGGGTAGTCGCCGGCGAGCTCGGCACTCACCGCGGCGGTGGTGGTCAACGTGATACCCGCCTGCTCCAGCCGGCGCAGCGAGATGTCGTGGCCGAGCGCGGTCGCCGAGCCACAAGCGTCCGCCACGAAGGCGACCTGGTAGCCGTCGCGATGGGCATGCAGGGCGGGCGCCACACCGCATACTTCCGTGCCGATCCCCGCCGTTATCAGCTGCCGCCGGCCGGTCGACGCGATGACTTCTGAGACGGCCGGGTCGGCCAGTGAATCGACCAGCAGGAACACCGCGCTGGCCCGGGAGAGCGGTTCAGCCGTCATTCTCCTGCCTACCCGGTAGGCCGATAGACGACGGGTCCGACGCGGCGGCCTCGGTCGTCACCGCGGGCGGATCCGTGGGTCGAGGTAGGCGTAGACGATGTCCACGATCGCGTTCAGCAGCACGATGAAGAAGGCCGCGTACAGCGTGGTGGCGAGCACGGGCGGCACGTCGAGCTGGCCGACCGCCTCGGCGGCATACTGGCCGACCCCCTGGAGGTCGAAGACGGTCTCGGTCAGGATCGCGCCTCCACCCAGGGCGGCGCCGAAGTCGAGCCCCCAGAGCGTCACGATCGGGATCAGCGAGTTGCGCAGCACGTGGCGGACCATGATCTGCCGCTCGGACAGGCCCTTCGCGCGCGCCGTGCGCACGTAGTCCTCGTTGACGGTGTCGAGCACGTTCGATCTGAGCACGCGCGAGTAGAAGCCGATGAACAGGATCGCCAGCGCCGTCCAGGGCAAGATCAGGTGGTAGGCCCAGTCGATCGGGTCCTTCGTTAGCTCGACGTAGCCGCCGTTCGGGAAGATGCCGGCCTTGAAGCCGAGGTAATAGTTCATCAGCGCGCCGATCCAGAACACCGGCTTCGAGATGCCGATCAGCGCGATGATCGTCAGGAAGCGGTCCGCGAACCTGCCGGCCTTGAAGGCGCTGTAGAGACCGAAGCAGATCGCCACGAACATCCACAGCAGCGCCGCCCCCACCGCCAGCGACATCGTCCGCGGCAGGCCCTTCACGATCTCCTCACCCACCGGCAGCTGCGTGAAGTACGAGACCAGGTCGCCCGTGAAGACCTTCTTCATCATCGTGAAGTACTGGACGAAGATGTTGTCATCGAAGCCCCACTCCTTGCGGATCGCCTCGATCTGCGTCTCGGTCGGCTGCTTGCCGGCCATCCGCACGGCCGGGTCGCCGTTCGGGATCACGTTGAAGATGAAGAAGGTCAGGACCGAGACGGCGAACATCACGAACCCCATCTGCAGCAGCCGGCGCACGACGAACCTGCCCATGCCCTAGCGCTCCAGGCGGACCTTCGCCCGCGGGTCGAGTGCGTCGCGCACGCCGTCGCCGAACACGTTCAGCGACAGCACCGTCAGGACCAGCATCACGCCCGGCACGATCGCGAGGTGCGGTGCCGTTGCAATGCGGTCGACGCCCTCATCGATCATCGTGCCCCACGAAGGCGTCGGCGGCTGGACGCCGGCGCCGAGGAAGGACAGCGCGGCCTCGAGCAGCACCGCGTTCGCGATGAGGAGCGTGAAGAACACGAGGATCGTCGAGGCGAGGTTGGGCAGCACCGCGCTGAACATGATCCGGATCGGGCCGGCGCCCTGCGCGCGCGCGGCCTCGACGAATTCCTTCTCGCGCAGCGACAGCACCTGACCGCGGACCGGCCGCGCCATGTATGGCACGTAGACCATCCCGATGATCAGGATCGGAATGATGAGCGAGTCCCCCGCGATGTGTATGGGCCCGATCTTGAGGCCGCCGAGTGCGAGCGCCACGCCGAGCGCCGTGCCGAGGATGATCACGGGGAACGACCACAACACGTCGAGCAGCCCACGGATTATCGCGTCGGACGAACCCCGGAAGTAGCCCGCGACCACCCCCAGGATTATCGACAGGAATGTCGTGATGAGCGCCGCCGTGATGCCGATCACGAGCGAGTTGCGACCGCCGTACAGGAGCCGGACCATGATGTCGCGGCCGTTGCGGTCGGCCCCGAGGAAGAACTTCCCGTCGGCCTTGAGCCACTGCGGGCCGATCGGGACGCCGTCGAGGCCGACGACGTTCTTCTCCTTGCCGTCGACCGTGATGGTGTCCGAGAGATGGTTGGCGTTCGCCGTGGTCTTGGCGACCTTGTCGGCCCACACCGGCGCGAGCGCGCACGCCATGACCAGCAGGACGAAGAGCAGGCCGAACAGCAGTGCCACCTTGTTGCGCCGCAGGCGCCGGAGCCCGAGCTTCCACGGGCCGAGACCGTGGACGCGCTCCCGCTCGGCCTCCTCCTCCCAGGCGGCCGGTCCCCGAAGGGTGGTCTCGGTTGCTGGCTCAGTGGCCACTCAGGTAGTCCCTCAACTCCCTCGCCCAGAACCACACTACCCGACGGGGAGGGTGCCCGATGCACCCTCCCCAGGTCGGATAGCGAATCAACCAGCTACTTCAGGCACCAGCTCGTGTAGTCGTTGTTCCAGACCGGATGGAACCTCGAGCAGTTGTCGAAGTCCATCCGCTCCGAGAAGAACGTCGCGAGCTTGCGGTGGCCATACGGCGCGATCCACGCCCGCTCCACGAGCTTCCTGTTGAGGTCCTTCCACTTGTCGGCGACCTCGCTGGTGATCTCCGGCTCCTTGTTCAGCTCGGCGATCCCCTTCGTGATCTCCGGGTCGTCCACGTTGCCGTAGTTCTGGTTGTTCGTTGGCTGAATCGACGCCCCGTCCACGAGGAACATGAAGTTCTTCGGGTGCGGGAAGTCCTGGAACCAGTTCGCGAAGCCGGTCTGGGCCTTCGTCTTCTGGTTGCCGATGGTCTGGAAGTACACGCCCCCGTCGAGGATCTTCGGCTTCGCGTTGAAGCCCATCTTCGTCAGCATGTCGGCGTAGGCCTCGGTGACCTTGTCGGTGGGGTCGTCGTTGTTGCTCCAGACCGTGACGTCCATGCCGTCCACGCCGGCGTCCTTGATCATCTGCCGCGCCTTCTCGAGGTCAGGCGGCTTGTTCGGATCGCCGAACGGGCAGTCCTTGACGTCGAGGTCCTCGTCGAATCCCGGCATGCCGGGCGGGAGGAACGAGCAGCCAGGCGTCGTCTCACCCGCGAAGATGCGCGCGAGACCGGGCTTGTCGATGCCCCAGTTCACGGCCTCGCGGACCTTCGGGTCGTCGAACGGCGGGACCCGGGTGTTCATGAAGAAGTAGTACGTCGAGGCCGTCGTGATTTCCCTGTAACGGTCCGAGTACTTCGCCTTCACC
>JBKPHS010000133.1:0-2774 GCA_046729975.1 Actinomycetota bacterium
GCGTAATCGGCGTCGTCGCGCCAGGCGTCGAAGAAGTGCTCGCAGTCGTAGACGACCGTCTTGCCCTCGCGCACCAGGAACGCGACCGACTCGGCGATCATGCGCAGGTTCTCGTCGCGGTCGACGCGCACGACCTTCTCCAGGTGCAGGCTCCAGGTCTTGCCGACCAGCGTGCAGACCGGCGCGAAGGAGCCGGCGAGCAGGCGCAGCGCCTCGTCGTCCTCGGCCGCGACGTCGCGCCGGCGGGTCATCCCGAACGCGGCGATCTCGGCGGTCCGGAACGTCTCGCGCGCGAGCAGCTCGAACAGCTCGGTCTCCTTCGGGTTGGACGCCGGGAAACCGGCTTCCACGTAGGGGATGCCGAGCTCGTCGAGCACGTGCGCGACGCGCAGCTTCTCCGCCGCCGAGAGCGACATGCCCTCGCCCTGCATCCCGTCGCGCAGGGTGCAGTCGTAGATCGCGATGCGGGTCACGTGGCGGGCGTCGGCGCGGCCACGACGTCGAGCCACTCGGCGTAGCGCTCGGACCGGCCGTGCAGCGCATCCTCGAACTCGCGCTGGATCGCGCGCGTGATCTCGCCCGGCTCGCCGCTGCCGACCGGCCGGTCGTCGACCTCGCGCATCGGCGTCAGCTCCGCGGCGGTGCCGGTCATGAAGATCTCGTCGGCGAGGTAGAGCTCGCCGCGGGCGATGTCGCGCTCAACGACCTCGTAGCCGAGGTCGCGGGCGATCGTGATCGCCGAGATCCGGTTGATGCCGCCGAGGATGTCGGCGCTGAAGCCCGGCGTGGCGATCACGCCGTCCTTGACGACGAACAGGTTCTCGCCGGAGCCCTCGCAGACCATCCCGCGGTCGTCGAGCAGGATCGCCTCCTCGTAGCCGGCCTTGGACGCCTCGACCTTGGCCAGCACCGAGTTGACGTATTGGCCGGTGGCCTTCGCGGCCGGGATCACCGCGTCGGACGAGATGCGCCTGAACGACGAGACCTTGCCCCGGACGCCGTTGCGCTTGCCCTCTTCGCCGAGGTACGGCGCCCACTCCCACACGGCGATCATGACCTCGACCGGGCAGTCGAGCGGGAACAGGCCCATCGGGCCGGCGCCGCGGTAGACGAGCGGCCGGATGTAGCAGGACTTGAAGTTGTTGCGCACGATCGTCTCGTGCATCGCCGCGCGGATCTCCTCGCGCGTGTACGGGATGTCCATCAGGTACATCCCGGCCGAGCGGAACAGCCGGTCGATGTGGTCGGCGTTGCGGAAGATCGCCGTTCCGCGCGGCGTGTCGTATGCGCGGATGCCCTCGAACACGCCGGTGCCGTAGTGCAGGGCGTGCGTGAGTACGTGAACCTTGGCGTCCTCCCAGGCGACGAGCTCCCCGTTCATCCAGATCAGGCCCGCTTGGCTCACGCTCACAGCTCTCCCATCACCGCCTCGGTCGCCTCGGCGGTCGTCGCGCTTCCACCCAGGTCCGCCGTGCGCAGTCCGGCGGCGAGGGCTCGGTCGACCGCCGATTCTAGGGCAGCGGCCTCCGCTTCCAGGGAGAATCCGTGCCGCAGCATCAGCGCGGCGGAGAGGATCATCGCCAGCGGATTGGCGATCCCGCGGCCGGCGATGTCGGGCGCGGAGCCGTGCACGGGCTCGAACAGCCCGGGGTGGGTGGGGTCGGGTCCCCCGAGGCTCGCGCTCGGGAGCATCCCCAGCGAGCCGGTGAGCATCGCAGCCTCGTCGGAGAGGATGTCGCCGAACATGTTGTCGGCGAGGATCACGTCGAAGTGGCGCGGCGCCGCGACGAGCTTCATCGCCGCCGAGTCGACCAGCTGGTGCTCGAGCTCGACCGTCGGGAACTCGTCCGAGTGCACGCGCTTGACCACCTCGCGCCACAGGCGGCCCGTCTCGAGCACGTTCATCTTGTCGATGCTCGTCACGCGCGTGCGCGCCGCGCGAAACGCCGTGCGGGCGATCCGCTCGATCTCCTCCACGGAGTACTCGCACAGATCGGACGCGTAGGTGGCGGTCCGCTGCTTCTCGCCGAAGTAGATCCCGCCGGTCAGCTCGCGCACGACGAGCAGGTCGGTGCCCTCGATGATGTCGCGCTTGAGCGGGCTCGCGTCGTAGAGCGCCGGCAGCGGGCGCACCGGCCGCAGGTTCGCGTACAGGCCGAGCGCCTTGCGAAGGCCGAGCAGGCCCTGCTCCGGCCGCGGCGCGGACGCGTCGGTCGAGTCCCACTTCGGACCGCCGACGGCGGCGAGCAGGACCGCGTCGGCGGCACGGCAGGCCGCGACGGTGTCGTCGGTCAGGGCGGTCCCGTGCGCGTCGATCGCGGCGCCGCCGAACGGGTGCTCGTCGTAGGTGAAGGAGCCGACCGCGTCGAGGACGCGGACGGCGGCGGCGAGGATCTCGGGCCCGATGCCGTCGCCCGGGAGCGTGACGATGTGATGGGAGGCCATATGCGCGGGGGAGCCTATCCACGCACGCTCGCGAAGCGGTCAGCCCGTGAAGCGCGCCGCGCGCGATGCGCAGACGCGGACCGCACGCCTGAGGCGGAGCGTGGGCGTGCCCGCGCCGCGCTCGAAGCGGACCACCACGGTCACCGGGTACCGCCCGGGCGTGAACGATCGCCGCAGCCGGACGATCGCCCGGCGCTGCAGCGGACGCACGCTCAGTCCGAGTATCCGGTCGCCACCGACGAACACCCGGACCGTCGCGATCTTGGTCCCGCGGACCGCGACACGCGAGCCGCGCCGCAGGCAGCGCTTCAGCGGCGCGAGCTCCGTCG
>JBKPHS010000134.1:0-7661 GCA_046729975.1 Actinomycetota bacterium
GCCCACCAGAGCCCGATCGGTCCGCCCCAGTCCTGCGGCACGACGGTCGCGTCGCTCAGCTCGAGCGACTCGAGCAGCGCCTCCGTGCGCGCCGCGTGGCGCGGGATTCGGTAGAGCTCGGGCTCGTCGGGCTTGTCGGAGCGGCCAAAGCCGAGGTGGTCGGGCACGATGGCCCGGTGGCCTTGCTCGACCAGCGGCGGGATGAAGTGCCGGTAGAGGTAGCCCCAGGTCGGGTTGCCGTGAAGCAAGACGACGGGCCGGCCGTCGCGCGGGCCCTCGTCGACGTAGTGCAGGCGCCCGTCGGGCGTCTCGAACCAGCGCGGCTCGTGGGGCCACGTGCCGCCGAACGTCCAGTCGTCCGCCATGCGATTAGTTCTAGTGCCGGAAGTGGCGGCGGCCGGTGAAGACCATCGCGATCCCCGCCGCGTCGCAGGCGTCCACGACTTCCGGATCGCGCTGCGAGCCGCCCGGCTGGATGATCGCCTTGACGCCGGCGTCGATCGCCGCCCGGGGGCCGTCCGCGAACGGGAAGAAGGCGTCGGAGGCGAGCACCGAGCCGTCGAGCGGCTGGTTCGCCTTCTCGACGGCGATCCTGACCGAGTCGACGCGGCTCATCTGGCCGGCGCCGATCCCGAGCGTCGCGAGGTCGCCGGCCAGGACGATCGCGTTCGAGCGCACGTGCTTGCAGACCCGCCACGCGAACAGGAGGTCGCCCCACTGCTGCTCGGTGGGCTTGACGGCCGTGACGACGCTCATCTGCTCGCGGGTCTCGACGTCGGAGTCGCGGTCCTGCACGAGGATGCCGCCCCGCACGCGCCTGATGTCGTGCTCTCCGGCCGGGACCTTGCGGCGCTCCCGGTTCTCGAGGATTCGCACGTTCGGCTTGCGCTTGAGCACGTCCAGCGCGCCGTTCTCGTAACCCGGCGCGAAGACCGCCTCCACGAAGATCGCCGCCAGCTTCTCCGCGAGCTCCGTGTCGACCGGCCGGTTGAAGCAGTACACGCCTCCGAACGCGCTCATCGGGTCCGTGGCCAGCGCGCGCTCGAAGGCCTCGCCGGCTGACATCGCGACGGCCGCGCCGCACGGGTTGTTGTGCTTGATGATCGCCGCCGCCGGAAGTTCGAACTCCTCGACGAGCGCCCTGCCCGAGTCGAGGTCGAGCAGGTTGTTGAAGGAGAGCTCCCTGCCGTGGAGCTTCGCGACCATCGACAGCAGGTGGGTACGGGCGCCCGCCTGCGCGTAGTAGGCGGCGCTCTGGTGCGGGTTCTCGCCGTACGGCAGGTCGAGCACCTTCTCGTACGCGCGCACGTAAACGCCCGGGAAGTCGTCCTCGTGCTCGGCGAACCAGCGCGAGATCGACGCGTCGTAGCGGGCGGTGTAGGAGAAGGCCTGCATCGCGAGCGCCTCCCGCGTCTGCGGGGAGAGCCGCCCGTCCGATTGGCGCAGCTCCTCCAGCACCGCGTCGTAGCTCTCCGGCTCGACGACGACAGCGGCGAACTCGTGGTTCTTCGCGGCGGCCCGGATGAGCGTCGGACCGCCGATGTCGATGTTCTCGACGACCTCCTCGTCGCTCGCATCGCGGTTGCCGGACACGCGCTCGAACGGGTAGAGGTTCACGCAGACGAGATCGATCGGCTCGATCCCCTGGTCGGCGAGGGTGCTCGCGTGCTCGGGGTTGGAACGCACGGCCAGCAGCCCGGCGTAGATCCTCGGGTTGAGCGTCTTGACGCGGCCGTCCAGGATCTCGGGGAAGCCTGTGTAGTCCTCGACCGAGCGCGCCTCGATCCCACCCTCGGCGAGCTCGCGGGCCGTGCCGCCGGTCGACACGATCTCGACGCCGAGCTCGCGCAGGCCGCGCGCGAAGTCCACCAGGCCGCGCTTGTCGGACACGGTCAGCAGTGCGCGCCTGACGCGCACCTCGGCCGCCTGGACGAGCCCGGCGGGACTCGGCTCAGTGGCCGGCATCGACCTCCTCGCGCACGACGATGCGCCGCGGGTTGGACGGGTCCGCAGCCACCGCTCCGCGCGCCAGGAGCCGGACCGCGCGCGGAAGCAGCTCGTGCTCGATCTCATGGACCCTGTCCTCGATCGCCGCGATGTCGCGAGAATACGAAAGGGGCAGGTCGAACGCTTCCTGGAGGATGATCGGGCCGCTGTCGACCCCCTCGTCCACGAAGTGGACCGTCACGCCCATCACCTTGACACCGTGCTCGACCGCCTGCTCGATTGCCTGGATGCCGGGGAAGGCGGGCAAGAGCGACGGATGGACGTTGATCAGCCGGCCCTTGAAGCGGCGAACGAAGTCCGCGCCCAGCAACTCCATGAAGCCTGCCAGGACGACCAGCTGCACTTCGTGCGCCTCGAGCCAGTCGCCGAGTTCCCGGTCACGAGCCTCACGCGACTCGTAGCCGGCGACCGCGAAGACGCCGGTCTCGACGCCGGCGCGGCGAGCGCGCTCGAGCCCGCGCGCGTCCGGGTTGCTCGAGCCGACGCAGGCCACCTCGATACCGTCGCTCCCGTGGACGGAGTCGAGCAGCGCCTGGAGGTTCGTCCCCTCGCCGGAGACGAGGACGGCCACCCGGAAGGTCACGCGGCTGCAAGCGGCTGTGACGGCACCTTGAGCTTAGGGTAGGCCCCGCGGCTGAGCGAGAGCCTCCTCGCCTCGATCAGCTCGTCGATGCGGGCGAGGATGTCGGCTCGCCGCATGTGGGACGAGCTGCCGTAGGCGGGCAGCCCGTCGTAGGAGTTCTGCTGGATCTTCTTGCTGCGCCCGCCGTGCAGGATGGCGGCGCAGGTCGTGCGCCCGACTGCCGGCCGCGCCTGGCGGGCGACGGCGATGATCGCGTCGTCGAGATCCTCGAAGTGGGCGCTCGCCACTGCGGCCGGAACCTCCGGCACCAGGCCGTCGTGGCAAACGTCGCAGCACGCTCCCGACGGCGCCGGCTCGGCCGGATCGCCGAAGTGGCCGAGTATCGCGCCGCGGCGGCAGCTCGATCCCTCCACGTAGGCCCAGATCTCTCGGTACTGGCGCCAGCGCGAGCGCTGCGCATCCGCCGCCGAGGCCCTGCAGAGACCGGCCGCACGGCCGTCGAAGTCGCGCTCCATGCGGCCCGCCACGCGATCGGGCGCCGATGGCGCCGGCCGGATGACTCCCGCGCGCGACAGGTGTCCGACGAGCGCTCGAAGCTGGTCGCCCTCGATGCGGAGAGCGCGCTCGAGCTCCCCGGCGTCGACGTCGTAGCGCGCTTCCAGGTCGAGCTCCTGGCCGAGCCGCTCGGCCAGCCGGCGGGGCAGCGCCTCGTCCAGCTCGTCGCGCTTGATGAAGTGGACGTGGAGCGCCTTGTCGCGAGGCTCGGCGAGCAGCAGCGCCAGCGCGTGCTCGCCGTCCCGACCGGCCCGGCCGGCCTCCTGGTAGTACGCCTCGAGCGACGCCGGCACGCTCGCGTGCACGACGGTGCGGACGTTGGGCTTGTCCACGCCCATCCCGAATGCGTTCGTCGCGACCACGACCCGGATCTCGTCGGCGAGGAAGCGGCGCTGCACCGAGGCGCGTAACTCCCGCTCCAGCCCCGCGTGGTACGGCCTGGCCTTCTCCCCGAGCTCCTCCGTCAGTCGCGCGGCGATCTCCTCGGCGCCCGCGCGAGTGCCCGCGTAGACAATCGCCGGGAGGGCCGCGTCGCGGCGGAGCGCTTCGAGGAGCAGGCGGTCCTTCTCGTGCGGGGCGGGGCAGGCGACCGCGAACGACAGGTTGGAGCGGTCGAAGCCCGTGGAGACCCGCAGCGGCTCGCGCAGGCCGAGACGGCGGGCGACGTCGGCCGCGACACGCGGCGTGGCGGTGGCTGTGGAGGCGACGATCGCATCGGCCGCGAGGTAGCGGGCGGCGTCGCCGAGGCGAAAGTAGTCCGGGCGGAAGTCGTGCCCCCACTGCGAGACGCAGTGGGCCTCGTCGACCACGAAGAGCCCGACGCGCGCGCGGGCGATGCGCTCGACGAAGCCGAGCGACGAGAAGCGCTCCGGGGCCACGTACAACAGCCGCAGCTCGCCCTCCTCCGCGCGCGCGAGTGCCTGCGCGTTGCCCGCCGCGCTCTGCTGGGCGTTGACGAGCGCGACCCGCTCGCCGAGGCCGCGCGCAGCCAGCGCGTCGACCTGGTCCTGCATGAGCGCGACGAGCGGCGAGACGACGATCGCCAGGTCGTCGCGCAGCAGCGCGGGCAGCTGGTAGCAGAGCGACTTTCCCGAGCCCGTGGGCATGACGACCAGCACGTCGCGGCCCGCGAGCGCGGCCTCACATGCCTCGTGCTGGCCCGGGCGGAAGTCCCGGAAGCCGAAGTGCTCGTGGAGTGCGGTCTCGAGGTCCAAGGCGACGGCCACCCTAACGGCGCGTCCGGCGGGCAAAGGTCGCCCGTCGCGGACTCGTCGCCCGCCCGTAACCTGCCGCACGTGATCGACGCGGTGATTTTCGATCTCGACGGCGTGCTGCTCGACTCCGAGCAGGTCTGGAACGCGGCCAAGGAGGAGCTGACGCGCGAGGGCGGAGGGCGCTGGACCGAGCGTGCCCCGCGGGACATGATGGGCATGAGCTCGCCGGAGTGGTCGCGCTACCTCCACGACGAGCTCGGCGTCGACATGGAACCGAACGAGATCTCGGCCGACGTCGTGCGCCGGCTCGAGCGCATCTACCGCGAGGAGCTGCCGCTGAGACCGGGCGCGCACGAGGCGGTCGAGAGGGCGGCCGGGCGCTGGCCCGTCGGCCTCGCGTCGTCGTCGAACCGCGAGATCATCGATCTCTTCCTCGAGCTGACCTGCCTCGGGCGCTACCTCCAGGCGACGGTGTCCTCGGAGGAGGTGAAGCGCGGCAAGCCTGACCCCGACGTCTACCTCGAGACGGCCCGCCGGCTCGGCGTCGAGCCGGCGCGCTGCGCAGCGATCGAGGACTCCGAGAACGGCATCCGCGCGGCCAAGGCCGCCGGCATGCGCACGATCGCGCTTCCGAACGAGACGTATCCGCCGTCCCCGGAGGCGCTTGGCGAGGCCGACGTCGTGGTCGGATCGCTCGACGAGGCCGTCGGCGCCGTCAGCCCTTGACGACCGCGAGCTCCTCGAGCGCGAACTTGCCGTTGGCGGAGTCGGTGCGCTCGAGCGGGTACTCGCCCGTGAAGCACGCGTCGCAATGGGTGGCGCGGTCCATGCCGATCGCCTCGTAGAGACCCTCGAGCGACAGGTAGGCGAGCGAGTCGCAGTCGAGCTCCCGGGCCACCTCCTCGACGCTGCGGCCGTGGGCGATCATCTCCTGCGTCGTCGACATGTCGATGCCGTAGTGGCAGGGGTGGCGGATCGGCGGCGCCGAGATGCGCATGTGCACCTCGCTCGCGCCGGCGTCGCGCAGCATGCGGACGATCTGGCGCGTGGTGTTGCCGCGCACGATCGAGTCGTCCACGACGACCACCCGCTGGCCGCCGACGATCTCGGGGAGCGGGTTGAACTTCATCCGCAGGCCGTGCTTGCGCAGCTCCTGGCCCGGCTGGATGAACGTCCGCGCGACGTAGCGGTTCTTGATCAGGCCGTCGTCCTTCGGGATCCCGGACGCCTGCGCGTAGCCGTTCGCGGCCGGGTTGCCCGAGTCCGGCACGGCGATCACGAGGTCCGCCTCGACGGGCGCCTCGCGCCAGAGGATCTCGCCCATCTTGCGTCGCGACACCTGCGTCAGCCTACCCTCGAGCTTGGAGTCGGGACGCGCGAAGTAGATGTGCTCGAAGACGCAGAACGCGCGCCGGGCGCCCTCGATCACCTGCCGCACCTCGAGGCCGCGGTCGGTGAGCGAGACCATCTCCCCCGGCTCGACCTCGCGCAGGAACTCCGCGCCGATGATGTCGAAGGCGCAGCTCTCGGAGGCGACGCAGTAGCGCTCGCCGATGCGCCCGAGCGCGAGTGGCCGCAGGCCCGCGCCGTCGCGGAAGGCGACGATCCGGTCGGGCGTCATGATCACCGTCGAGAAGGCGCCCTCGAGGCGCGGCATCACGTCGGCCACCGCGTCCTCGATCGCATCGGCCTCGTGCGTGGAGAGCAGCGCGGCGATGATCTCGGAGTCCGAGGTCGAGCGGAAGGTCACGCCCCGCTCGCGCATGGAGCTGTGCAGGGCGACCGCGTTGATGAGGTTGCCGTTGTGGGCGAGCGCGATCTCGCGCCTGTCGGAGCGGTAGATCGGCTGCGCGTTGTCCCAGGCCGACGAGCCGGTCGTGGAGTAGCGCACGTGCCCGATCGCGAGCGAGCCGGTGAGCGCGCGCAGCTTCGGCTCGTCGAACACCTGCGAGACCAGGCCGAGGTCGCGCAGGGTCATGATGTGGCCGTCCTCGCAGGTCGCTATGCCGGCGGACTCCTGCCCGCGGTGCTGGAGCGCGTAGAGCGCGAAGTAGGCGAGCCGGGCGACGTCGGACTCCGGCGCGTAGACGCCGAAGACGCCACATTCGTCGCGCGGCCCGTCACGGAACGAGATCGGCTCGGGCGTCATCACAACCGGTCGGCGATCGCATGCCGGAAGGGGACGGCCGCGTCCGCCACCGAGAGGGAGAGCGTAGCAGCGCCAGCGTCGACCTCCAGGCGGTCGCCGCCGACCTCACCGAGCTCGACGAAGCCGGTTTCGCCTGCAAAGCGAGCTATTTCCGCGAGCGCCTCTCGGGGACCGGAGATCACGATCCCGCCTGCGCCCTCACCGAATAGCGCGGCCTCGGAGCCGAAGCGCTCCGCGAGCGCCGAGAGGTCGACCCGCGCGCCGATCCCACCGGCGATGCAGCCCTCTGCCAGCGCGCACGCCAAGCCCCCCTCGGAGACGTCGTGAGCGGAGCCCAGGCGCCCGCCGGCCGCCGCCTCGCGCGCGTGCGCGAGCGCGCGCACGTGCGCCTCGAGGTCGATGTCGGGGAGCCGGTCGGCCAGGCCGCCGCGAAGCTTCTCGAGCTCCGAGCCCAACAGCGAGGGGGCGAAGGGACCGAGCAGCGCGATCGCGTGACCCTCCTCGGCGAAGGCGGCTCCGGGGGCGTCTGCCGGGTCGGCGAGCCTGCCCACCATGCCCACGATCGGCGTCGGGTAGATCGGCCCGCCCCCGCCCTCGTTGTAGAGCGAGACGTTTCCGCCGACGACCGGCACTGCGAGTGCGCGGCAGGCCTCCGCCATGCCCTCCACCGAGCGCGTCAGCTGCCAGGCGATGTGCGGCTTCTCCGGATTGCCGAAGTTGAGGCAGTTGGTCAGGCCAAGCGGCTCGGCCCCGACGCAGGCCAGGTTGCGGGCGCACTCGAGCACGGCCTCGACGGCGCCGCGGTAGGGGTCGCAGGCGACGCGCCGGCCGTTGCCGTCGATCGATACAGCGAGCGCGCCGCTGCCCCCGTCCGGTCCGAGCGCGAGCACGGCGGCGTCGGCCGCCTCCGGGCGCCGTACCGTCCGTGAGCCGACGACGGCGTCGTACTGCTCGAAGGCGAAGCGCTTGCTCGCCACGTTCGGCGCAGCGAGCAGCGCGAGCAGCGTCTCGACCGGCCCCGCGCCCTCCTCTATCCGCCGCTGCGGAGCCGGATAGATCTGCCCGGCGGGCGGCTCAGGCTCGAGGTCGTACAGAGGGCAGTCGTCGACCAGCGCCTCGACCGGCATGTCGCCCACGGGCTCGTCTCCGTCGA
>JBKPHS010000135.1:0-5560 GCA_046729975.1 Actinomycetota bacterium
GCTCGCCGCCACCTTCGGCAACGTCCACGGCCTCTACGCGCCCGGCGTAGTCCAGCTGCGGCCGGAGATCCTGCGGGAGGGCCAAGCTGCCCTCGCTGCCGCTCACCCCGGCGCGCGCTTCCAGTACGTCTTCCACGGCAGCAGCGGCTCCAGCGAGAAGGAGCTACGCGATGCCGTCCGCAACGGCGTCGTGAAGGTCAACGTCGACACAGACATGCAATACGCCTTCACGCGCGCGGTTGCAGACCACGTGCTCACGCACTATGCCGACGTGCTGAAGGTGGATGGCGGCGTGGGGGACAAGAACGCTTACGACCCGCGCTCATGGGGGCGCGCCGCGGAAGCCACTATGGCAAAGGCCGTAGCCGAGCACTGCGCCTTGCTGGGGTCGGCCGGCCGCAGCCTCGCGCGTTCCTGATCGCCGGAGTGCCGCCCTCCAACGAGGGCGGTAGCGAGCGTCGCTCCCGAGCGGGGCGAGTGCGAAAGCCTTCAACGACGCCCCCACCGGCCCCGCTTCAGAGCCTTCGCTGGATGGCCCCCTGGCCCGGTGCCAGCGCCTCTTGCAGGATGGCCGGCCGCAGAACTTCGTCGCATGGGGCGCGACGCCGTCCTCGCCAGGCACGCAGCGCCGGTCGCACCAGGCGCAGCCTGGTTCGCCTCGGTGCGCCACGCCGACGGTGCCCAGCGGGCTCGTGTCCGCCGCCGTCGTGGTTGTCGGTGCCACCCCGCTACTTCAGCGCGCTAATGAAGACTCACGCGCCTCGGCCTCTCAACCTCCCGCCCGCCGGTGAGGAGCTGCTCACCGGACTAAGGCCCCGCGCCACCGGGTTCCGCTCAAGGAAGGGTGCTGGATGGAGTCACCGCGGCTATGTCGGACGGTCCGGTTAGGCCAGCGCCACCCCCTTCAGCGCGCGCTGGAAGCGACGTCCGCCGCCTAACGCGCTCCTAGTGCGTCTGAGTCGCGCCCAGGGTGCGTCCGGGTTGCGTCTCAGTTGCCCGCTTGGCGTGCGGAGCAGTGCGGAGCTACGCGCCCCGCGTCCAGCTATGGAATGGCCTCTAGCAAGCCCTTGCGGAGCTATGCGCTCCTGAGCGGTGAGTCGGGGCGACTGGATTTGAACCAGCGACCGCTCGGCCCCCAGCCGAGTGCGCTACCAGACTGCGCCACGCCCCGAAGCGGGCGACGGGAATCGAACCCGCCCTAGGAGCTTGGAAGGCTCCTGTGCAACCACAACACTTCGCCCGCGTCGTGGTCGCCCATTGTAGTCGCGCGGCGCGCGCGGTCTAGAGCAGGATGATCAGCAGAATGATGATGATGATCAGCGTGCCGATGCCGATGTACATGTCTCCTCCTTGGCCGGGCGAGGTCTTGGATGGATCTCTTCGGTCCCCCTTCTACCCGGCGGTCTGACGCGAAAAACGGCGGCAACGGATCACCCGTTTACGGGTAGGCCCGCCGGGTAGTCGCGTCGCAGGCAAAGGAAGCCACGAGCTGGAAAGGAACCCGGAGATGAACCTCAAGTCCCTGATGCTCGGCGCCATGGGAGGCGCCGCGCTCGTCTACTTCCTCGACCCCGAAACCGGCAAGCGGCGTCGCAACATGGCGCGCGACCGCAGCCGCGCGACGCTTCGGAGTAGCGCGCAGAAGGGCGAGCAGGCCGCCCGCGTCGCGAGCTCCCAGGCCCAGGGGGTGACGCACAAGGTCGCCAGCATCAAGCAGCAGAAGCCGCAGCCGGACGACGTGACGCTCGCCCGCAAGGTCGAGAGCGAGATCTTCCGTGACGCCGACGCGCCCAAGGGAAGGGTCAACGTCGACGCCGTAAACGGAGTCGTCACGCTCCGCGGCGAGCTCGACAGCGAGGACCAGATCCAAGAGCTCGAGAAGGCCGCCCGCAAGGTGCAGGGGGTCGGCGAGGTCCAGAACCTGCTTCACACGCGGGGGACCCCCGCGCCGACGAGCGCCTAAGCGTGCCCGCCGCCAAGAGCTTCGACTCGCTCGCGTCGGAGCTCGGCAGTCTCCACGGGGTCCGCCGCGTGCGTGCGCGCGGCGCGCGAAGGACCCGGCTCGAGCGGAGGAGTGAGACTCCGCCCGGCCGGGTCCCGCTGCTCAGGGGGTGCTAGGCCGCGTCGCGCAGGCCCGCGAGGGCCTCGCTGCCGGCGAGCTGGCTGAGCGCTCGCTCTTCCAGCTGACGGACGCGCTCGGCGGACATGCCGAGACGGCGGCCGGTCTCTCGGAGCGGCGTGGGCTCGGCGCCACCGACGCCGAAGCGCAGCCGCACGACCTCACGCTCGCGCTCGGGCAGGGCGTCCAGCGCCTCGGCCACGAGCTGCTCGCTCTCACCGCGCTCGGCCTCGCCCTCGGGCGTCTCCTGCTCGCTCGGAAGGAGATCGCCGAGCGAGGAATCGCCGTCGTCGCCGACCGGCTGGTCCAGGCTCGATAGCGACTGGTCGGCCTTCAACAGGTCCTCGATCTCGTCGGCCGGGATGGCCGTCGCGTTCGAGAGCTCCTCGTAGTCGGGGTCTCGACCCAGCTCGATTGTCAGCTTGCGCTGCGCTCCGTGGATCTTCCGCAGGCGCTGCTCGATGTGAACCGGCAGTCGAATCGTGCGCGCGGAGTTCTGAAGCCCGCGCTGGATCGCCTGCTGGATCCACAGCGTCCCGTACGTCGAGAACTTGAAACCCTTGCGCCAGTCGAACTTCTCGACCGCACGGATCAGGCCGAGCATGCCCTCCTGCACGAGGTCGCCGAGGGACAGGCCCTGGCCCTGGTACTTGCGCGCCACCGAGACGACGAGGCGCAGGTTCGAATTGATCATGCGCTCCTTCGCGGCCAGATCCCCGCGCTCGATGCGCTGGGACAGCTCGACCTCCTCCTCGGCGGTGAGGAGCGGGTAGTGCCGGGCCTCGTTCAGAAACAGCTGAAGCGAGTCCTGGACCGCGTCGGCACGCAGCTCTGTCTCGGCCTGCCGGCCGACCAGGCGGAGCTCGCGCGATCCAGTCTTCTTAAGTGTCTTAGCCAAGGTGCTCTTTCTTCGAATGTTCTATGATGATCGAAATAGTAGCAGGGGCGCGCATTCATGCCCACATGCGCGCCCAATGCTGGCCGCGGATCCTCAAGCGGCCTTAAAGGGATGCCTAAGGGGCCTTAACAACCGTTCCGCGGTGCTGAAGTTTCGGACTTCGACGCTCGCGTCAGGCGGCCTGCTTGCAGCGGAGCACTGATTCCAGCAGGCCTGGGAAGCGCTGCCCGAGCTCCTCTTGCCTGAGGGACACCATACGCTTGGTCCCGGTTACCCGCATGTGGGTCACACCGGCATCTCGGAGCACCTTCAGGTGGTGCGAAAGCGTCGATTTCGACACTTTCCCGTTGATAGCCCCGCACGCAAGCTCACATCCGTCCGCAAGCTGCCCCACCACGTCGAGCCTGACAGGGTCGCTCAGTGCGTGCAGCACGGCAACCAGATCGACCTCCTCGATGGGCGGATGGCTGATGGTTCTCACAGGCAGATGCGTCCTAACTTCGATGTAACTCGAACTAGCTTAGCGGGTCTGCCACCGGCGCGCACCGCCAGCGGATAGCTTCGGCGGGATGCGGGATCGCTTTCGATCGCTGGCGCGGCGCGCGCTCGCGCGCGCGGGGGTTGAGTTGGTGCGCCGGGGTAACCAGGCGCCTCGGCGCACGCTCGCGGAAGTTCTCGCGCATCTGAAGGGGCTCGGCCTGCGACCGGGCATGCTCGTAGACGTCGGGGTCGCGTGGGGGACGCCCGAGCTCTACGACACGTTCCCTGACGCCGACCTGCTGCTCGTCGAGCCGCTGGCGGAGTACGAGCCGGCGCTGCGCGAGCTGACCGAGCGCCGGCGCGGGCGCTACGTCCTGGCCGCCGCGGGACCGCAGCCCGGCGAGGTCGAGATCGGCGTCCACCGGGTGCCGACGCTGTCGTCGGTGGTGGGCGAGCGCGACGAGGTGACGACGCGCCGCGCGGTGCCGCTCGTGACCCTCGACGAGCTGACGGCGTCTGAGCGGCCGCCCTTCGTCCTGAAGGTCGACGTCGAGGGCGGCGAGCTCGACGTGCTCGGGGGCGCGCACGACACGCTCGAGCGAACGGAGCTCGTGCTGCTGGAGGTCTCCCTGCTCGAGCTCGTCCCAGGCAGCCCCCTGCTGAGCGACGTGGTGGCCTGGATGGCCGACGCCGGCTGGGCGGCCTACGACGTCTACGGCGGCCACCTGCGCCCGCTGGACGGAGCGCTCGCGCAGCTCGATATGGCGTTCGTCAAGCGCGACGGCCGCTTCCGTGCGGACGCCCGCTACGCGACGGCGGAGCAGGCCGAAGCCCTGTACCGCGGCTGGGGCTTCTAGCGGGGCAGGCAGGACTCGAACCTGCAATCGCCGGTTTTGGAGACCGGTGCCGTATCCAATTTGGCCACTGCCCCTCCGCGGAGCCCATCGTAGCGGCCGATCAAGCGCGAGAATGCGGCCGAGCCGGCCGGCGGATCGCGCCTAGAATCGTTCGCGGCCCGCGGATGTGGCGGAACTGGCAGACGCGCCGCGCTTAGGACGCGGTGGGCTTAGTCCCTTGGGGGTTCGAGTCCCTCCATCCGCATCGAGAAGCGCTGGAGGGACGCCCGGCCCGGGGGCGAGTCGGGACCGGACGCCGCTTACTCCAGGCTTGTATTTGGTGTGCCCGGTTCTGAATGCGGTATGCATGTTCAGGCCGTTGCTGGCGCGTCGGCACAAGTAATTCCCGTGAACGCGTGACTGCGTACCTCAGACCCCGCACGGGGACGACGCCGGGTCAACCGGCACATAGAGGCCCCGGAAGACCGTAGACTCCGGCGCGTGGAGGGGTCGAGCGTCGCGATCCGGCATCCCAACCGGGAGAAGGCGGCATCCAAGGCGACGAAGGCGGCGGTGATTCTGCTGCTCCTGACGAGCGCCGTGCTGTTCACGGTTGTGACCGCCGGAGGCTGGGACGTGCTCGCGGGCGCGCAGGTCGTGGCCGTCGCATACATCGCCGTCTACGTCGTGATGGCCTACTTCGTGGCGCGGTGGAACAGGGGCGTGCTACCGCTCGCGGCCGCACTCGCGATCCTGATCGCCGTGATCGCCGCCGTCGCGGCCCCCGCTTGGTTCGATCGCGACAAGGAGGGCTTCGACGACCCGGCTCTGCCGCCCGGCATCCTCGGCCTCCTGACGCTGATCATCGTCCCGGTCCAGGTGCTGCTGATCGCCTTTGCGATGCGTGGCTTCAGCCAGGAGTGGAACGTCGAGGTCGAGGAGCGCTCCGGCTACGACGACTACGACGACGACGAGCGCCAGCGCCGCCGAGCCGAACGCGAGGAGCGCGAGGCCAACGTGCCGCTGCCCTGGGACGTCGGCCGCGGCGAGCCCGGGCCCGGGCGTTAGCTCCAGCTGAGCGTGGAACGCTCCTCCCAGTAGCAGTCGCTCGGCTCGGCCAGCGATTCGAGCTCGCGTAAGGTCACCTCGTCGAGCGCGATGTCGCGGGCCGCGAGGTTGCTCTCGAGCTGGTTCGTCGTGGCCGCCCCGCTCAGCACCACGTCGGTC
>JBKPHS010000136.1:0-4382 GCA_046729975.1 Actinomycetota bacterium
CTGGGGGGGGGGGGCGGCCTTCGCTATCGGCATCCGGCGGCGTTGGCCGATCGATCGCTCGAGCGCGTCCGGCTCCAGCACCGGGCCGACGAGGCGGCGCAGGGACGTCGCGCTGCCGCCGACGGCCGCGGCCTGCTGCGCTCCGTCGAGCTCGACGCCGGCGAACGCCTGCCGCACCTCGTCCCGGACGGCGGCCAGCTCAGCCGGCGCCGGCGGATCGGAGCGGAGGTGGCGATCAGCGAGCAGTCCCGAGCCGATCGGGAACGACTCCGACCACGCGACCCCGTCCGCATAGGTGCCGAGGACGACCTCCGTCGACCAACCGCCCGCGTCGATGACCGCCAGGCGCCCAGCGGGCGGCCGTCCGCGGCAGCGCGTCGCGCCCGCGAAAGACAGGTCCGCCTCCTCGCTTCCCGATAGCACGCGCAGGCCGAGGCCGCAGCGCTCGCGGATCGCCTTTGCCAGCTCGTCGCGGTTACGAGCGTGCCGGACCGCGGCCGTGCCAACGACCGCGATGCGCGTCGCGCCCAGCTCGCGTGCCAGCTCGGCTTGGCCGGCGATGATGCCGCAGAGCTCGCCGATCTTCTCCTGCGGCAGCCGGCCCTCTCCGATCAGGCTGCGGCCGATCCGCGTGAACTCGCGGCGGACGGCGATCTCGCTCAGGCCCCCCTCCCGGACCTCCGCTACGAGCAGCCGCGTGGTGTTGCTGCCGACGTCGATGCAGGCGTAGCCCAACCCGCGCAGCTTGGCATAAGGGAGCTTCCCCGGAGTAGGCTCCGGACATGAGTGCGATCGTCGTAGGGACTGACGGTTCGCGGGGCGCCGAGGCGGCAGTGGAGAAGGTCATCGAGTTGGTGCGTGAAAGCGGCGTCACCGTCCATCTCGTGTGCGCCTATCCCGGCCCATCCACCTTGGAGCGGATCGGCGTAAGCGCCCGCCAGGACTCGGTCGACCTACGCGGCGTGGCGGCGGACGTGCTCGCCCGCGCCGAGTACAGCTTCCAGCAGGCGGGCTTCGCGGTCGAGAAGTACGCACGCGCCGGCGATCCCGCGGAAGTCATCATCGACGTCGCCGACGAGCAGAACGCCGAGCTGATCGTGGTCGGTGCGCGCGGGAACACCGGGCTGCGCCGGTTCATGCTCGGCAGTGTGGCGGGCAAGCTCTCCCACCACGCGCCAAGCAGCCTGCTGGTCGTGCGAGCCGACTGAGCACGCGGCCTGGCCTGCGGAGGGAAACATTGCCCTAGCCACCGGACGGATGGTGGATGCGGCTTGGCATAGTCTCGGGCGTGGCAGAACCCGCGATCGAGGTCCTCGACCTGCGCAAGAGCTACGGCCCCGTCGAGGCCGTGCGCGGGGTGTCGTTCGCGGTCGCGCGCGGCGAGGTCTTCGGCCTGCTCGGGCCGAACGGGGCGGGCAAGACGACCACCGTCGAGATCCTCGAGGGCTACCGGCGCCGCTCGGCCGGCGAGGTCGCGGTGCTCGGCCAGGACCCCGAGCGGCGCGACCGGAGCCTGCAGGAGAAGGTGGGGATCGTCCTGCAAAGCGTCGGCTTCTACACGCGCGCGACCGTGCGCGAGGCGGTCGAGCAGTTCGCCGCGTACTACCCGCGATCGCGTGATCCCGCGGAGACGATCTCGGTGGTCGGCCTCGACGAGAAGCGCGACGCCCGCGTGTCCACGCTCTCCGGCGGTCAGCGGCGCCGGCTCGACCTTGCGCTGGCGTTGATCGGCGACCCGGAGGTCGTCTTCCTCGACGAGCCGACCACCGGCTTCGACCCGGCCGCGCGCCGCACGGCCTGGGGGGTGATCCGCAAGCTCAAGGAGCTCGGCAAGACGGTCCTGCTCACCACGCATTACCTCGAGGAGGCGCAGACGCTCGCCGACCGCGTGGCCATCGTCAAGGACGGCCGGATCGTGGCGGAGGGACCGCCCGCGGAGCTCGGCGCCGAGCGATCGCTCTACCGGGTGGCCTACGACCGCAACGGCAGCCGCGTGGAGCTCGAGACCGACGACCCCACCGAGTTGCTCCACCGGCTGACCTCCGAGGCTCTCGAGCGCGGCGAGCGGCTTCAGGGGTTGAGCGTCAGCCGGCCGAGCCTCGAGGACGTCTACCTCGCGCTGACCGCCGAGGAGGAGCGGTGAGCACCGCGGCGCTGGCCTGGCGCCAGTTCCGCTTCGAGCGGAAGCTGTTCTGGCGCAACCCGAGCGCGGCGTTCTTCAACTTCGCGCTGCCGCTGATCTTCCTGCTGCTGATCGCGTCCGTGTTCGCCAACGAGCCGGACGAGCTCGACGTGCTCGTGCCCGGAATCGCGGGCCTGGGAGTCATGGCCACCACCTTCACGGCGCTCGCCATGCAGCTGACCTTCCTGCGCGAGGAGGGGATTCTCAAGCGCATCCGCGGCACGCCGCTGCCCCCCGCCTCGTACTTCGGCGGGCTGCTCGGGTCCGCCGTGCTGAACGCAGTGGTCCAGGTGCTGCTGGTGGTGGTGATCGGGAACCTGATCTACGGCGTTCACTGGCCGCGCGACTGGGCGGAGCTCGCGGTCTTCACCCTGCTCGGAGTGGTGGCGTTCGGCTCGCTCGGGATCGCCTTCGCGCACGTCATCCCGAACTTCGATGCCGCGCCGGCCTACGTCAATGCGGTCTTCCTCCCGGTGATCTTCATCTCCGGCGTCTTCTACTCGGCCGACTCGCTGCCGCCCGTGCTCGAGGGGATCGCCGAGGCGCTGCCGCTCAAGCACGTGATCGACGGGCTCTCGGGCGCGATCGTCACCGGCGCGGGGCTCGGCGACAACCTCACCGCGCTGGCCGTCGTCGGCGGCTGGGCCGCCGCCGGGCTGTTCATCGCCGTGCGCTGGTTCCGCTGGGAGTAGTCAGATCCGCAGCGCCGGGCCGTGGCGGCGCAGCCAGCGCTCGTGCTCGCGGTAGCCCGGCGAGCGGCCCGCGAGCAGGCGCCAGAAGCGTGGCGAGTGGTCCATGAGCTCGAGGTGGGCCACCTCGTGCTCGACGACGTAGTCGAGGATCTCCTCGGGCGCGAGCAGCAGCCGCCAGTTGAAGCTCATCGCGCCGGTGGTGGAGCAGCTCGCCCAGCGTGTGCGCTGGCCGCGGATCGTCAGCCGCGTGTAGCGCGTGCCGGCACGCGCCGTCGCGGCGTCGAGCCGTGCGGCCACCTCGACGCGTGCGCGCCTGCGGTACCAGCGCTCGAGCGCCTGGTGGAGCGGGGCGGCTCCTCCGCGCCCGACCTTGACGTGCAGCGCATCTCCGCGCATGGCCACGTGGTCCCGCACCCGGCCTGGCTCGACCAGGACGCGCAGGTCGAGCTCGCGCCCGAGGTATGGCACCTGACCGCCGTCCTCGAGCCGCACCTGCGGCCCCGCCGCCTCCGCGTCGCGTAGGCGGCGCAGCGTGCGCTCGATCCAGGGCCGCTTCTCCTCGACGAACGGGGGAACGTGCCGGAGCGCCATGCGGCGCGGCACCACCACCTCGACACCGGCGGCGTCGACGACTATGCGCGCGTGGCGGGCACGATCCGAGCGGCGGATCGAGTAGTCGAGCGCTGACACGGCCGACCAAGATAGGAGGTGCGTCAGTCGACTTCGGTCAGCGATTCGGGCGTCGTGGCCGGAGGCCGGCGCTCCCGGGCGTCCTCGTAGACCGCCGCGACTCCTCTCGTCAGCGCGGGCCACGAGTAGTGCTCCCGGCTCACGGTGTAGGCGGCGCGGCCGCGGCGCTCGCGTTCGCCCTCCTCGTTCACGGCCTCGACGAGCGCGCCAGCCATCGCCTCGTCGTCGTCGGGCTCAACGAGCCAGCCGGTCTCCCCGTCCTCGACGATCGTGGCCGGCCCATGCGCGTTCACGGCGATCGCGGGCAGCCCGCAGGCTCCCGCCTCGACTATCACCTGGCCGAATTGCTCGTGGACGGAGGGAAGCACGAGCACGTCCGACGCGTTCAGGCCCTCGGGCAGGTCCTCGTGCCCGTGCCAGCCGGCGAGAAAGACGTCCGGCACATCCAACTCGCGGACCACCTCGAGCGGATGAGGGCCCTCCCACTCGCCCGGGAAGCCGCCGAGCAGCACGAGCGGCGCGCGCGTCGCGAAGCGGCTGCGCGCCTCCGCGTAGGCACGGATCAGCAGCGGGATGCGCTTGACCTGCGTGAAGCGCCCGACGTAGACGAGCGCGGGGCCCTCGGCGAACACCGAGACCTCCTCGTCCGTATACCTGACGCTGCCCGGGACGCCCGACTCGTCCCAGCCGCGGGGCTCCTCCACGAGCCAGCGCTGCCAGAAGCGCACCCGCTCCTCCCCTCGCATGGGCCGGCGGTCGAAGGCGCCGGGATCGAAGCCGTTCGGCGCCCAGACGACGCGTCCCGGCTCAACGCCGAG
>JBKPHS010000137.1:0-2589 GCA_046729975.1 Actinomycetota bacterium
GCTGTTGGGGGTACGGGCCTCGGGATGGATCTGAAATCCGGCGCGGCCCAGTGCGCAATGTCACTAAGTAACACTTCCGCACAAGCAGTGGTACAAATCGGGTCCGGATGATCCGTTCCTACCTTCCGGCCCTCGTCTTCCTGGGCATCGGCGCACTGCTCGGCCTGATCTTCGTGACGATCAACTCGGTGCTCGGGAAGGCGATCGGACGCAACAGCGCGCCGCGCTCGCAGGGCGACCCGTACGAGTGCGGGCTGCCGTCGGACGTCAAGCAGAACTTCCGCTTCGGGATCTCCTTCTACCTCGTCGCGATGCTGTTCATCCTGTTCGACATCGAGACGATCCTGCTGTACCCGGTCGCGATCCAGCTCGACGCATTCGGCACGTTCGCGCTGGTCGAGACGATCGTGTTCGTCGTGCTGCTGCTGATCGCCTACGTGTACGTCTGGCGAAGGGGGGCGCTCGAATGGAGGTGACGCGGCAGCAGCTCGGCGCGGGCTCGAAGGCGGAGTTCCGCGCCCGCCAGCTGCGCGCTCGGGACATGCTGCGCGGCGCCCTCGACGGCCCGGAGCTCGAAGAGCACGTCGAGCAGTCGGTGCTGACCACCACGCTCGAGAAGGCCGGCCGCTGGGCGGTCGGCAATGCGAACTTCCCGCTGTCGTTCGGACTCGCCTGCTGCGCGATGGAGTGGATGTCGCACATCGGACCGCGGATGGACATCGCGCGCTTCGGCTTCGAGGCGGCGCGCGCAACGCCGCGCCAGGCCGACACGATCATGCTGTCCGGCCGGATCTCGATCAAGATGGCCCCGGTCATCCGGCGGATCTACGAGCAGATGCTCGAGCCGCGCTATGTGATCGCGATGGGCGCCTGCTCGTCCTCGATGGGCGTGTTCAACAACTACGCGATCGTCCCCGGCGACAAGTTCCTGCCGGTCGACATCCACATCCCGGGCTGTCCGCCGCGGCCGGAGTCGCTCGTGCACGGCATCCTCAAGCTGCGCGCGGCGATCCTGTCGCAGCCCGACGAGGGCTGGCGGGCCCGCTACGGCGGCCGCGGGACCGAGGAGGTCGTGGCCGACCTCGAGCGCGAGGACCCGAACGCGGTCCACACGATCAACGTCCCCGGCGTCGGTGGAACGGACGCCGGTGCCTGACGCCACCGGCCTCGAGCTGATCGCGCAAGAGCTGCGCGACGCGGACGCCGAGGCGGTGCTCGACACCGTCTACTTCCGCGACCAGGCGGCGATCCTCGTCACCGCCGCGGCCGTGCCGGCGACGCTCGAGCACCTCAAGGGCAAGGGCTACGCGTTCCTCGCCTCGGTGCACGGCGTCGACTACTTCCCCGAGGAGCCGCGCCTCGGCGTGCACTACGAGCTGCTCGACATGACCGAGGTCGATCGGATCTCCGTGCGCACGCGCGTGACGACCGACGCCCCCAACGTCCCCAGCGTCACGCCCGAGTGGCCGACCGCCGACCACCAGGAGCGCGAGGTCTACGACATGTTCGGCGTGATCTTCGACGGTCACCCCGACCTGCGCCGGATCCTGATGCCCGAGGACTACGAGGGCCACCCGCAGCGGCGCGACTTCCCGATCGGCGGCGAGCCGGTCCTGTTCACGCACAACGAGCGCACGACGCCGGAGTGGTGGCAATGAGCGAGATCGACACGCGGCTCACGCCCGACCTTCCGTACCGCGAGCGCGAGGAGTCGGTCGAGGTCTCCCACATCGCCCACCCGGAGTCCGAGGAGCTGCTGACGATCAACTTCGGTCCGCACCATCCCGCCACGCACGGCGTGCTGCGGCTGATGGCGACGCTCGAGGCCGAGGTGGTGCGCGACGTCAAGCCGGTGATCGGCTATCTCCACACCGGGATCGAGAAGACCGCGGAGGACAAGGCGTACTGGAAGGTCATCCCGGTCGTCGAGCGGATGGACTACCTCGCGTACTACTTCAACGCGATGGCGTTCTGCGGGGCGGTCGAGACGATCCTCGACCTCGAGGTGCCGCCGCGCGCGCAATACCTGCGCGTGATCCACATGGAGCTCAACCGGATCATGTCCCACCTCGTCTGGCTGGGCACGACCGCGCTGGACCTCGGCGCGATCTCGATGTTCTGGTACTGCTTCCGCGATCGCGAGCAGATCGTCGACCTGTTCGAGATGTCGTCGGGGCAGCGCATGCACACGCGCTACTTCCAGGTCGGCGGCGTCTTCGAGGACATCCCGGTCGGCTGGGAGCAGAACGTCCGCGCGTTCACGAAGCTCATGCCGGAGCGCGTCGACCAGTTCCTGGCCATCCTGATGAAGAACGAGATCGTGCTGCACCGGCTGCGCGACGTCGCGATCGTCGACGAGCAGACGCTGCTCGGCCTCGGGGTCACCGGCCCGCTGCTGCGCGCGGCCGGCAACCCCTGGGACCTGCGCAAGGCCACGCCCTACTGCTCCTACGACCACTTCGACTTCCGCATCCCCGTCGGCACGACCGGCGACAACTGGGACCGCATGATCGTGCGGATCGCCGAGATCCGCGAGTCGGTGAAGATCATCGAGCAGGCGCTCGACGGGCTTCCCGAGGGTCCGGTCAT
>JBKPHS010000138.1:0-13723 GCA_046729975.1 Actinomycetota bacterium
CCGGGGCCCCCGGTACCGGGTGGTCCCCCACCCCTTCCCGGGCGCACACCCTCGGTGGGGGGTGTCGTGGTGGCCCCCCCGGGCACGGTCCACACGCGCCCGCGACCGGATCAGCTGCTGGATCTCTTCCGTCACTTCCCAGACGTTGAAGTTCATGCCGGCCTCGACGCGGCCCTCCTTGAGCCAGAAGGCGATGAACTCCCGCCCTGCAGGATCGCCGCGAAACACGACCTCGTCCCACTCGGACGCGAAGCCCGTGTACTCCATGCCGGTGTCGTACTGGTCGGAGAAGAAATAGGGCAGCCGGTCGTATGACACCGGCTTGCCGAGCATGGCCTTGGCCGCTGCCTGTGGCTGGTGGAGAGCGTTCGCCCAGTGCTCGACGCGCAGCCTGCGTCCATAGAACGGGTGGTGCGCGTTGACCACGTCGCCGGCGGCGAACACGCCGGGGACGCTTGTCTCGAGCCGCTCGTCGGCCAGAACGCCGTTGTCGACCGCGATTCCGGCCCGCTCGGCGAGCTCGACGCGCGGCGTCACGCCGACGCCGGCGATCACGAAGTCGGCCTCGAGCGCGCGCCCGTCCGCGAGCCGTACGCGCTCCACCCGGGAGGCGCCCTCGAAAGCCTCGAGCGTCGCGTCGGCCACGAGCTCGACACCGTGCTCGCGGTGCAGCTCCGCGTAGATCTCGCCGAGCTCCCCGCCGAGCACGCGCTCGAGCGGCACACGACCGGTCTCGATGACGGCGACCTCGAGGCCCTTCACCCGCGCGGAGGCGGCGACCTCGGATCCGATCCAGCCGGCGCCGATCACCACGACGCGGCCGCCCTTGTCGAGGCGGGCCGCAATCGTGTCGGCGTCTGACAGGTCGCGCAGGTAATGCAGCCCGGCAAGATCCGCGCCCGGAACGCTCAGCCTTCTCGGCTCCGCACCCATGGCGAGCAGCAGGCGCTCGTAGCCGACTCGCTCGCCTCCGTCCAGATGGACTTCGCGCGCGGCCGTATCGATCGCGCTCACGGTGCTCTCTGTCCGCAGGTCGATGTCATGGTTCGAGTAGAAGTCGTCAGGGTGGACGCGGGCCTTCTCGCGTGGCGACTCACCGCGCAAGAAGTCCTTCGACAGCGGCGGGCGTTCATACGGCAGCTCGGGCTCGCTTCCGATCAAGGAGATCCGTCCCTCGAAGCCCTCCTCGCGAAGGGTCTCGGCGGCTTTGGCGCCGGCCAGGCCGGCCCCGACGATCACGTATGTAGGGGCGTCAGGCATTGCAGGTCCTTCCTGTCAGGGCGAGGAACTCCTGGCGGGTGCGCGGGTCATCGCGGACGAGCCCGTGGAGCGCTGAGGTGACGGTGCTGGCACCGGACTTCCGAACGCCGCGCAGCGACATGCATAGGTGCTCCGCCTCCAGGACTACGCCTACCCCCTTCGGCTCGAGCTTGCGCTGGAGCCAGCCGGCGATCTGGATCGTCAGCCGCTCCTGCAACTGGAGCGAGCGGGCGAAGTAGTCCACAACCCGCGCGAGCTTCGACAGGCCGAGGATTTGCTCGCCAGGAAGGTAGCCGACGTGCGCTACCCCGATGAACGGCAGCAGGTGGTGCTCGCACAGCGAGTGGAAGGGGATCGCGCGCGCGACGACCAGCTCGTCGTAGCCGCCGTCGTTTGGAAAGGTCGTGGCATCGAAGGGCGCGGGCGTGAGCAGCTCGTCATAGAGGGCGGCGATCCGGCGCGGCGTGTCACGGAGGCCCTCTGCCGACAGGTCCGCCCCTAGGGCGACGAGCAGCTCATTCGCGGCCCGCTCAGCGGCAGGCCGATCGACGCCTCGCGGCTCGGTCGGGTCGCTCACTACGGCGAGCGCTCGAAGGTGGTCGTGATGGCCGTTGCGCGCGTTCTCGGTTGTGTAGGTCACGCATCGCTTAGCGCCAACCGGCCGTGACTCCTTACCTCACAACGGAACGACGGTAAGAACAGCGCCGGTACGGTCGCGAACAGGACATGCGACCGGAACTGAGGCTCTCCCACCACACGGGGGAGCACCGCTACGTTGCCTGGCGCTCCGGGCGCCTGCGAGAGGCCGGATTCGATTCTCAGACGGCCGAAAGGCTCGCCACCGACCCGCGATTCGACCTGCATGCGCTTCTCGGACTGATCGACCGCGGGTGCCCACCACGTCTGGCCGCGCGAATCGCCGCACCGCTCGACTGGGACGAGCACGCGTGACGCCGCAGGCCACTGCTAGCTTCGTCGGCGCAGGTCCCCGGCCCATGCCGCGATCCGCCTCGACATCCGCTGCCGCGGCGCCTGCGGCCGAAGACTCGAGCGCCTGGCTCGAAGCGCTCCGCTCGGTTGGACCCGCTTACGACGCGGCAGTCGAGAGCCTTCACGCGCTGCTTCTGCGCGCGGCGCGCTTCGAGGTTTCCCGCCGCAGCGCCAGCCTGGCGCGCGTTCGCGGCGAGGAGATCGAAGATCTGGCCGTGCAGGCGGCTGACGACGCGCTCGTGGCCGTCCTCGCGAAGCTCGATGACTACCGGGGCGCGAGCCGCTTCACGACCTGGGCCTACAAGTTCGCCCTGCTCGAGGCCGGCGTCCGTGTTCGGCGCCGAGCCTGGCAGGAGCGCGAGGTCGTGCTCGACTCGGACAGCTGGACACGGCTCGCCCAGTTGGCACCAGGCGCCGACCAGGCCGCGGAGTCGAGCGAGCTGCTCCGCGCGCTGGGCGACGCCATCGGCCGCCGGCTCACTCCGCACCAGCGCCGGGTGCTGGTCGCTCTTGCAATCGACGGCGTGCCGATCGACGTGCTCGCGGAGCGCCTGAACACGACCCGCGGTGCGCTTTACAAGACGCTCCACGACGCCCGCCGCAAGCTGCGGGCCGAGCTGGTCGGCAGCGGCTTCAACCTCGACTCGACATAGGCGGAGAAGAGATGAACAAGGAGATGAAAGACAGCACCGTCAAGCGGCTTCTCGGCCCGGCCGAGAGCGAGCTGCTCTGCGACGAGTGCTTCGACAAGCTCGACGAGTACATCGACCTCGAATTGCAGGGGGTCGACACCGACGCCCGTATTCCAGGTATGCGGCCGCACCTCCAAGGCTGCCCGGCCTGCTCCGAGGAGTACGAGAGCCTGCGCCAACTTGCGCGCGAGCGCGCGTAGGGCACGCCGGCCCGGCTACCTCAGCGGCGCGAGATATCCGTCAGCGGGACCGTCGATGTCCGTCCCTGCCTCAGCCAGAGGACGGTGGCCGTGCCGCCCCTGGGGTCGACGGACTGCACGCGGCCGATCTCGCCCGTCGCCTTCTTGCGGACGTGGCCAGGCGGCAGCGGACTCGACGTCTTCGTGCCCGGTGCCTTCGGCTTCCGCGGCTCGCCCGGGAGGCGGACCGTGTTGAGCTTTCGCTCGTCACCGGCTTCGGGGGCGTCGTCGTTCGGGACGACCGTTGCGCCGGTGCCCTTGGTGAAGTGATCGAGCTTGTAGGTGCGTGCCATGCCTACAACTCAAGCTAGCAGGGGGATTTCGCCCTGCAGCTAAGCCTGAATCCACCGATCCTGACGGCGTTTCCTCGCCGGAATGCCGTCGCCATGCGCCACCGGCTCACTCGCGAGGGTTCACCCTCGCTCCGCTCGCCGTCGCCGCCTGGCTCGGCCTCCGGCGCAGAAACGCTCGCCAGTCCCGCTGGATCCAGGCTAGGGCAGCCGAGCGCTCCGGCGCACCGACGTCGCGGCCGCGCCGAGGAGCAGCAGCGCGCCTCCGACCGCGAATGCCGCGGTCACCTCGCGGCGCTCCTTCTTCGTTCCGAGCCGCGAGCCGAGCCTCCTGTAGATCGACGAGAGCTCCTCGTCGTCCTCGGCCGTGAACGCTCGCCCGCCCGAGGCGTCCGCGATTCGCCTCAGCGTCTCGGGATCGGGCCTCGCCGGAATGGGCGGGCCGAAGCCCGGGTTCGGCACCGTCGCGTCGCTCGTCCCCAGGCTGATCGTGAAGACCGGGATTTGCAGCTTGCGAGCCGTGGCCGCGACCTCGACCGGATCGGGACCGGTGGTCGTCTTTCCGTCCGAGAGCAGGACGATCGCCGCCGGCGGGCGCTTGCCGTCCCTGCGGTCCTGGCCGAGCGTGTCGATCGCGACCCGCAGGGCCGCGCCCGTGGCGGTCGCGCCGTCGGCGACCTGATCGTCGATGACGGCCCGAGCCTCGGCGCGATCCTCGCTCGGCGCGCGGACCGCGTCCGGCGCCGTGGAGAACGCGACGACGCCGACGCGTACCGGGCCGGGGACCTCGCCGAGGAAGGACGTCGCCGCCCGCTTCGCCGCCGTGAGCCGGTCCGGCTCGACGTCCCCGGCGAGCATCGAGCGCGAGTGGTCGGTCACGAGCATGATGGAGGCACGCTCGAGCGGCACCGCGACGGTCCGCTCCGGCTTGGCCATCGCCAGCACGAGCGCGGTCAGCGCGGCCAGGGCAAGGGCGGCCGGCAGGTGCCGCAGCCACGCGGGCGCGACCGCCGCGGCCCGCTTCATCGACGGTACGGCGGTGAAGCGCACCGCGTGGCGCCGCGCGCGCCGGCGGGCGGCCATCCGCGCCAGCAGCGCCAGAGGCACGAGCAGCAGGCCGAGCAGGAAGATCGGCTCCGCGAAGCTCATCGAAGCGCCCGCCCGAGGTCGCGCAGCCAGTCGCGGTCGGTCGAGAGCACGACGTGCTCCACCCGCAGACGCCGCAGCTCGCGCGCGATGCGGTCGCGGTCCTCGGCCTCTGCGCGCGCGAAGGCGCGGCGCACGGCGCCGATCGAGGTATCGACCTCGACTCGCTCCCCGCTCTCCGGGTCCACGAGCGCCAGGTGGCCGGCGGCGGGCACGTTGCCCTCGCGTGGGTCACGGACCTCCACGGCGAGCACGGAGTGCCGAGCCGCGAGCGTCCCGAGCGGCGACTCCCAGTCCTCCTGATCGCGGAAGTCGGACACCACCACGACGAGCCCGGGCTGGCCCGCGAGCTTGCGGATCAGGCGGAGCGCGCCGGCGAGCGCCGAGGGATCGCTCAGCCCGTCGGGCGCCACGCCCTCGCCAAGCGCCCGCCGTATCGCCACGAGGCCCGGTTTCGACCCGCGCGGGCGCAGCAGGCGGGGGACGCCGGCGCCGAACGTGGCGAGCGCGACGCGCCCAGCGCGCCGCACGGCGAGTCGCGCCGTCACGAGCGCCACGCCCTCGGCGACGTCCCACTTCAACCGTCCTGTCGTGCCGAAAGCCATCGAGGGGGAGACGTCGAGGACGACCCATGTCGTCAGCGTCCGCTCGGGTACGTGCAGGCGCACATGAGGCTCGCCGGTCCGCGCCGTCGCGGACGGGTCGATGTGCCTCACGTCGTCGCCGACCTCGTAGGGGCGCAGCTGGGCGAGCTCCGTCCCGGCGCCGAGACCGGCGGCCCGGCGGTCGCCGGGGAGGGCTCCCGCGGTGCGCCGCGCGACGACCAGGTCGAGCGCCTCGACCACCCGCTGCGGCATCGGCCCGGGGCCCTGCCGCGCGGCCGGGACTCGGAGCACGGGCTTGGTCACGCGGCCACCGCCGGGCCGAACAGGTCGGCCGCGGGCTCGGTCACGGCCGCGAGGACCCGCTCGAGGATGTCCTCCGCGCCGACGTCCTCGCTCAGCGCGTCGTAGGAGAGAACGATGCGGTGGCGCAGGACGTCGCGAGCGAGGTCGCGTACGTCGGAGACGTCCACGTGACCGCGGCCGCGCAGCAGCGCGAGCGCGCGCGCCGACTGCACGAGGCCGATCGGCCCGCGCGGGCTCGCACCGTACTCAACGTAGCCCTCGAGCTCCTCGAGCCCGTACGCGCCGGGCCGCCTGGTCGCGGCGGCGAGCGCGACGGCGTACCCGATCACGTCGCGATCCACGGCCACGTCCTGCGTGGCCCGCGCGAAGCGCGCGAGGTCCTCGAGCGTCAGGAGCTCGCGCACCTCGGCCTGGTCGCCCAGGGAGCGCCCGACCACCGCGGCCTCCTCTCCGAAGTCGGGGTAGTCCACGAGCACCTTCATGAGGAAACGATCGACCTGCGCCTCGGGCAGCGGGTAGGTGCCCTCCGCCTCGATCGGGTTCTGGGTCGCCATCACGAGGAACGGCCGGGGCACCTGGAACGTCTGCCCGCCGATCGTCACCTGCTGCTCCTGCATCACCTCGAGCAGGGCGGACTGGACCTTCGCCGGCGCGCGATTGATCTCGTCCGCGAGGAGGAAGTTCCCGAACACGGGGCCGAGCTCGATGTCGAAGCTGCCGCTGTCGGGACGGTAGATGCGGGTTCCGACGAGGTCGGCCGGCACGAGGTCCGGGGTGAACTGGATGCGGCGGAACTCTCCACCGAGCACCTGCGCGAGCGTCTTCACGGTCAGTGTCTTGGCGAGGCCGGGAACTCCCTCGAGCAGCACGTGGCCCCCGGCCAGCAGGGCCACCAGCAGACGCTCGAGCATCGCGTCCTGGCCCACGATCACCCGCTTGATCTCGTACAGAGCTCCTTCCAAGGCGGCGCCAGCCTCCTCGCGGAGGGCGATCGGGTCGTCGGGTCGGTCGTTCATGTCGGCTATCTCCTTTCGGGTCAGATCAGTCGGCCGAACCAGCGCATGGACATGCCCATTCCGGCCAGCAGAAGCAGCAGACCGCCGCCTGCGAAGGCGGAGGTGACCTGGCGTTTCTCGTTCTTGCGGCCGAGCTGAGAGCCGAGCCGCTCGTAGATCTCCTTGAGGCGGGGCGCGGTGTCCGCCGTGTAGGTCCTGCCGCCGGACGCGCGCGCGATCTCGGCCAGTGACGCGGGATCGGGGGGTACCCGCCGGGTCACGGTCCCGCCGCCGCGCCTCGGGACGGTGATCGTTCCCTGCGCCGTGCCGAGCGCCACGGTGGAGACGGGAACGCGCTGCCTTCGCGCGGCGATTGCAGCGGTAACGGGATCGCGACCGCTCGTCGAGGCGCCATCCGAGAGGAGGACGACCGCGACCGGCGCCCGGCGATCACGCGCGCGCAGCGTCCGCACTGCCGCCGCGATCGCCTCGCCGGTGGCCGTCCCGCCGCTGGACCTCATGCCGTCGATCCCCGCCTGGACGGCATCCCGGTCGCGAGTGGGGCTCTGCAGCACGCGCGGCGTCCCGTTGAAGGCCAGCAGTCCTACGTTCACCTCGTCGGGAACCTCGTAGAGGAACCGCCGTGCAGCCCGCTTGGCGGCGACGAGCCGGTTGGGCTGAACGTCAACCGCGGTCATGGAGCCGGAGACGTCGATGGCGAGCGCTATCGACGCGCGCTCCACCGGAACGGCGACCGTGCGCTGCGGCTTAGCCGCGGCGACGATCAGGATGGCGAGCGCGAGAGCCACCGCTGCCATCCCGGCGTGCCGGCGCCAGCCGGGACGGCGCGGGGCGACCGACGGCTGAAGGACGGGGGCCGCGAACGCGGCGGCGGCGGCACGGCGCCGCCGCTGCTCTGCGGCGTACCACGCTCCGAGCAGAGGCAGCACGAGCAGCGCCAGCAGGACCAGCGGCTCGCCAAAGCTCATGGCGTGCGGGCAGGCCGTGTTCCGAGGGTCACACCAATGGTGGAGTTGGATCCGTCCCGCTCGACCTGGACGTCGATCCTGTCGCCGGGGCGGTCGTCCGCGATCGCGGCAGCGATGTCGGATGGCTCCTTAACGGCCTCGCCGTCGACGCGCTTCACGACGTCGCCCGTCCTGATGCCCGCGCGCTCCGCGGGCCCGCCACCGACCACGCTCTGCACCTCCGCACCGGATGAAGCGGCGGCCGAGCTCTCGAGGCCCAGGTACGCGCGATCGATCGTCTGGCCGCGTTCCAGGCGCGGCACGACCTCGCGCACCGTGTTGGACGGCACGGCGAAGCCGATGCCCACGTTGCCCTGGGAGCCGGCCGTCTCGATCTGCGAGTTCACGCCGATGACCCGGCCGGAGTCGTCGAGCAGCGGACCGCCTGAGTTCCCGGGGTTGATCGGGGCGTCGGTCTGTATGACGGAGTCGATGGAGAAGCCGTTGGGCGCCCGGATCTCGCGCCCCACGCCCGAGACGATCCCCTCCGTCGCCGTCCGGTCGAGCCCGAACGGGTTGCCGATCGCGATGGCGATGTCGCCGACCTGAACCTCGCGAGAGTCGGCGAGCGCAAGTGGCTTGACGCCGTCCGGCACGCTCGCCGGATCGATCCTCAGCGCGGCCAGGTCGCTGGAGGGGTCGGTACCGAGCACGTCGGCGTCGATCGAGCCGCCGTCGCTGCCGAAGCGCACGGTCACGCGGTCGTTCTGGCCGGCCACGTGGGCGTTCGTGACGATCGTGCCGTCGCGGTCGATCAGGAAGCCCGTGCCGGTGGCGTTGCCCGCTCGGATCGAGACCACCGCCGGGCTCGCCGCCGCATAGACCGCGCCCGCGCGGGTCTGCCCCTGCCGGGGCTTGAGCGGCTCGCGGGACACCGCGGGGAGCGGATCAGAGTTGCCGTTGTCGCCGCCGCTCACCAGCGCGCCGGCGGCGAAGGCGCCGCCGAAGAGGAGAGCGGCAAGGCTCAGCGCCACCGCCGCGCGCCTCCGCAGCCTGCCCGACCGCGCGGACCGCGCGGGGGCTGCCGGGGCGGCCTCGGGCGGTGCGTCCTCGGCCCTCTCGGGTCGCGCCGCCCATTCCTCCGTGGCGGCCTCGCGGGCGCGCTCGGACTCGCTGCGCCAGTCGCCGGCCCAGAGGTGTCGGGGGGAGGGGGTCACCGGCCACAGTCGAACGGCCGGCCCTAACGGCTACCTGAACGGTGCCTAAGGGTGGATTAAGAAGTTCGGCAGGCCGGGGCGGTTTCTTACACTCGCCACAATCGGAAAGCCGACGCTGGGCTCGCTACCGGGGCCTGAAGGTCCTGGATCACGACCCACGGAGGTGACCAATGAGCAGACGCACGAAGCAGATCGGAGCCTTGCTCGGCGGCGCGGCGGCGCTGTCCTTCGCCGGCTACGCGCTCGGCAGCCAGTCCGGCGACGGAGTCGCAACGGCCGACCGCTCGGGCGACCAGGCGGCCGACCACAACGGGCGTCGCGCGTTCGGACCCGGCGGGTTCGGTCTCGATCGCTTGGCGGACCGGCTCGGGGTCGAGCGGTCGAAGCTCGAGGACGCCCTCGCCGACATCCGCGCGCAGCAGCCGCGCAAGGACCCCCGCGAGGAGTTCGCCGCGGCGCTGGCGGACAAGCTGAACCTCGACGCCGACAAGGTCAGCTCGGCGCTCCAGCGGCTGGCGCCCGACCGCGGCAAGCGGCACGAGCGGCTCCAGGACCTGGCCGTCGCCCTCGCCAAGGAGCTGAACGTCGACGCCGACAAGGTTCGCTCGGCCTTCGAGAACGCCCGCCCCGATCGCCGCTCGTTCCGGCGAGGCGACCGCGACGCGTTCCTCCAGTCGATCGCCAAGGATCTGGGCGTGACCACGGCGGAGCTGCGTGCGGCGCTCGAGAAAGTCAAGCCGGACCGGCCGCCGCGCCGAGGCGGCGCTCGCGGCCCCGCTCTCGACGACCTGGCGAAGGCGCTGGGCGTCGACAGGAGCAAGCTCGAGTCCGCGCTCGACGAGATCCGCTCGGAGTGGGAAGCGCGCTTCAAGGAGCGGCGTGAGGCGTTCGCCAAGGCCCTCGCCGAGCGGCTGAACATCCCTCTGTCCCGAGTCCAGGACGCGCTCCCCGCTGGGCCGCCGCACGGGCGGCACGGACCCTAGGAGGCCGTCGGCGATAAGCAGCACGCCTGAGCCACTCGTCCTCGTCGTAGACGACGAGGCGACCGTGCGCCAAGCCCTCGAGCGTGCCCTGCGCCTCGAGGGCTTCGCCGTGGTCACCGCCGCGGGCGGCCGCGAGGCGCTGAAGGAGGTCGCGCAGCGCCCGCCCGCCGTGATCGTGCTCGACATCACGATGCCCGACCTCGACGGCGTCAGCGTCCTGCGCCGGCTGCGTGCCGACGGCCTGGAGGTGCCGGTCTGCATCCTCTCCGCCCGCGACGAGGTCGAGGACCGGGTCGCGGGACTCCAGGCCGGGGCGGACGACTACCTCGTCAAGCCGTTCGCGCTCGCCGAGCTGACCGCCCGGCTCCACGCCCTGCTGCGGCGCAGCGGCGTGGACCTTTCGGGCACGCTCGTGCTCGGCGAGCTCGTGGTCGATGCCCGGCGACACGTCGCCACACGGGCCGGGCGGGACCTCGGTCTAACGCGGCGCGAGTTCGCCCTGCTCGAGACGTTCGCCCGCCACCCCGGCCAGGTGCTATCCCGGGAGCAGCTCTTGAGACAGGTCTGGGGATACAACTTCGACGTGGACACGAACGTCGCGGACGTCTTCGTCGGCTATCTGCGCCGCAAGCTCGAGGCAGAAGGAGAGAGCCGCATCCTGCACACGGTGCGCGGGGTGGGCTGGGCGCTACGGTCATGAGGGCGCCGCGCAGCCTTCGCGCCCGGATCGCACTGGCCGCGGTTGCCGCTGTCGTTGTCACGGGCGTGGCGGCGGGCGCCGTGCTCGTAGCGGAGGTGGGGCGTGACGGCCGGCAAGCCCTCGACCGGCAGCTCCAAGACCGGGCGGTGTCACTCGTGCGCGGCGGGCCGGAGCCGCCCGGGTTCGGCGGTCGGCCACCTCCAGAGCACGACGAGCGGCTCCTGGCCGGCAGCGGGACCTTCGTGCAGGTGTCGTTCGGCGGCCGAGTGGTCGATCGCCGCGGAGATGTCCCGGACGACCCGCCCGAGGTCCCCGCCGGGGACGGCTTCAGCACCGTCCGGATCGGCGGTCAGCCGTGGCGGTCCCTGACCTTCACCTCCGCCCGCGGCGGCGACCTGCGCTACCAGATCCTCAGCAGCCTCGAGCCCGTCGACGACCGCGTCGCGCACATCCGCCGCATCGTCATCCTGCTCGGGCTCGGGGCTCTGGCGCTCACGGGGCTAGCGGCCTGGGCTTTCACCACCGTGGCGATACGGCCGCTCGCTCGGCTGCGCGAGGGGGCAGCCCGTGTCAGCGGCGCGGAGGACCTGAGCACCTCGCTCCCGGAGGAGGAAGGCCCGGACGAGGTCCGCTCGCTCGCCCACGCTCTCAACGAGATGCTCGCCCGGCTCCGCGCCTCGACGGACGCCATGCAGCGAGCGCTCGCCGCGACGCGCCGCTTCGCGCGCGATGCCGGGCACGAGCTGCGCACGCCGCTCACGGGGTTGCGCGCGAACCTGGACGCCCTCGAGCGCAATCCGCGCCTCTCGCTGCAGGAGCGACAGACGCTGGTCCGCGAGATCACGGCGGAGCAGGAGCGCATCGTGCACCTCCTCGACGGCCTGCAGGCGCTCGCCCGCGGCGACGCCGCGGAGTCCCTTCCGCGGGAGCACGTGGAGCTCGCGGACCTGGTCGATTCGGCCCTCTACGCGGCTCGCCGCCGCCATCCGGGCGTGACCTACGAGCTCGAGGATCGAATCGCCGATGCCGCCGTCCACGGCTGGGCCGGCGGGCTGCGCCTGCTCGTGGACAACCTGCTCGACAACGCGGCCATCCACGGGCGCAGCGACGGGCTGGTGCGGGTCGGCCTCGAGCGCGACGACGGCGCCCTGGTCGTCCGGGTCGACGACGACGGACCGGGCGTGCCCGGGTCGGAGCGCGACCGGGTTCTCCAGCCGTTCGCACGCGGCCAGTCCGCGAACGCCTCCGGGACCGGCCTCGGCTTGGCAATCGTGTCCCAGCAGGTCGCGCTGCACGGCGGGGTCATGCGGCTCGGCGGATCGGGTCTCGGAGGCCTGGCGGTCGAGGTCCGCCTGCCGGCCGGACCGACCGTGGCCGGCCCGCCGGCGTAGCTGCAACCGCTGCTACCCGCAGCCGGTGTTATTGCCACACGAGCTGCACGTGTAGCACGAGCCCGTTCGCTGCATCATGCCGCCGCACTGCCCGCACGCGGGGCCGAGGTCGAGGCCCTGGAGCATGGCGGGCTGCACGGGTGGTGTGTCGGTGAGGGCTGACGCCGGGGGCTTGGCCTCTGCGCTGCCGTTCGGCTCCGTCGTCGTGCCGTTCGCCTCAGGCGCGGGCGCCGGCGCCGCGGTGTCGCCGCGCATCAGCGCCTCCTGCGCCGCCTTCCGTCGCCGGACCTCCTCGGTCATGATCCCGAGCTCCTCCTGGACGTCCGCGTCGAGGAAGCGGGACGCTAGCCAGCGCATGATGTAGTCCGGCATCGACTTGGCGAAGGGGATCTCCGGGTTCTGCGTCATCCCCTCCGGGTCGAAGCGCATGTAGCTGAACTTGCGCACGTAGGTCTCGAGCGGCACGCCGTACTGGAGCCCGATCGAGATCGCGGTGGCGAACGAGTTCATCATGCCGCGCAGCGTCGAGCCTTCCTTGCCGATGTCGGTCAGGAAGATCTCGCCGAGTGTGCCGTCCTCGTACATGCCGGCCGTGATGTAGCCCTCGTGGCCCTGGCCGATCGAGAACTTGTGCGTGATCGACTGGCGCTCGCGCGGCATCCGGCGCCGGTGTGGCCGAGGCTCGACCACCTCGACCTCCGCCTCGGCCTTCTTGTCCGTTTTGGCGTCGGTCTTCAGCGCCTGCGCCGTCTTCGAGCCGTCGCGGTAGATCGCGAGCGCCTTGATGCCGAGCCTCCAGGCCTGGAGGTAGGCGTCGGCGATGTCCTCGACAGTCGTCGACTCGGGCATGTTCACGGTCTTCGAGATCGCGCCAGAGATGAACGGCTGCACCGCGCCCATCATCTGGATGTGGCCCATGTGCGAGATCGCGCGGTCGCCGACCGCCACGTCGAACACCGGTAGGTGCTCGTCCTTGAGGCCGGGGGCGCCGATGATCGTGCCCTTGTCGTTGATGTGCGCCTCGATCTGGTCGATCACGGCGTCCGAGTAGCCGAGTGTGCGCAGCGCGAGCGGCACCGTGCGGTTGACGATCGTCATCTGCCCGCCGCCGACCAGCTCCTTGAACTTGACGAGCGAGAAGTCGGGCTCGACACCGGTCGTGTCGCAGTCCATCAGGAACGAGATCGTGCCGGTGGGGGCGAGCACGGTGGCCTGCGCGTTGCGGTAGCCGTGCTTCTCGCCGAGCTCGACCGCCTCGTCCCAGGCGCGCCGCGCGGCCGCTAGCAGCCGTTCCTCGCCCAGCGAGTCGTCGATCGCGGAGGCCGCGTCGCGGTGCTTGCGCATCACGTGGTTGTGCGGGTCGCGGTTCTCGGCGTAGCGCTCGTACGGGCCGATCGCCGCGGCCACCTCGGCCGACTTGCGATAGGCGCGGCCGGTCATCAGCGCGGTGATCCCGGCCGCGGCCGTGCGGCCCTCTTCCGAGTCGTAGGGCAGGCCGTTCGACATCAGCAGCGCGCCGAGGTTGGCGTAGCCGAGCCCGAGCTGGCGGAAGGCGCGCGCGTTGCGCGCGATCTCCTCGGTCGGGTAGCTCGAAGGCCCGACCACGATCTCCTGCGCGAGGATCATCACGTCGACGGCCTGCTCGAACGCATCGGTGTCGAACGTCCCGTCGTCGCGGCGGAACTTGAGCAGGTTGATCGACGCGAGGTTGCAGGCCGAGTCGTCGACGTGCATGTACTCCGAGCACGGGTTGGACGCGTTGATCCGCCCCGAGTTCGGGCAGGTGTGCCACTCGTTGATCGTCGTGTCGTACTGGACGCCCGGATCGGCGCAGCGCCACGCGGCGTCCGAGATCTGGCGGAGCAGCTCGCGGGCGTCGTAGGTGTCGACGACCTCGCCGGTCGTGCGAGCCGTCGTCTCCCATTCCTCGCCGCGCTCGGCCCG
>JBKPHS010000139.1:0-2680 GCA_046729975.1 Actinomycetota bacterium
CTTCGGGCGGGCTGAACGACGCCGCCCAGCCGACGTGCATGTGTGCGGTCGTGCTCTCGACTTCGAGGAACGAGGCGTCGAGCGGAGACAACCTCTCCAGCATCGTCATGCCCTGCACTCCTCTCTCCGGGTACGCCTGCCACTCCGCGCGGTCGCGGCCGGTGCTGCCCGCTTCGCAGGTTGGGTCGCCTCGCCGTGACCGTCAACCGCCGTCTTCGGAAAAAGCCGGAAAATGCGCCAAGAAACGGGCCGAAGGCCTCGCTACCACCAGGCGTCGTGGTCCTCCATGACGCCGTATCCGTTCGCGAGCGTCAGCCCGCCGGGCAGCCGACCGGCGAAGACGCCGAACGGCTGCCGGTAGCGGTTGCGCACCAGCAGCAGGCTCATCTCGTGCTCGCGTGCAGCCCAGCCCCCGAACTCCAGCGCGGCGCCCTCGGCGAAGTGGACGGCGGACAGGTCGGGTGCGAACTCGACGGGGCCAACCTCGCGCGGCGCCCCGTCCACCCACAGCGTGCGCTCGCTGGCGACGGGCGCGTCGTGGACGCCGGTCACGAGGTTCCAGGCGATCCGCTCCCCGGCATCGGTGCGGCCGACGCCCGCCGACCAGCGCCACGCGGTGTGGCGCCGGTGGTAGCCGGCGCTGTCGTCCACCACCGCCTCGGCGTCGAGCTCGAGGCCCTGTCCTGCGATCTCGACCGTCCCACGGGCGCTCACGCCGCCGAGCTTGCGTGTCCAGATGTATCCGTTCGGCCCGCTCGGCGAGACGACCTCCACAGGCTCGCCCTCGCCGAGCTCGAGATCGATGCTCACGCCGTCGGACTCCACACGCGCGCGCGAGCCTTCGAGCCGCACGCCGCCGCGGCCGAGCGTCGTCCGTCCGTGGAGCGAGCCGTCCGGCTGGGCGACGGACCACCAGCGCTGCGGCACGCCTCCGACACGCGCGTCCCCCACGCAGAGCATGAGCTTTGGTCCGAACACGCCGACGTAGCGCCACCGCTTGAGGGGCCGACCGTGTCGCAGGAGCGGCATGCGCGCCGGCGGGAACGGGAGGCCGAGGTCGTGCACGCCGGGGCCGCGGACGGGAAGGTCGGTCACGTGGGGGAGCATAGGTGCGACAGGCCCCCGTCTGCTGTAGTACAGATGCGGTGCCCGATCCGGCTCCAGGCTCACCGGCCGACCGCCCGCCGCCCCAGGACGCGGGTCAGTCGCGGCGGCCCGGGGACCCCGCGCCCGGCGGCAGCGGAGCGCCGCCCGAGCCGAGGCCGCCGATGATTCCCCGCAGCCGGCGGTTCATCGCGATCCTGCTCGGGCTGCTGGCGGTGAACCTGGCGGTCTCGTTCTTCACCAGTCGTCCCGCGGAGCGGGAGCGAGTGCCCTATCAGCCGTTCTTCGTCGATCAGGTCGAGGCCGGCAACGTCAGCGAGATCTCCTCGCAGGAGGATTCGATCGAGGGCGAGCTGAAGCGCGAGGCGACCTTCGATCCGCCGGGCAGCGACAAGCCCGTGAAGGTCACGAAGTTCAAGACCGAGGTTCCGGCGTTCATCGACCCGGCCGCGGTCACGCGGCTGCTCACCGAGAAGAACGTCGTCATCAACGCGAAGGCGCCGGACACGGGCCGCTCTCTGTGGGTCACGCTGCTGCTCGGGTTCCTCCCGACGATCCTGCTCGTAGCGTTGTTCGTCTGGTTCGCGCGCCGCCAGACGGGTGGGGGCCGGGGCGGCCTGCTGGGCGGCTTCGGCCGCTCGACGGCGAGGCGCGTCACGCCCGGCGAGCACGAGCGGGTGAGTTTCGACGACGTGGCCGGGATCGACGAGGCCGAGGACGAGCTCGTCGAGGTCGTGGACTTCCTGAAGAGACCGGAGCGCTATACGAAGCTGGGCGCGCGCGTGCCGCGCGGGGTGCTGCTCTACGGCCCGGCCGGGACGGGCAAGACGCTGCTCGCTCGCGCAGTCGCAGGCGAGGCGGATGCGGCCTTCTTCTCGATCTCGGCGTCGGAGTTCGTTGAGGCGATCGTAGGTGTGGGAGCCTCCCGCGTGCGCGACCTCTTCAAGCAGGCGAAGGAGGCCGCTCCGGCCATCGTCTTCCTCGACGAGCTCGACGCCGTCGGGCGCTCGCGCTCGGGCAACGTGGGCGGGATCAGCGGCGGCAACGACGAGCGCGAGCAGACGCTCAATCAGATCCTGACCGAGATGGACGGCTTCGAGCCCGGCACGAACGTGATTGTCCTGGCCGCGACCAACCGCCCCGAGATCCTCGACCCGGCGCTCCTGCGTCCCGGCCGCTTCGACCGCCGGATCGCTGTGCAACCGCCCGACCGCAACGGCCGCGTGGAGATCCTGAAGATTCACACGCGCTCCGTCCCGCTGGCGCCCGACGTCGACCTCGAGCGGATCGCGGCGTCTACCCCGGGCGCGACCGGCGCCGATCTTGCCCTGATAGTCAACGAGGCGGCGCTTTTCGCCGCACGCCGCAATCACGTCGCCGTCGAGCAGCGGGACTTCACCGACGCGATCGAGAAGACCATCCTCGGCGCCGAACGCCAGGTGGTGATGACGGACGCCGATCGCGAGCGCACGGCCTACCACGAGTCCGGCCATGCCCTTGTCGGCATGCTCACACCCGGTGCCGATCCCGTGCGGAAGATCTCGATCATCCCGCGCGGCCAGGCGCTGGGCGTCAC
>JBKPHS010000140.1:0-5081 GCA_046729975.1 Actinomycetota bacterium
GCAGCAAACCCATCACCTTCCTGGCCACCGCTGCGGCGATCCCGCTCGCAGCGCTGGCGGTCGCCGGCTGGCGGTGGCAGCGATAACAACGCGACTGGCGCGACCCCAACGCCGCCCAGCCGGTCTAGCAGGCGCGAAGGCGACGCTCGCGGCGTCCTGAAAGGCTGCGCCGCATGGAGCTCGAGCTCAGCGTCGCCGCGGCCGCCACCGTTCTGATCGGCCTCGTACTGGAGCTGCGACTGCTCGCGCCCCACCGCGACCCGACCCGCGGCGCGGCGATCGGGTGGAGCATCGGCTGGCTCGCGCTGGCGGTCGTCGTTGCGGCGGGCATCGCGCTGGCGGACGGACCGGCCGGCGAATGGGCGACGGTCTACCTGATCGAGCGCTCCCTGTCGCTCGACAACGTGTTCCTGTTCACCCTCCTCCTCGCACACTTCAGCGTGCCGCGGGAGCTGCGTGAGGCGGTAATCGTCGTCGGCATCGTCGGCGCCCTCGCCCTCCGCGCGGTCGCGATCGTCGCCGGAGTGGCGCTGATCGACACCGCGGAGCCGGTCGTGTACGCCTTCGGCGTCCTGCTCCTCTACGTGGCCTACAGGGCGTTCCGCGGCGCGGCCGATGAGGCTGACCCGGAGGCGAACAGAGCCCTCCGAGTGCTGCGCCGGCTGATCCCCACGACCTCCGGCTTCCGCGGCACGAAGCTGTTCGTCCGCGAAGACGGTCGCCTCTTGGGCACGCCGTTTCTCATTACTGCGGTCGCGATCGTCTTGGCGGACATCGCTTTCGCGGTCGACTCGATACCGGCGGCGTTTGCGGTCACGCGCAACGCGGGAGTGATCTGGACCGCGAACGCGTTCGCGCTGCTAGGGCTCGGAGCGCTGCTGATCCTCGTCGACATCCTGGTGCGGCGCTTCCGCTACATCGGCAAGACCATCGCGGTGATCCTCGCCTTCGTCGGACTGAAGATCCTGCTCGAGGACGTCGTGCACATCGGCGACCTGGCCGCGCTCGGCACCATCCTGGGGCTGCTCGCCGGAGGCATCGCCGCTTCGCTGGTCGCGGACCGCCGCCACCCGCCCGGCCGTGCGGAGGAGGCAGCGCGCCGGCCCCCGCGCTGCCCCCGAGAGCTAGTGCCGCCGGCGGCCCCCACGAGGCCGCGGGTTGGCGTGGGCCGTTAACCGCCCAAGGGCGACGGCGGGATGCGCGTTTCGCCGTGCACGTCGGGAATCAGCAGCGCGATGTCGTCCACGTAGCACCAGGACCACTCCTCGCCCGGCTCGAGCGAGCGGATGATCGGATGGCTGATGCTCCTAGCGTGCTTGCTGGCGTGGCGGTTGGGCGAGTCGTCACAGCAGCCGACCTTGCCGCACTCGAGACAGATGCGCAGATGCAGCCAGGGGTCTCCCGTGGCCAGGCAATCCTCACAGCCCGCCACCGAGTCGGGGAGCTCGGTGACGTGGACGTGATCCAGATGGGTGCAGCTGGTCATCAGCTGGTCCTTCTTCACCCAGCCTAGAGATCGGCCGGTGGCGGTCGCGGCTCGATCAGGAGCGCGCGCGCTACCGCGAGCGTTGCGCCGTCCTGCGACAGCACGGCCGATCCAGCGTGATGCTTCCTGCCGTCGATCCCGATCGGCCAGGCGATCACCACATGCTCCTCCCCGGCGGCGATGGGCGCCTCGATCCGCGCGGTGAGCCGCGCGAGCACGCTCATTGGCAAGTCCCCCTCCATGTAGAGGGCGAAGTAGGTAGGGCAGTCGAGCACCGCCCACACGAACTCGGGGAGCACGCGTCCGTCAGCATCGGCTGCCCAGTGCGGCGGCGTCCACGGCGAGGCGACGAGCTGGCGGCCCTCGACTGCGCCCGCGAACACGCCGAACGCGTCCTCGCGCGCTCTCCCGCAGACGAAGCAGCGGCTGAAGACGCCATCGGAGACTCCCCGGTAGCGCGTCGTCGCGGAGCGCGCCTCGGGTGGGCTCACCGGCGCGGGCACCTGGACGTCGAACGCGGGCGCCGGACGGGCCTCGGCGATCAGCACCTCGTCGTCGAGCACGCGCACCGAACCGTCGCTCGCACGCACGACGTCAAGCGGCGTCTCGAGCGGTACGGGACGCCTCAGGCTGACCTCAGCTGCTCCTTCGAGGAAGCCCGCTACGGCACCCGAGCAGTATCCGCCGTTGCCGCTGTCAAGAGGACCGTTGAAGCGCCGCGGTATCGAGAGCGACTCGACCACGCGCCGACCATCTCATAGTCGACCACCCGTTATCGAGCCACCGCGTCTCGAATCGCCATCGCTGTGAGCGTCGCGGCGACCGTACCGAGAACCGTTAGCGACCATGAGGCAGCGGGGCCGGGCGGGTCGGACGGCCGGGGCCCCGAGGCGATGCAGAAGACGATGTCTCCGTCCAATGGGGTGAAGGCCGGGTCGACCGCCCGAGCGATTCCGGCGCTCGCGATTCGCGCGACGATCCCGCAGCCGCGCTTGTCGAGCGCGGCGTCGGTACAGACGCATGCGAGCGTCGTGCTCTGACCAGGGTGGACGGCCCAGTCGGGGAGATCCGGCATGTCCTGCATCAGCTTGGCGCTCCGGAGGAGCTCCCCGCGGTCGCCGTGCGGGCCGCCCAGCACCTCGCCGTCCTCCGCAATCACATCTCCTGAGGCATTGGCAACGGCAATCGCCGCGAGCGTCTCACCGCCGGCCAGGCGCGTCGCCGCATAGCCCACTCCGCCGGGCGTCGCTCGCTCGCGCCCGAGCACCTTGCCTACAGCCGCGCCCGCACCCGCTCCGATCCGCCCACGCGACGGGACGCCACCGGCAGCCGCCTCGCAGGCGGCGTAGCCCTCTTCCGGCCCGGGTCGCCTGCCGGGCTCCCCCTCCGCGAGGTCGAACACGACTGCGGCCGGCACCAATGGGATCACGCCGACCGGCGTCGGCCGGCCGAGGCCGCGCTGCTCGAGCCAGCGCACGACGCCTTCCGCTGCCGCAAGTCCGAAGGCGCTCCCACCGGTGAGCAACACGGCGGTCGGCCCCTCCGCATTCGCGAGTGGCGACAGCGCCTCGAGCTCGCGTGTGCCTGGACCGCCACCGCGCACCTCCACGCCGCCCCGAGTGCCGGCGGGAGGGAGGACGGCCGTGCAGCCCGTACGGGACTCGAGGTCGGTCCAGTGTCCGACCGCGAAACCCTCTGGTAGCGGGAGCGGATCGGTCACGGTCCGGCGCGTCGGCGAGACCCGTGAGCGGTCAGGCGGGCGTTCCCGCCTCGACCCAGCCTTGAAAGAGGTCGACTTGCTCGTCTGGCCAGGCGCCATCACAGGGCATCGTGCCGTCGCGGAGGCGCCCCAGAATGGCGTCGCTGTTTCGCGCGACGTCGTCGTATGACCAAAGGTCGAACGCCCATTTCATCGACTCACGGTCGCCCTCCCGAAAGAGCGGCTTGATGTCCTGCTCGAAGCTGATCCCATCGTCGCTTGCGGACAAGTGACCTCCTCTCCCTGACCTCAGGCCGCGCGCTCGGCCACGCCCGGCCAGCTCTCGATCGGCTCGGTTGAGCGCACGACGTGCATGCCCGCGGCGGCGTAGCGCTCGAATGCGGCATTGGCCTCGTCGGTGTAGTCGACGACGCCCGGCACGACGACCGAAGACGTGCAGTCCTCGAGCAGGTAGGTGCGCTCGGCAAGCCGCTCTCCGGCGGCCTCGTCCTCCAGCAGGTCGTCGATCGTCCAAGCCATGCAGTGGCTCTTCGCCTGGCCGGCCACGGCGACGACGTCGAATGTGAGCAGCTTGTTGATCAGCTCGGTGTTCTTCTCGCCGAGGCGGTCGCCATCCGGTCCCACGGTCACCTCGGGCCCGAGCATCGAGTAGTGCTCGGTGAGCGGCTTGTCGCCCTTGACCTGGAAGTCCGGCTGGCTGTGCCGGGCGACGCCGTGGAAGAAGGCGGCTTCCTCAACGGCCGCCACGAGTGCGTGGCCGATGCCACCGAGCATGGCGTGGTACGGCCAGATCGTCAGGTCGTACTTGCCACCCTCGGCAAGCTGTCGCGCGTAGTGGGCGAGGTGGCGCTCTGCGTAGTCGACACCGATCCCGAGGGCCTCGGCGACCGCGGTGTTGACCCTCCAGCGGCCGGCCTGGACATCCTCGACCGAGACGAGGGTGTACGGAGGCGGATGGTTGCCCTGCTCGTCGACGAGCCAGATCGCGTGAAACACCTGCATCGCGTGGTGCGTGTCGAGGCTCGGGACGATCTGCGTGATCGTGCCGAGGTTCCGATAGACGAACTCGCACAGACGACGGTTGTCGTCGACCGCCCCGGTGCCCGAGCGGCCGGCGATGAAGAGCTCGAAGTCCGGGATGCAGAACGTGTTCTGGACGTCGACGGCAAGGAGGCAGAAGCGAAAGGCGTCTTCTGCCGCCGGCCTCAGACCATGCTGCTCGGCCCACGCCTCCGCCTCGCGGGCGCGGTCCTCGTACGGAACGCGCCAAACCTCGCCCACCCGGCTCGGCTCGAAGTGCGACGGGAGCGGCAGCTCACCCATCGCGCCCACCCGCTCGCTCCAGCGCGACGAGCAACGTCTCGACCTCATACGAGCCGTCGTGCCTCGCGCCGTTGATGTAGAAGGTCGGCGTACCGTTCACACCGCTCCGCACGCCGCTCATGAAGTCCTCGCGGACGCGCTCGGCGTGGACGTGGTCGGCCATTTCCTTGTCGAACGGCTCGACGTCGAGCTGAAGCTTCTCTGCGTAGGCATGGAGGTCCTGATCGCGCAGGCGACTCTGATTCTCGTACAAAAGGTCGTGCATCGGCCAGAACCTGCCCTGGCTCGCCGCCGCCTCGGCGGCCTCCGCGGCCTGTTCGGCGTGGGGGTGCGAGGTCGAGATCGGGAAGTTGCGAAACACGAACCGGAGCCTCTCACCCATCCGCGCCTGCACCTCCTTGATGATCGGATACGCGGCACCGCAGTACGGACACTCGTAGTCGCCGTACTCGACGAGCGTCACGGCCGCGTCCGCCGGTCCCTGGATGTGGTCCCGGCCCTCGGTGACCGGCAGCGTGAGTACGGCCTCCCACTCGCTCGTGCTCACGAGGC
>JBKPHS010000141.1:0-7163 GCA_046729975.1 Actinomycetota bacterium
ACCGGCGACACCGTCGGGGACCCCTACAAGGACACCGCCGGCCCGGCCATCAACCCGATGATCAAGGTCGCCAATATCGTCGCGCTGCTCATCATCCCGTTCCTTATCTAGTCATCGGTCTTCGGTCATCGGTCCTCAGTCCCTAACCCTGATGACTGAGGACCGATGACTGATTACTTTTCGTGAATGGCTGAACGGCGCCCCAAAGGACAGGGGCTGGAAAGAGTCCTAGGGACCGGGGCCCTGTTCTCCACCGCCTACGGCAACGTAGGCAGCTCGATCTACTACGCGCTCGGCCTCGTCGCTGTCTTCGCGCTCGGGATGACGCCGGTCGTGTTCGTCATCTCGGGGTTGATCTTCGCCGCCACGGCGGCCACCTACGCCGAGGCCACCGTGATGTACCCGGAGGCGGGCGGCTCGGCGTCGTTCGCGCGGCACGCCTTCAACGAGTTCTGGTCCTTCTTCGCGGGCTGGGGCCAGATGCTCAACTACATCATCACCGTCTCGATCTCGGCCTTCTTCGTCCCGCACTACCTGGGCGTGTTCTGGGAGCCGCTGCGCTCCTCTCCGGCGGACATCATCGGAGGCATCGTAGTCGTCGCGGCCCTCGGGGCCGTCAACGTGATCGGCGTCAGGGAGTCGGCCGGGCTGAACGTGTTCCTCGCGGTGGCCGACTTCTTCACGCAGGTCCTGCTGGTGATCGTCGGCTGCGTGCTGGTCCTCTCGCCGGAGACGCTGGTCGACAACGTCGACTTCGGGACCCACCCGACGGTCACGGACTTCCTGATCGCGATCCCGGTCGGCATGGTCGCGTACACGGGCATCGAGACGATCTCGAACCTGGCCGAGGAGGCGCGCGACTACGCGAGGACGATCCCGCGCTCGATCGGCGCCGTCGTGGTCGCGGTCGTGGCCATCTACTCCCTGCTGCCGTCGGTCGCGCTCTCGGCAATGCCGGTCAGGAACGGCGAGACGCTGCTCGCGCAGTCCGAGGACGAGGGCGGCTTCGCCGGCGATCCCATTCTCGGCGTCGTCCAGAACATCGACCTGGGAGGGCTACAGCGGCCGGCGGAGATCTATGTCGGCATCCTCGCCGCAACCATCCTCTTCATCGCGACGAACGCCGGCCTGATCGGCGTCTCGCGGCTGACGTACTCGATGGGCCAGCATCGCCAGCTGCCCGAGAGGCTGCGCCAGCTACACCCGAAGTTCCGAACCCCGTACATCGCGATCGGGGTCTTCGGACTCGTCGCCTGCTTGACGATCCTCCCGGGGCAGGCCGAGTTCCTGGGCACGGTCTACGCGTTCGGCGCGATGCTGTCGTTCACGATCGCGCACGCGTCCGTGATAGCGCTGCGGATCAAGCTGCCCGACAGCGAGCGGCCGTACACGGCTCCCGGGTCGCTCGTGGTGCGCGGCGTCAACGTGCCCCTGTTCGCGGTCTTCGGAGGACTCGGCACGGGCATCGCGTTCATCGTGGTGAACGTGCTCAACCTCCGCACGCTGGCCGCTGGAGGCGTCTGGCTCGCGATAGGGATCGCGACCTACGTGGCCTATCGCAGGCGCCAAGGCCTCTCGCTGACTCGGACGGCGAAGATCGTCCTGCCCAAGCCGGTCGTCGAGCACGAGGTGGAGTACGAGTCCATCGTCGTTGCGTTTGAGGACGACCACTACTCTCCGGGAGCGGTCTCAACCGCGGCCAAGCTTGCCGCGCGCCGCCGGCGCGGCATACATGTCGTCGTGACCATCACCGTTCCCTCTACCTCACCGATCGATGCCGACCTGCCCGAGCAGGAGGCCGCAGCCCAGGCGACCATCGACGCCGCCCGGGTGGTTGGCGGACGGCGCGTGACCGGCCACTGGGAGAAGGTGCGGCCCGGCGAAGCCGGCCGGAGGATCGTCGAGGAGGCCCGGGACATCAAAGCGAGGGCGATCGTGATGTCGGTGCCGCAGCGGCGCGCCGGGTCGTCCCTGTTCGGGCGCACGCTCGAGACCGTCCTGGCCGAGCGGCCCGCCCGCGTGATCATCGAGTCCGACCCGGGCCAGGAGACGGCGCGCGCAGCCGCGTGATGGCGGGCCGCCGGTTCTAAGATCACCGCCGTGCAGCGGGCGTACCGGCAATCGACGCGGGTGCTCAGCGCGGTCATGGTGGGGCTCGGCGTCGCCCTCGTGGTCGCGACACTGGCGCGGGGAGGCGGGCCGCTTGCGGTGGGCGTCGTAGCCGGAGTCGCCTTCGCCCTGCTCGGAGCGGGCCGGTTCTACCTGGCGAGCGACCGGCGGCCACCCGGCGGAGGCGCGTGAGGTTCGTCCGCGGGCTGGGCGTCCCGGCCCTCTTCGCGATCGCCCTTACCGCCGTCGGGGCGTCGGTCTATTTCATCCTCGGGGTCGTCGCCGGCGATGCACTGGGGCTGACGCCCATCGTGTTCGTGGTCGTCGGAGTCTTCTTCGCGGTCACGATGATGACCTACGTGGAGGGCAACGCCCTCCACCCGGAGCGCGGCGGCGCGTCGACCTTCGCCCGCTACGCCTTCGACGAGCTGTGGAGCTTCATCGCGGGTTGGGCGATCCTCCTCGACTACCTGATCGTCCTCGCGATCTGCGCCTTCTCTGTTCCCCACTACCTCCAGGCCTACTGGGGAGAGGCCGGCGACTTCCCGTCCGAGCTCCTGATCGCGGGCGTCGTCCTCCTCTACGTGGCATGGCGCAACGTCCTGGGCGTCGGTGTGGAGCGATTGCGCTGGGCGCTCAACGTGGGGCTCTTCAATCTCGGCGTCCTGCTCGCGGTAGTGGTGGCCGGCGCATTCACGGTCTTCGACGTCGATGCAGTCACGGACACGATCGACCTCGGCACGACGCCTCAGTGGGACAACCTGCTGTTCGCGGCGGTGGTGGCGACCATCGCCCTCATCGGCATCGAGGCGGCGTCCGGTCTCGCGGCCGAGATCCGCGTCGAAGCGCGAGCGCTTCGGCGAGTGGTGGTACTCGGGGCGGCGATGGTGCTGGCGGTTTTCTTCGCGACGTCGGCAATCGCGCTGATGGCCGTCCCGGTCGAGAATGGGCGCACGGCCCTCGGCTCGACCTTCATCGAGGCGCCGATCCTCGGCGTCGTGTCGGCCTACGACCCCGCCTGGTTGAAGGACGCGATGCGCTACCTGGTTGGCGGGACGGCCGCGCTCGTGCTGCTGCAGGCGGCGAACGGAAACATGCTCGGCGTCTCGCGGCTCGGCTACTCGCTCGCGACCAACCGTCAGATCCCGAGCGCCGTCGGGAAACTGCATCCTCGGTACTCGACGCCATACATCACGATCGCGATCTGCACCGGCCTGGCGTTCGGGCTCGTGCTGTCGTCGAGCATGGACTTCCTGGCCGGCCTGTTCGCCTTCGGCGCGATGCTCGCGTTCACGCTGGCCCACGTCTCGATCATCGTGCTGCGCTTCAGGGAGCCGGAGCTCGCTCGCGCGTTCCGCGTTCCGCTGTCCGTGAAGGTCGGGAAGGGCTCGATCCCGATACCGGCCGCGTTTGGGGCGATCACTGCCTTTGCCGCCTGGATCAGCGTTATCGCGCTGCACGAGGGCGCTCGCCTTGCCGGCGGCCTGTGGATGGTGTTCGGGATCGGCCTGTACGTGATCCACCGGCGCGTCCAAAGGAGACCGCTACGGAAGCGCTTCACGGTGCCGGCTCAGGCGCTCCAGGAGCCCCCAGACGTCCAGTACGGAAGCCTTCTCGTACCGGTCTTCGGCGGGCCGCTCGACGACGACATCGTCGGTACGGCGGGTCGCCTGGCCGCCGAGGAGGGCGAGGAGGGGGAGGGCGGGGCGGTGATCGAGGCCCTCTATGTCCACCTGGTACCGATGTCCCTCCCGATCGACGCCCGCCTCTCTGAGGACCAGGTCGCAGCCGCCCGCCGCGCGCTGGCGCGCGCCAAGGAGGTGGGCGAGGAATACGCGGGCGTCGAGGTCGCGACCGCCATGGTCCGCGCGCGTTCGCTCGGGGCGGGGATCGTGGAGGAGGCGCGCAGGCGCGGCGTCGAGGCGATCGTCCTGGCCGCGGAGCCGCCGAGCAGGATCCGCGGCGGCGCCATCCTCGGCGGCCGCGGCGGCACGCGCGAGCGGTTCGTCGACGAGATGACCAAGTACGTCGTGGAGAAGGCGCCGTCCCGGGTGATCCTGACGGCGGCGCCGGCCGGCGAAGAGGGCGAGCGGGAGGGCGTCGCACCCTAGTTCTCTCTCGCGGTCGGGATAGAGTGCCCTGCATGTTCGTATTGATCGTGGGATGTGGCAGGGTCGGGTCCTCGATCGCCAAGACGATGCTCGGCGAGGGGAACGAGGTCTCGGTCCTCGACGAGGATCCCGAGTCGCTCGCCCTGCTCGAGAAGGGCCAGGACAAGAGCTGGGAGGACATGGGCGGGATGTTCACCGTCGGCACGGCGCTCGAGATCGACGCCCTGCTGGAGGCCGGGATCGAGCGCGCCGACGCGTTCGTTGCCTCGACGGACGGCGACAACACGAATCTCGTTATCGCCCAGATCGCAAAGCGGCGCTTCGAGATCCCGAAGGTCGTGGTGCGGGTGCTCGACCCGGCGCGCGCCCAGTGGTACGCGGAGCAGGGGCTCTCGACCGTCTGCCCGACCAAGGTCGCGATCGAAATGCTCGAGGAGGCCGTGAGAGGGGAGGCCGCCTAGATGTACATCGTCGTGGTCGGGGCCGGAAAGGTCGGCTGGAACCTCGCGCGTGAGCTGATCTCGAAGGACAACGAGGTCACGCTTGTCGAGTCGGACCCCGCTCGCTACGCCACGGTCGAGGAGGAGCTCGAGCACGCGGTGCAGTACGGCGACGGCTCGGAGCTGTGGGTCCTCGAGCGCGCCGGCATCGGGCGGGCGGACATGGTGATCGCCGTCACGGGCGACGACGAGGACAACATCCTGATCTGTCAGGTCGCGCGCGAGAAGTACGGCGTCGAGCGGGTGATCGCCCGCTGCAACAACCCCCGGAACATGCAGCACTTCGAGCTGCTGGGGGTCAAGCCGGCGGTGTCGGCGACCGACCTGATCCTCCGCCTGATCGAGCACGAGGTGCCGCGCTACGGGCTGCTCCACCTGCTCGACCTGCCGCAGGAGCGGCTCGAGATCATCGAGGTCGACGTGGCCGAGGGCTCCCCGGCGGCGGGCACGACGGTCAAGGACCTCGGGCTGCCAGACGGCTCGCTCGTGATCTCGATCCTGCGCCACGGCACGGGCTTCGTGCCGCTCGCCGACTCGGTCATGGAGGCGGGCGATGAGGTTCTGCTGGTGCTGGACACCGGCCTGGAGGAGAAGGTGACGGAGCGCTTCATCTCTCCGGCCGGCAGCCCGCAGGCCGCGTGAGCGACCGCGAGGTCGAGTATCTGCTGATCGGCGGCGGCCTGGCGAGCGCCAACTGCGCTCGCTGGCTGCGCGAGGAGGGCGCCGATGGCCCGGTCCTGCTGGTGGGCCGCGAGCCTCAGCGCCCCTACAACCGGCCGCCGCTCTCGAAGGGCTACCTGCAGGGCAGGGAGACGATCGAGGACGTCCTCTTCCGACCGGACGGCTGGTGGGAGGACCAGGGCATCGACGTGCTGACGCGTACCAGCGTCATGAGTCTGGACCCCGACTCCCGGACCGCAAAGCTCTCGACCGGCGACGAGGTCTCGTTCGGCAAGGCGCTGCTCGCGACGGGATCGAACGTCCGCCGCTTCCGTGTCGACGGCTGCGAGCTCGACGGCATCCACTACCTCCGCACGATCGGCAACTCGGAAGCGATCTGGGCCGACGCCGAGCCCGCCGACCACGTGGTCACGATCGGCGGCAGCTACATCAGCACCGAGGTGGCCGCGTCGCTCACCTTCCGCGGGAAGAGCTGCAGCATCGCGATGCTGGAGGAGGTCACGCTCGAGCGGCACTTCGGCAGCGAAGTCGGAGAGTTCTTCCAGAGGGTGCTGGAGGACCACGGCGTCGCGGTCCACGGCGGCGAGGAGCTCGAGCGATTCGAGGGCTCCGACGGGCGGGTGGCGAAGGTGGTGCTGAAGTCGGGTCGGGAGATCGACGCGCAGTGCGTCGTCATCGGAGCAGGCGTGATCCCGGACGTGACGCTCGCGAAGCAGGCCGGGCTCGAGATCGGGGACGCGGGCGGGGTCGTCTGCTCGTCGCGGCTCGAGACGAGCGCGCCCGGGATCTTCGCCGCCGGCGACATCTGCGAGTACGACTCCGTCGTGCACGGCGGGCGCCTGCGCGTCGAGCACTGGGACGTGGCCTTCAACCAGGGAAAGACGGCGGCGCTCAACCTGCTCGGCCGCGACGTCCCGCACGACGTCGTCCCCTACTTCTTCTCCGATCTCGCGGACTGGACGGGATTCGAGTACGTCGGTCCCGGCTCGGGCGAGGTCGTGATCCGCGGCTCAATGGACGGAGGCGACTACACCGCCTTCTACCTCGACGAGGACGGCCGGGTGACGGCCGCGCTGACAGTCGGGCGCTCGGATGACCTGGAGCACGCGCGACGGTTCATCGCGGAGCACTTGGCGCCGGACCGGGCTGGCCTGGCGGACGAGCACACCGACCTCGGCTCGCTGTAGCGGACATCGGACGAAGCGCCTGACGTCTGCGTACCTTCAGAAACGGCCCCGCCTGGCGAGCCGGTTGTCGCAGCCGTCACCGTTCACATGGTCGAGACACATGCCGAGGGGCCGGTCCAGCGACCAGGAGGCGAGTTCTGACACGCGGGCCCGTTGTACGCTTGACCTCGAGATGAAGGGACTGAGGGCCCGCCGCCGCGACCGCCTGCTCGAGCTCGACGAGGTCGAGCGGCGACTGAAGCCGTTCGGGCGCCGGTACCTCGGTGTCCGCGCGATCCCGCTCGACGCGCTCGTCGGCACAGATGGCCGCGCCAGCTCGTTCACCCGCGACTTCCGCCCGCTTCACGCGTTCAGCCGCGACCGGCTGCGCTCGCTCGAGGGCGCGTTCGCCGACGGCGCCTTCCCGCCGATCGTTACGGTCAAGCTCGGTGAGGCGTACTTCGTGATCGACGGTCACCACCGCGCCGCCCTCGCGCGGCGCGGAGGCGCAGAGATGATCGACGCCGACGTGACCGAGCTCATCGCGCGCGTCCCTCTCCCGGCCGGGGCGGACATGCTCGAGGTCGTCCTCCGGG
>JBKPHS010000142.1:0-14338 GCA_046729975.1 Actinomycetota bacterium
CGTGACTCGAGGTGCGCGCCCACCTTGCGCTTCACGCGCTGGAGGGCGTTGTCCACGGTCTTCGTGTCGCAGCCGAGCCGCTCCGCGATCGCCTCGTAGGAGTGGCCGTCGAGGTAGAGCGAGAGCACGGAGCTCTCGAGCTCGGACAGGACGCTCGAGAGGCAGGCCACCAGGCTGTGCAGCTCCTCGCTCGAGATCACCTGGTTGACGGGGTCGTGGGCGGTCGGGCCGGGCAGGATCTCGTCCAGCGTCGGCTCGCTCTCGCCCGGCGCCGCCGGCGTCTGCGAGAAGGACACGTACTGGTTCAGCGGCGTGTGCTTGTTGCGCGTGGCGGTCTTGACCGCGGTGATGATCTGCCGTGTGATGCAGAGCTCGGCGAAGTTCCGGAAGCTCGACTCGCGGTCGGTGCGGTAGTCGCGAACCGCCTTGTAGAGCCCCACGAGGCCCTCCTGGATCAGGTCGTCCGAGTCGCCGCCGATCAGGAAGTACGAGGACGCCTTCAGCCGCACGAAGCCGTAGTAGCGGCGGACGATCTTGTCGTAGGCGTCGGGCCGGCCCTGCTTGGCCAGCGCGATCAGATAGTGGTCATCAAGCTCGACTCGAGCCTGAGAGTTGCGCCCCTGCGCGATCTGGGAGGTCGATACGGCCACAAACACTCCTTCCGGGCCGGCGGGCCGACCCTTCGAAGCTGTGGCGCACTACCTCCCCTGGCGCCAGATTTTCTGGACTCGAAGCGTGAACCTCAAGTCCAGCCTCATCTGCTGGCGGCGAGAGTAGGGCAGTTATGGAGCCCTGTCAAGCCGGCGCTGCAAGATTCCGTACACGAGCGCGGCGGCGGCCGCCGACACGTTGAGCGATCCGACGCGCCCCCGCACCGGCAGCGCGACGAGCTCGTCGCAGGCCGCGGCCACGCGCGGGCGGAGCCCCTTCCCCTCCGAGCCCAGCACAAGCACCACCCGGCCGCCGTAGTCGGGGCGGTCGTACGGCACGTCCGCCCCGGCCGCCGCGCCGTACACCCAGGCGCCGGCCTCCTTCGCCGACGCGAGCCAGTCGGCGAGATTGCGCACGCGGGCAACCGGCAGGTGCTCCACGGCGCCCGCCGAGGTCTTGCAGACGACGGGGGTGACCTCGGCCGCCCTGCGGTCGGGGATCACGACGCCGCTGGCCCCCGCGACCTCGGCCACGCGGCAGACCGCGCCGAGGTTGCGCGGGTCCTGAACCTCGTCCAGGCAGACGACGAGCGCGTCCTCGGCCTCGAGCAGCGAGCCGGCGTCCGCGTACGGATAGGGGCCGGCCTCGGCGCAGACGCCCTGGTGGTCGGGCGACCCGCACAGCTCGGTGAGCTGCCCGTCGGAGGCCGGCTCGGGGTCGCGCTCGCGCAGCCAGTCTTCGCGCGCAGCGGTCGACGTGGCCCACACCCGCGTGACCGGGCGCCGGCCGCGGAGCGCCTCGCGCACCGCGTTGCGCCCGTACAGGATCATCGCCGCGGGACTAGCTGCGGCCCCTCCGGCGTGTCCCTGACCTCCCAGCCGCGGGAAGCGAGCTCGTCGCGCCGCGCGTCGGCGGTCGCGAAGTCGCGCTCCGCCCGTGCCTGCTCGCGCTCGGCGAGGAGCCGCTCCGCGTCCGCGTCGGGCTGGCCGTGATCGACCTCGAGCAGGTCCTCGAGCCCGAGCGTCCAGAGCATCTCCCTCAGCCGGCCGACGCCGAGCCGCTCGCCGGCGTCGAGCCGCCGGTTGCCCTCGGCGATCCAGCTGAACAGCGCCTCGCGCGCGGCCGGGGTGTTGAAGTCGTCGGCCAGCGCGGCGAAGAAGCGCTCGGCATAGGGCGCGAGCGCCTCGGGCTCGGGCGCGTTGCCGTCGAGGCGGCGGACGAAGTCGCGCACCCGCTCGACCGAGCGGGCCGCATCCTCGAGCGCGCCCTCCGAGTAGGCGAGCGGCTGGCGGTAGTGGCCGCTGACGAAGTACATGACGAGCGCGTCGCGCCCGAAGGCCTCGAGGGCGCCGTGCAAGGAGCGGATGTTGCCCTCGGACTTCGACATCTTCTCCTGGTCGAGCTGGACCATGCCGTTGTGCATCCAGATGCGCGCGAGCGGTACACCGCGCCCGGCCTCGGTCTGCGCGATCTCGTTCTCGTGATGGGGGAAGATCAGGTCCGAGCCCCCGCCGTGCACGTCGAAGTCGAGCCCGAGGATCTCCTCGGCCATCGCCGAGCACTCGATGTGCCACCCGGGGCGGCCCTCGCCCCAGGGCGCCTCCCAGTAGGTGTCCTCCCCCTCCTTGCGCCCCTTCCAGAGCGCGAAGTCCTGTGGGCTCTCCTTGAGATCGTCGGCGTCGTCGCCCTCGCCCTGGCCCATCTCCTCGAGCGGCCGGTTCGAGAGCCTGCCGTAGCCCTCGAAGCTGCGCACGCGGAAGTAGACGTCGCCGTCGGCCTCGTAGGCGTGGCCACTGTCGATCAGGGCCTGGATCAGGGAGACGATCGCGTCGATCGTCTCGCTGGCCTTCGGCTCCCGGTCGGGCCGCCCGAGGCCGAGCGCGTCGGTGTCCTCGACGTACGACGCCGTCATCTCACGGGCGAGCTGGTCGCTGGGCACGCCGCGCTCGCGCGCAGCGTCGTAGATCTTGTCGTTCACGTCGGTGACGTTCTCGACGAGGGTCACGTCGTAGCCCTCGTGCTCGAGGAAGCGCTTGAACAGGGCAAAGACGACGAACGGCCGCGCGTTGCCCACGTGCACGCGCGAGTAGACGGTCGGGCCGCAGGCGTAGATCCCCACCTTGCCGGGATCCCGGGGCTCCAGCGGCCGCGGCTCGCCGGAGAGCGTGTCCTGGAACCGGATCTGCCTCAATCCGCCCTCTCGACCGTGGCGACAGCCATCGCCGCTATGCCCTCGCCGCGACCGACGAAGCCGAGGCCCTCGCCGGTCGTGAACTTGACGTTGACCTCGAGCGGCCGCAGCCCGACGGCGCCGGCGAGGCGCGAGCGCATCGCATCGCGGTGCGGCGCGAGCCTTGTCACCTCGCAAAGCACCGTCACGTCGAGGTGGCGCACGGTCCACCCGTGGTCCTCCAGGAACGTGCAGACCTCGCCGAGCAGTCCGAGGCTGTCGGCGTCGCGGTAGCGCTCGTCGCTGTCGGGGAAGTGCTGCCCGATGTCGCCGAGGCCGGCCGCGCCGAGAAGGGCATCGATGAGGGCATGGGTGAGCACGTCGGCGTCCGAGTGCCCTTCGAGCCCCCGCTCCGCGTCCTCGATCTGCACGCCGCCGAGCACGAGCCGACGGCCCTCGGCGAGCCGATGGGAGTCGTAGCCGATTCCGGCCCGGGCGCTCACCCGAGCGGCTCCAGCCGGCGCTCCCGGCGCTCGAATACGGCGAGCTCCGATACACCGAGCGAGTCGAGCCACTCGACCGCGCGGCCGTACTCGTAGCCGACCTCGTCCGGGCGGTGGGCGTCGGACGAGAGAACGACCGGGGCCCCCGCCTCGAGGCACATCTCGAGGAAGCCGCGCGCCGGATAGATCTCCCCGACCGGCTTGCGCAGGCCGGCCGTCGAGACCTCCACGGCCACGCCCGACGCGGCGATCCCGTCCATGGCGATGTCGTAGAAACGGCGCAGGTCGCCCTCCGGCAACGGCGCGTCCGCACCCCAGATCTTCACGAGATCCGGATGGCCGATGATGTCGAACATGCCGGTGCGCGCCGCCTCGCCGAGGGTCTCGAAGTAGCGTCGCCAGACCTTCTCCGCATCCCCGGAGCGCCAGACGTCCCAGTCGCCGCGCATGTCCACCGCGCCGTCGTCGACGAAGTGCACGGACCCGATCACATAGTCCCAGTCGCAGCGGTCGAGCAGCGTCGCCAGCCGGTCCTCGCGCGCTGGTAGGTAATCGGCCTCGATGCCGAGGCGGAGCGGCGTCTCGTTACGCACCCATACGCAGTAGGCGTCTAGGTCGTCCTGGGCGTTCTCCCGCCAGAGCGGATGGTCCCAGACGTCGAGCGCCTGCCTGAAGCGGTACACGTGCTCGGAGACCCCTAGCTCGCGTATCCCGCGCTCCTCCGCGACGGCCAGGTAACGGTCCACGTTGGCGCCCGTGAAGTAGCCGGCGGCATCGGCGTCCAGGTCGTCCGGCCGCAGGTGGACGTGGTAGTCGGTCAGCACCGCGGCGCAGACTACGCGCGCGAGCGCAGGAGCGACTCGGCCACGACGAGGTCGAGCTGCCGCGTGACCTTGAGGTTCTCGGCGGGCGCCTCGACCACGCGCACCGCGCCGCCGGCCGCCTCGACCAGCGCGGCGTCGTCGGTGGCCGCGGCGAGCGTCTCGTCGTCGACGTCGAGCGCCCGGCGAAGCGACTCGGCCCGGAAGACCTGGGGGGTCTGTACGGCCCACAGGCCGGAGCGCTCGAGCGTGCGCAGCACGCGCCCGTCGCCCGCCGCCTCCTTAACCGTGTCGGTCACCGGCGCGGCCGCGATGGCGCCGTCCCAGTCCGGCTCGAGCGCCGCCAGGCAGCGCTCCACCAGCTCGCGGGTCACGAGCGGCCGGGCGGCGTCGTGCACCACCGCGATGTCCGCCTCGGGCGCCGCCCGGAGCGCGGCCCGCACGGAGGCCGACCGGCACGCGCCCCCGCACACCCGGTCCTGCCCGTCCTCATAGCCCTCGGGCACGGCAACCACGACGCGGTCGCAGACCTCCTCGAGCACCTCCAGGCTCCAGTCGAGCAGCTGCCGCCCTCCCAGAACAGAGAACGCCTTGGGGCTTGAGCCTCCAAGGCGTTCTCCAAGACCGGCGGCGGGAACGATCCCGACGACTGTCATCGAGTGGGCTGCTACTTCGCGGCCGCGGCCGCGGGGGCGCCGTTGCGCTCCGCGTGAGCTCCCTCGATCAGGCCGTCGATGTACTCCTCCGCCTCCCCTTCCTCCATGTCCAGCGCGTACATCATCTCCGACGCGAGGATCTTCTTCGCGCGGGTGTACATCTGCTTCTCGCCTGTCGAGAGCCCCTTCTCGGACTCCCGGATCGCCAGGTTGCGTACGACCTCGGCGAGCTCGAACACGTCACCAGTCTTGATCTTGTCCCGGTTGTGCTTGAAGCGCCGGTTCCAGTTCTTCGGCATCTGGCTCACGTCATCGCTGAGGACGGCGATCACACGCTCGACCGCCTCCTCCCCGATCACGCGCCTCAGGCCGGCCTTGCCGGCGTTCTCGGCGGGCACCATGACGGTCATGTCGTTGTGAAGGATCTTGATGGTCAGGTACTGGCGCTTCTCGCCGAGCACCTCCTTCATCTCCTTCTTGAGGACCTTCCCAGCACCGTGGTGCGGATATACGACCTTGTCCCCGATCTCGTACTCGATGTGCGGAGTCTCACGGGAGACGTCGAGATCCTCGAGCTCATGCTCCCAAGTAGCTGATTCGGAAATGACTACCTCCTTGTTCGGCGCGCCCCGGCGCGCACGATTGGCCTTCAGGTTTGCAGATAACGGTCCACGAGGTTGATCTCCTGGAGGCGGCGAAGGCCCTCGCGGATGTCCTTCGCCCGCATGTCCCCGACCCCGTCGACAGCCTCGAGCTCCGCGTCAGTCGCGGCGAGGATCTCGTCGAGGGCTCCGAACTCGCGCACGATCGCCTGTATCACAAGCTTAGGCATCCGCTGGATGCGCCCGAGGATCCGGTAGCCGCGCGGCGAGACGGGCTGGTCGAGGGTGTTGATCTTGCGGTCGTAGCCGAGCAGCTCGGCCAGGCGGCCGAAGTCGAGCAGATCCTGGTGCGGGAGGCGCGCGAGAGAGTCGAGCACCAGGGCAAAGCTCTCCTCGGAGGGCTGCGCGAGATAGTCGTGCACGAGCGCGGCCTTGTCCGCCGCGACACCCACCATCGTCTCCTCGAGCTGCATCTCGATCAGGCGCCCTTCGGTCCCGAGCTCGACGATGAAGCGCTCGATCTCCACGGCCATGCGCGTCACGAGCTCGGCCCGCTGGAGGACCGTGAGCACGTCGTGCAGCATCACGCCGCCCTCGAACTCGAGCGCGGTGAGCCTGGTGGCGACCTGGTCGAGTCGGGTGCGGTACTTGTCGAGCGTCGCGAGCGCCTGGTTCGCCTTGGCGAGCACGATCGGGATGTCCTCGAGGATGTACTTGGCACCGTCGAGGTAGAGCGACACGACGTCGCGGCTGGCGGAGATGGCGATCACCAGGGCGTCGGTCTGCTTGGACACGCGCTCGGCGGTGCGGTGGCGGGTGCCCGTCTCGAGCGACAGGATCGTGGGGTCCGGCATGAGCTGGACGTTGGCCCAGCAGATCTTGGTGGCGTTCGCCGTGAGGACGATCGCGCCGTCCATCTTCGCCACCTGGTACAGCAGCGCCGGCGTGTAGTCGATCTCGAGCTTGATGCCGCCGGAGTAGAGGAACGACAGCTCGTCGGTGTCGCCGATGCAGATCAGGGCGCCCTCGCGCCCGTGGACGATCTCGTCGATCCCCTCGCGGAGCGCGGTGCCGGGCGCGACCATCTCGAGCGCCCGGACCAGCCGGGGCTCTTGACGTGTCTCCAGCTCGGCGACGTCGTCCCCGGCATGCGTAGGCATCCCGACTCATGATACGCGACGGATCGGGCTTCTGCGGCGTGTTTTTGGCTTGAGAATGGCTGTTTTGCAGGCTAAGCCGCTAAGCGGCCGCGCGAGCGGTCCGGCGCTCGCCGAGGGCCGCCTGCAGCGCCGCGCGCAGGGTCCGGGCATCGCCGCCGGGCGCCAGCACGGGCTCGAGGCCGAACTTGGCCGCCTCGGCCACTCGCCGGTCCGGATGGGCCACGTGTCGGAGCTCGCCGGTGAGCCCCAGCTCGCCGAAGGCGGCGAGGGGGAGCTCGCCGCTTCCGAGCGGCGCGCCCTTCGCAGCCGACGCGACCGCGAGCGCGACCGCCAGATCCGCCCCCGGCTCCTCGACCCTCACCCCGCCCGCCACGTTGACGAACACGTCGCTCGAGCCGAGCCCGAGGCCGGCGTGGCGCGTGAGCACGGCGAGCACCAGCGCGAGCCGGTTCCGGTCCACCCCGTTTGCCACCCGCCGCGGCGGTACCAGCTCGGTGGGCGCGACGAGAGCCTGGACCTCCACGAGCAGGGGCCGCGAGCCCTCCATCGCGCACAGAACCACAGAGCCCGGTCCGCGCGTGGCCTCCGCGACAAAGCGGGAGGAGGCGTCCTCCACCTCGACCAGCCCGCTCTCGCGCATCTCGAACACCCCGACCTCGTTGGTCGAGCCGAAGCGGTTCTTGAGCGCGCGCAGGGTTCGGTAGGTGCGCTCGCGCTCGCCCTCGAACTGAAGCACGCAGTCCACCAGGTGCTCGAGCACGCGGGGGCCCGCCAGCGCGCCCTCCTTGGTCACGTGGCCGACGAGGATGATCGCCACGTCGCGCTCCTTGGCCACGCGCATCAGCCGTCCAGCGACCTCGCGCACCTGGCCGACCGATCCGGGCGTGCCGGTCAGCCCCTGCGCGTAGAGCGTCTGCACCGAGTCGACCACGCAGACGTCCGGCCGCTCCGCCTCGATCGTGGCGGCCACGGCCTCGAGGTCGGTCTCGGCAACGATCGGAACGCCGAGCGCGTGCTCCCCGAGGCGCTCCGCGCGCAGGCGCACCTGGGCCGCCGACTCCTCGCCCGATACGTACAGCACCGAGCGGCCCGCAGCCGCTAGGTTGCCGAGCGCGCTCCCCGTGATGGTGGACTTGCCGATCCCGGGCGCGCCGCCGAGCAGCACCAGCGAGCCGGGGACGAGGCCGCCGCCGAGCACACGGTCGAGCTCGGCGATCCCGGTGGAGAGCCGCGGCAGTGCCGGCGCCTCGACGTCGGCCAACCTGACCGGCCGCAGCGCCCTCGCCGGCTTGCCGCCACCGCCGCTACGGCGCGCCGTTTCGGGCGCCCGCTCCTCGATCAGGGTGTTCCACTCGCCGCAGCCGGGGCATTGCCCGTGCCACTTCGCGCTCTCGTGCGCGCAGGAGGAGCAGACGAAGACCGAGCGGGCCATTCGACGAGAGTAAGGTCCGCGGAGGACGCTCCAGCCCCCCGATCGGGGGGTTCTCGGGCCGGTGCGCCTGTTACCTAAGCGCCGCTCCGGAAAACCTATTGTTGTGGAGACCCTCCTCGAGACCGCCGGCTTCCGCATGGACGACGGCGACTGCCTGGTCGCCGCGTCGCTCGCGTGCCGCACCTGCCTCGGCGGCGACATCGAGTGGAAGCTCCGCGTCTCGAGCTACGACTCGACCGCGGACTGCGTCTGCCGCACCTGCGGCGACCGCCGCACCTTGTTCCTGACCCCCGAACAGGCCCTGAGACTCACGCTGCACCTCGAGCGGCCGCTCGATCCCACGCCCCGCCCCGTGGCGGAGCAGCTCGGGATGTAGCCGGTAAACGCCTGCCAGCCCTCCGGCATGAGCAACGAGGTCCTCTTCTCGCATGACCACACGCGGCGGCGTGCGTTCCGCTCGCGGCTCGCGCTCGACGTCTTCGTCGAGCTCCTCTCCGACATCGACACCGACACGGAGCCGGCGGAGTTCTACGACCGCATCTGCGAGGCACTCTGCCGCCTGACGACGATGAAGCGCGCCGTCGTGTTCCTCTACGAGCCGACGCTGCGACGGGTCGTGCCGGCCGGCTGCCACGGCGTCCGCCGCGAGCTGCTGCAGTACCTGCACGGCTCGCTCGAGGACACGCCGGTCGCGGCGCGCGCGCTCGCGACCGACGAGGTGCAGGAGATCTCCGAGCGGCTCGAGGACGAGGTGCCGGCGCGCTACGCGAGCTTCCTCGGCATCAGCACGCTGACATGCACCCCGCTCTCGGCCGCGGGGCGCTGGCTGGGCGTCTTCTTCGCCGACGGCGGAGGCGGGCGCTTCAACCTCACCGAGGACGAGCGCCACGTGATGTGGACCCTCGGGAAGCTCGCGGCGATCGCGACGAGCGCGCGCAACGCGACCACCCAGCAGGAACGCGCGCGCACGCTCTCGGAGCAGATCGAGCTCGCCCGCGACATCCACCAGCGCGTGATCCAGCGGCTGTTCGCGGTCTCGCTCGCGCTCGGCGCGGAGGGCGAGCTCGGTGCCGAGGACCGCGAGCGCTGCCGCGACGAGATCCGCGAGAGCCTGGCGGAGCTCCGCAGCGCGCTCGAACGGCCGCTTGCGCCGGCGAGCCGCGAGACGGGCACGACCCTGCGCGCCGAGCTCGAGCGGCTCGCCGCGCTCGACCACGACTTCGCCTTCGGCTTCAGCTGGGCCCAGAACTGCGAGGTGCCCGCCCGCTTCGAGCCGCTCGCGCAGTCGTTCCTGGCCGAGGCGCTCCAGAACGCGCGCAAGCACGCTGAGCCCTCGCGCATCCATGTGCGCGTCGACGTGGCCGACGGCACCGTAGTGCTCGAGGCTCTGAACGACGGGGTCCGGAGCGGGCCCGCGCGCCCGCCCGCGGGAATGGGTCTTCGCCTGGCCGGGCTCGAGGCCGCGAGCCACGGCGGCGTGGTGGAGTTCGGATCGGTCGAGGACGAGGTATGGCGCGTGCGGCTGGTGATGCCGCGGAAGGACGATGAGCAGCCCTAACCGCCTCCGCGTCCTGGTCGTGGACGACCACGACGTCGTCCACTGGGGCTTCCGGCTGCTCCTGACCCAGCAGCCGTGGGTGGAGCGCTGCGTGAGCGCCCGCACCGCCGAGGAGGCGCTCGCCCTCGCGCAGCGCTACGAGCCGCACGTTGCGCTCGTGGACCTGTTCCTCGACGGCGCCTCGGGCGCCGACGTCTGCGAGGCCCTCCGCCGCGACTCGCCGCGCACGCGCGTCTTGCTCGTCTCCGGCGCCGGCTGGATCTCCGCCAGCGCAGCGCGGGCAGCCGGGGCGTCCGGCTTCGTCTCGAAGGACTGGGACGCCGACGACGTGGTCAAGGCGGTGCGAATGGTCGGGAAGGGCATGACGGTGTTCGAGCCGCAGCGGGAGCCCGCCGTGAACGGGCTCAGCGGCCGCGAGCGCGAGGTGCTCGAGCTGATCGCTACGGGCGCCACCAACCGCGAGATCGCGGAGCGGCTCTACCTCTCCCCCCATACGGTCAAGGAGCACACGAGCTCCGTCTACCGCAAGCTCGGCGTGCGAAACCGCGCCGAGGCGGTCAAGCGGGCCCAGCGCGTCGGCCTGCTGGGCTGACCCCCCGCTCCTCCCCGCCTGACCCCCCGGCCGGGGGGATCGCGGCGCTGGGGCCGGGAACGCGGTTGGTGCCCCGGAGAACCTCAGGGCATGGACCTGAACGCAGTGCTGTTCCCCGGCCAGGGGAGCCAGACCGAAGGCATGCGCGAGAGCGTGGAGCGCGAGCGCCCCGACCTATTGGAACGCGCGGTCGAGCTCGTCGGTGACGACCCGTTCGAGCTCGCGACCGAGGGCACGCGCTTCGCCCAGCCAGCCATCTACTGCGCGAGCATCGCGGGCTGGTCGCGCCTCGGCGCGAGCGCCGACCTGCTCGCCGGCCATTCGCTCGGCGAGATCGGTGCGCTCGCCGCGGGGGGCGCGCTCAGCGAGGACGACGGCCTGCGCCTCGTGGCGCTGCGCGGCCGGTTGATGGAGGAGGCGGCGGCGGGATCGGGCGCGGGCGCGATGCTCGCCGTCGGCGCGCCGGTCGCGGACGTGGAGCCGCTCGCGGAGCGCCTCGGACTGACCGTGGCCAACGACAACGCGCCGGACCAGGTCGTGCTCTCCGGAGAGGAAGGGGCCATCGAGGAGGCGCGGCGGATCGCCCGCGACGAAGGCCTCCGGGCGGTGCGCCTCCCGGTTGGTGGCGCCTTTCACTCGCCCGCCATGCGCGCCGCCGTCCCGGAGTTCGAGGAAGAGCTCGCGCGCGTTGACCTGCGGGAGCCGCGCGTCCCCGTCTACTCGTGCGTGACGGCCGCGCCGTTCGACGACCCCCGGCGCCTGCTCGCGGCGGCGCTCACGAGCCCCGTCCGCTGGCGCGAGACGCTGCTCGCCCTGCGGGCTCGAGGCGCGACCCGCTTCGTCGAGACCGGGCCCGGCCGGGTCCTCACGGGCCTCGTGCGCCGCACCCTCGAGGGCGTCGACGCCGAGTCCCCGCTTGAGGCAGCGCGTGCCTGACATCGCCCTTCATCCGCTTCCGCCGGGCGCGTTGCCGGCGGACCAGCTCGTCGAGGCGCAGCGAGCCCCGTTCCTCCAGGGCGCGGCGATCGGCTCCCCGGCGGCCGCCGTCCCCCAGACGGCCGTCGGCAACGGACCGATCGCAGCGCGCCTCGGCGTGGACGAGCGCTGGATCCGCGAGCGGACCGGCATCGTGGAGCGCCGCGTCGCGCGGCCGGAAGACCGCCTGTCCGACCTGGCCGCCGACGCCGGCTCGCGGGCCCTCGCCCGCGCCGGGCTCCACCCCGCCGAGCTCGACCTCGTGCTCGTCGCGACCACCACCCAGGACGACGTGACCCCGAACGCCGCGCCACTCGTCGCCACGCGGCTCGGAGCGTCGGGCGCGGCGGCGATCGATGTCGGGGCCGCCTGCACCGCCTTCATCTCCGCGGTGTCGGTGGCCTGCGCCCAGATCGAGTCGGGCCGGGCGGGCAACGCCCTCGTCATCGGCGCCGACATACTCACGCGCTTCGTCGATCCCGACGACCGCCGCACGGCGGCGCTGTTCGGCGACGGCGCCGGGGCGGTGGTGATGACCGGAACCGAGCGGACGCGCATCGGGCCCGTGGTGCTCCGGGCCGACGGAACGCACGCCGACCTGATCCGCGCCCCGCGCGAGGACCCGAGGCTGCGCATGCAGGGGCACGACACCTTCGTGCACGCGGTCGCGCGCATGTCCGAGGTGAGCGTCCAGGCCGCCGAGGCCGCGGGCCTGACGCTCGACGAGATCGACCTGTTCGTGTACCACCAGGCCAACGGCCGCATCCTGCGCGCGGTCGGGGAGCGCCTGGACCTGCCGGCCGCCAAGGTCGTGGACTGCATCGCCCGCTACGGCAACACGTCGGCCGCGTCGATCCCGATCGCGCTGGCCCACGCGGAGGCGGCGGGCCTCCTGAGCGACGGCAAGCACGTGCTGCTGGCCGCCTTCGGCGCCGGCTTCACCTGGGGCGGCGCCGTCATGGAATGGGGGGCGGCATGAGCCGCAACGGAGGCAGCGCTCTCGTGACCGGCGCATCGCGCGGAATCGGCGCGGCGATCGCCCTCGCGCTGGCCGAGGCCGGCTGGCCCGTGGGCGTCAACTACCGCAGCGATTCCGAGGGCGCCGAGCGGGTCGTCGAGGAGATCGAGTCGGCCGGCGGCCGCGCAGCCGCGGTGGTCGGAGACGTGTGCGACCCGGGCGCCCCCGACGCGATCTTCGGCGAGCTCGAGGAGCGCTTCGGGCCCGTGCTCGTGCTCGTGAACAATGCCGGCATGCGCGCCGACGCGCTGTCGCCGCAGATCGGCGACGAGGACTGGGAGCGCGTGCTCGAGACCAACCTGTCCGGCGCCTTCCGGCTGACCCGCCGCGCGCTCAGGCCGATGCTGCGCGAGCGCTTCGGGCGCGTGATCAACGTCGCCTCGGTCGTCGGCACCCGCGCCAACCCCGGCCAGGCCAACTACGCCGCCTCGAAGGCCGGCCTGATCGGCTTCACGAAGACGGTGGCGGCCGAGGTGGCCCGCCGCGGCGTGACGGTGAACGCCGTCGCGCCCGGGCTCGTGGAGACGGAGCTTACGAACGGAGTCGCGACGGACGAGTTCCTTCGCGCTGTCCCCGCACGCAGGCCGGGCAAGCCGGAGGAGGTTGCGGCCTGCGTGCGGTTCCTTGCCTCGGACGAGGCGAGCTACGTAACCGGTGCGCTGGTTCCCGTGGACGGCGGGCTCAGCGCCTGACAAAGGAGGAACGCCATGCCCACAGCAGTCACACCCCAGAACGTCGAGCAGACGATCGTCGACTCGATCGTCAAGCTCGGACCCGAGCCCGATGAGGTCACGCGCGACGCGACGTTCGAGTCGCTCGACGTCGACTCGCTCGACCTCGTCGAGGTGGCCCAGGTCGTGGAGGAGGAGTTCGGCGTGGAGATCAAGGGCGACGACGCCCAGAAGCTCCAGACCGTCGGCGACGCGATCGACCTGGTGCTCGAGCGAGCATCATGACCCGCCGGGTCGTCATCACAGGCGCCGGCGCCGTTACCCCGCTCGGCGTCGGCGCCGACACCCTGCTCCTGCGCTGGGCGGACGGTCAGTGCGGCATCGAGGACGGCGAGGGTCGCTGCTCGGACTTCGATCCCGCGGACTTCCTGTCCAAGAAGGAGCTGCGGCGGAGCGACCGCTTCACGCAGATGGCGGTCGCCGCCGGCGAGGAGGCTCTGGAGCAGGCCGGCTGGCTCGGCGAGCAGCCGCACGATCCCGATCGCGTGGGCTGCGTGATCGGCACAGGGATCGGCGGCATAGGCACGATCGAGTCCCAGCAGGACGTGCTGCGCGACAGCGGCCCCGGCAGCGTCTCTCCGCTGGCCGTGCCGCTGATGATGGGCAACGCGGGCTCGGCGGCGCTTGCGATGCGCTACGGGCTGCGCGGGCCCGCGTTCAGCACCGTCTCGGCCTGCGCCGCGGGCGCGGACGCGATTGGCACGGCCCTGCGGCTGATCCGGGCCGGCGATGCCGACGCTATGGTCGCCGGCGGCGCCGAGGCCGGCCTCACCTCGCTCGCTCGCAGCGCGTTCGCTGCCATGGGCGCGACGTCGGAGTCGGGCATCTCGCGGCCATTCGACGCCCGCCGCGACGGCTTCGTGATGGGCGAGGGCGCGGGCGTCCTCGTGCTGGAGGAGGCCGAGGCAGCCGAGGCGCGCGGCGCAAAGCCGATCGCCGAGCTGCTCGGCTACGGCGCGAGCGCCGACGCGTACCACATCACCGCGCCAGATCCCCACGGCGACGGCGCCACGCGCGCGATCAAGCGCGCCCTCGAGGACGCGGGCATCGGGCCCGACGAGCTCGACTACGTGAACGCTCACGGCACGTCCACCCCGCTGAACGACCGCTCGGAGACCGAGGCGCTCAAGGCGGCTCTGGGCGAGGACGCCGCGCGGCTGCCCGTTTCGTCGACGAAGTCCGCGATCGGGCACCTGCTGGGCGCCGCGGGCGCGGTCGAAGCGGTCGCGACGGTGCAAGCGCTGCGCGAGCGGGTCACGCCGCCGACGCTCGGATACGAGGTCCCCGACGAGGGGCTCGACCTCGACTACGTGCCCGAGACGCGGCCGCTCGAGGCCAACGGGCGCGCCGTCGCGATCTCGAACTCGTTCGGCTTCGGCGGCCACAACGCCGTGCTCTGCATCGCGGCATGACGATCGAGGCCACAAGTCCCGCGACCGTCGCGCCGGAGCGCCTGTCCGCGCCCGAGC
>JBKPHS010000143.1:0-9804 GCA_046729975.1 Actinomycetota bacterium
ACCGGCTGCGGCCAGATCAAGACCGGCGCCCCGTCCCGCTCGGACCGCGTGGCGAAGTACAACCAGCTCTTGCGGATCGAGGAGGCGCTGGGCTCCGACGCCACTTATCCGGGCAGGTCGGTCTTTCGCCGTTAGTGGGGCAGTGGGGCAGTGGGCAGGCTTGGACCCCGACTCTGCCCACTGCAGCCGGCGAAGCCGGCGCTCTGCCAACTAGAGCAAGATCAAGTCCGGCGGCAGGAGCAGTGCTCGGAGCCTCGAAGGCTCCCCCGATGGCGACAGCGGCTACGACTCGGCATCGAGCGCGGCCAGTGCCTCGGCGCCGCTCGGGGATCCGCTGGGACCGCGTCGGGCGGCTCGCGCTCCTCGGAACGCTGTTCGTGGTGGTGCTTCTCTACGTCTCGCCGCTGACCAACTGGATCCGGCAGTCGCGCACCGCTTCCGAGCACCGTGCGGAGCTACGTGAGCTCGAGCGCGACAACGCGCGGCTCAAGACCCGCGTCCGGATGCTCAGGCAGCCGGACGCGCTCGAGCGCGAGGCGCGCAAGCTCGGGATGGTCAAGCAGGGCGAGCGCGCCTTCGTAATCGAGAATCCGCCCCGGAAGTGACCTGCCCGCGGGCGGTCTCCGCTCGCTAGCCTCGGGCAGAGATGAACGGCGAGCGGCGCGGCTACGCGATCGACAATGCGATCTTCCAGTGGGAGGAGGGCGAGCGGCGCCTCCGCGACGCGCCGGAGCTCGAGCGCGCCGACCTCCTGCGGGCGGTCGATGCCGTCATCGAGGAGCTCAGGCGGCGACTCGGCTCCTCCTTCACCACCGCCGAGCTCGCGGATCTCTATGCCGAGAACCCCGACTGGGCGTCAGACATCGCCCAGCGCGAGGCGGCGGGCACGGACTCCCCCTGGGTCGTCGATGCCGCGTTCAGCAGGTACGTCCGCGAGGCCGCCGACTACGCCGGCGGGCAGCCGATCGACCGGCCGGGCCGCTAGTCGTCTACGTCGAGCTCGTCGTCGTCGCGCTCGTCCTCGCCCGCGCGGCGGATGACGATCTGGTCGGGCTCGATCGCGACTGTCACCGGGCGGTGCCCCGCCCAGTGCTCGGCGTAGACGGGGTCGTCCTGGACAGCGGGGTCGAGCCACAGCCCGTAGCCCTCCTCGCCGTGGTCGAACGTGCCCTCGAGCTCGCGCCTTCGCCCGCGCCCGCCCCGTCTCCGCCCGCGGCCGCCGCGCCTCCCGCGCCGGCGCCCGGTCCTGGCGGCGCCCTCGTCCTCCTCTTCGGCCGAGACCTCGTCGGCCTCCTCCTCGTCCTCCTCCGTCTCGGGCTCTGCGTCGAGCGCGGCGGCGACCATGGCGTCGTCCTCGGCGCGCAGGTCCAGCTCCTCGTCGACGAACGGCCCCTCGCCGTCGTCCCCGTCCGGGGCGAGGTCGTGCTCGCGCTTGAACGCCCCGATGTCCTTGACGCTCACCTCGAGCTGATGGGCGATCCAAGCGTCCGTTCGTCCCTGCCGGACCCAGGTCCGGATCTGGTTCAACTGTGCCCTGAGCGAGCGCCGCGCCATCGGGCGCGGAGACTAGTACACGCGCTCCAGATCACGACCCGCCCGGCCGTGCCCACTGGCAATCTGACAATCGGCCGCTTAGACTCTCGCGGGGCTGGGGGACTGGTGTCCTCTGCGCACGTACGCGGTTAGACTGCCGCACGGAGGCGCCCAATGCTGGTTCTGACGCGCAAGTCCAACCAGAGCATCATGATCGGCGACGAGATCGAGGTGTCGGTCCTCGCCATCATGGGGGAGAAGGTCAGGATCGGGATCGAGGCGCCGCGCTCGATACCCGTCTTTCGCAAGGAGGTCTACCTCGAGATCCAGCGCGAGCGCGCCGGAGCCGAGGGCGACTCGCGCAAGGCGGTCGATGAGGCCCTGGAGCGCATGAAGAGCGGCGGCGAGCAGGCCGCCAAGAACAGCTGACCAGCGAGAAGCGAGGCTGGCGAGGACGCAGGGAGCGACGTGTGCTCTGCACATGAGTGACCGAGGACGCCAGGCGAAGCTTCTGGCTCGTCAGCGCCCTATGAGCATCGCGAGGGTCTCGAACATCACGATCGTCACTACGACGGTCGTAGCGACGATCGCGAAGATGAGCCAGGCGAAGCGCATCGTGCCGTGCTTCTCCACGCGCTGGGCACGGCGCGAGCGCGAGCGCTCCGCCGCGGTACGGCGGAGCTCGCTGCGGCGGAGCCGCTCCTCCGCGGTCTCCTCGCGAAAGGCGGCCTCGAACTGCGCGAGCGACTGACGCATCCGCATGGCGGGTGGAAGGCTACAACCATTACGACGGGCAGCGGGGCAGTGAGGCAGTGGGGCAGTGAGCAAGCCAATGAGCCCCAGCTCTGCCCACTGCAGCCGGCGAAGCCGGCGATCTGCCCCACTGCCCACTACGTCCTGACTGCCGCCTCGGCGCCCTCGTAGACCTCGACAAAGCGCAGGTACTTCTGCGCGATCTGGTCGCGCGCCGCCGCGCGCTCGAGCGAGCCGTCGAGGAACTGCTTCAGGGGATCGCCCCAGATCGAGCGCCCGATCGCGAAGCCGACGAAGCCATCCACAGGCGCGGCCTCGCGCAGCCAGTGCTCGACCTTGTCGTCGTCCGCGCCGCGGCCGAGGACCACGCAGACCACTCCGTCGCGGCCTCCGGCGCGACACTGCTTGGCAAGCATCTCGGCGTCCGACTGTGCATCGACGCCCTCGATCTTCCAGATGTCCACCTCGATGCCGTAGTCCTGGATCTCCTCGATGGCGCGGCGCATCAGCTCGGGCCGCAGCTCGGCGTCGTAGCGGTCCGAGTCGCCCCCGGCCTGCTCAAGCTGGGCGTCCTCCGCGGGTACCAACAGCTCGAACAGGAACTTGCGGCCGTTGTCGTGAAGCCAGTCCGCGAGCCGCTTCAGGCGCTCGAGTTGCCGCCGGTTCATCTCCGCGTCCCCGTCGGGGTTGTAGCGGACGAGGACCTTGGAGAAGTCGGGATCGAACCGCTCGATGTGCTCGGCGAACTGATCGCCGTACTCGAAGTCGAACTCGTCCTGGCCGCTCTTTTCCACCGGCATCGCGAGCTTCAGCCCGCGCGCCCTGGCCTCCTCGGGGACGGTGCCGCCGAACTGCTCGTCGACCAGGGCGCCGGTCATGCTCGGCTCCGCCCCTCCTTCCACCGCCGTCTCGAGCCCCTCGTAGATCAGGTGCTTCGCGTCGGCGATCCTCTCCCTCTCCTCAGGGGTCGGATCGCCACTGAGCCCGAACCACTTCTTCTGGAACGAGCCGCGGTGATCGAACGCCAGGATGAACAACTTGTCGTCATAGCCGAGGGCCATAGATACCTCCGAAGTTCCATTCATAGCGGGTCGCCCAGTTATACCCCCGGCTACCATGCCGCGCGTGGAGCACCGATTCACGGGCCCCGCCTACACGATCGGCATCGAGGAGGAGCTGATGATCCTCGACGCGGAGACCCTCGAGCTATCGAACTCCATCGAGTCGATGCTCGAGGCCGTGGGTGAGGAGGACAGCCACATCAAGCCCGAGCTGATGGAGTCGGTGCTCGAGATCGCGACGAGCCCGTGCAAGGACACGGCCGAGGCCGGACGTGAGCTCCGAGGGCTCCGGGAGCGGGTGGTTGTCGCCGCACGAGACCGCGGGCTTGCGATCGGGGCCGCCGGAACGCACCCGTTCGCGATGTGGGAGGACCAGCGGATCGTCGCCAGGCCGCGCTACCGCGAGCTGATCGCGGCGCTCCGGTTCGTCGCCCGCCAGGAGATCATCTTCGGCGTCCACGTGCACGTCGGAGTCGACGATCCCGACAAGGCGATCCACGTGGCCAACGGGATGCGGGTTCACATGCCGCTGCTGCTCGCCCTGTCGGCCAACTCGCCCTTCTGGCGGGCCGATGCGACCGGGCTCCTGTCGACCCGCACACCGATCTTCCGCGCCTTCCCGCGCGTCGGCATCCCGCCGCGCTACCGCGACTACGAGGACTACAAGCGCCGTGTGGAGTTCATGTGCGAGGCAAAGGTGATCGGGGACTACACGTATCTCTGGTACGACGTGCGCCCGCACCCCAACTTCGGCACGGTCGAGGTGCGGGTGATGGACTCCCAGACCCGCGTGGAGCACACCCTGGGGCTCGCCGCGCTCGTGCAGGCGATGATCAAGGAGCTGTGCGAGCACTTCGAGGCCGGCAAGCACCTCTCGCGCTACCCGTACGAGATGCTGGACGAGAACAAGTGGCTGGCCGCCCGGCACGGCCTCGACGGCGAGCTCGTGGACCTGCCGAAGGATGAGCGCGTCCCGACCAAGCAGCTGGTGCGGCGGGTGCTCGACAGGATGCGCGAGCACGCCCAGGACCTCGGATCTACCGCGGAGCTCGAGGGCGTCGAGGACCTGATCGACAACGGCAACGGGGCCGCGAGGCAGGTCGTCGTCTACGAGGCCAATCACGACCTGCGCGAAGTCGTCGGCGAGATCGTCGCGGCGACCGCCGAGTAGCCGAGAGTCCGGCCGACCGGCCGGTCCACGGCAGTATCCTCGGACTGGTGAGCCAGCCGGACCTGTTCGTCGTCTGCAAGAACTGCGGCTCAGAGGTGAGCCCCTATGTCACGGAGTGCCCGTACTGCGGCCAGCGAGTCCGCAAGCGAGCGCCGAAGATCGACAAGGGGGTGCCCCGGGAGCCGCGACGCAGGCTGCGCCGCAAGGTGCCGTCGCTGCCGCGGCTCAAGAGGGACGAGATCCCGGGCATCGCGCCCGAGACGACGCCCTGGGCCACGATCGCGCTGATCGTGGGCTCGCTCGCCGTGACCGTCGTCGGCGCGAGCGCCGTGTCGCTGTACGACCTCGGCGGGCTCTACTTCTCGATCCAGGACGACTGGTGGCGGCTGTTTGCCACGCCGTTCGTGCACGACAACGTCGGCTACCAGTTCATCACCCTGGTCGCCACTGGCGTGTTCGGGATGCACCTCGAGCGCCGCTTCGGGCTGATCGCGCCGATCGCGATCTTCGTGCTGGCCGGCGCAGCCGGCGCCCTGCTGGCCGACACCGCCTCGGACCTGCCCGCGCTCGGCGCCAACGGCGCCGCCCTCGGCCTGCTCGCCGCGTGGTACGTCGAGGACCGCATGGCCGCCCGCCGCGGCGGCGAGCGCGGGAACGACCTGCTGGGTGTCTACGTGTTCGCCGTCGTGCTGCTGCTGATCCCGGTGGCGGACGAGGACGCGAGCTTCGTCGCCGGAGCCGGCGGGGCGGTCACCGGCGCCCTGCTGGGGCTCCTGCTCGCAACCTTCAGGCGCTGACGCTCAGCCGGCCCGGCTCGCCGTCGCGAAGCCTGCCGACATGCACCCCCGGCGCTCCCGAGCCGGGACGGGCCGCCACGAGCAGCCCGCCCGAGGTCATCGCGTCGCAGAGCAGCCAGCGCAGCTCCTCCGGCACTTCCGGCGACCACTCCACCGAGGACTCGATCCAGTCGCGGTTGCGCCGCGTGCCGCCCGCGATCGGCGGCTCGCCGGAGCGAAGCAGTTCGAGCACGCCGTCGATGGCCGGCACGGCCGATGCCTCAACCTCGGCGGAGAGGCCACTCGCCATCGACAGCTCGCGCAGGTGCCCGAGCAGGCCGAAGCCCGTCACGTCGGTCATCGCGCTCAGGTCCGACTCGAGCGCCTGAGCCGAGGCGTCCTCGTTGAGGGTGGTCATCACACGCACCGCCTCGTCCACCAGACCGTCGACCGCAAACCCGCGCTTGGTCGCCGTCGAGACCACGCCGCCGCCCACCGGCTTCGTCAGGTGGAGGTCGTCCCCGGCGCGCGCCGTCGAGTTGCGGACGACGCGATCCGGATGCACGGTCCCTGTCACCGCCATGCCGTACTTCGGCTCTGCGTCGTCGATCGAGTGACCGCCGACGACCGCGACGGCGGCTCCTTCCGCCGCATCCGCCCCGCCGCGCATGATCTCGCGCAGCATCTCCTCGCCCAGGGACTCGAGCGAGTACGCGACGAGGTTGAGCGCCATGACAGGCCGGCCACCCATGGCGTAGACGTCGGAGAGCGCGTTCGTCGCAGCGATGCGCCCGAAGTCGTACGGGTCGTCGACGATCGGGGTGAAGAAGTCCGCCGTAGACACGAGCGCCAGGTCGTCGGAGACCCGGTACACGGCGGCGTCATCGGCCGTGTCCGCGCCGACGAGCACGTTGGGGTCATCCGAGCGCGGAAGTGTGCCCAGGATCGACTCGATCGCGGCCGGGGGCAGCTTGCACGCGCACCCCGCCCCGTGCGAGAGCTCGGTGAGCCTGACCGTCGCCACCGACCTATTATCCGCGCAGTGCCCGCGCGCCATTTCACTGACGCCGAGCTCGACGCCGCACTGGAGGCACTAACGGAGCCGGACCGCTTCCGCCGGGCCGAGAGCCGGGTGGCCGCGATAGCACCGCAGCTCCAGCGGATCCTCGCAGCCGCGCTCGACGAGGGCGGCTGGTTCGACGAGGCCCACGAGTCGCAGGTGCTCAGGGCGGCAACCACACCCGACGAGGACGAGCGCCTGACGGCCGTCCGCACGCTGCTGGCCGACGAGACGCGCATGGGGATGCTCATCGGAGTCGCGGTCGGCTGGGAGCTCTCACGCGAGCTCGAGGGCACCGACCACGACACGACGGAGGGAGACTGACCGATGGACATCCGCTTCCTGGGCCATGCCTGCTTCGAGCTGACCGACGGCGATACGCGCGTACTCATCGACCCGTTCCTGACGGGCAATCCGACGGCCGCCGTCGAGGCCGGCGACGTCGAGCCGACCCACATCTTCCTGACGCACGGGCACGCGGACCACTGGGGGGACGTCGTGGACATCGCGAAGCGCACGGGCGCGCAATGCGTGGCGATAGTGGAGATCGCAAACGAGCTCCAGCAGGATCACGGCGTCGAGAACGTCGCCGACCCGAACATCGGCGGCACCGTGGAGTTCGACGGCGGCTGGGTCCGGCTGGTGCCCGCCTGGCACACCTCCACGACCCCGGGCGGCACCGTCAACATCCCGGCCGGGCTCGTGATCGGCCTCGGGGGAAGGACCGTCTATCACCTCGGTGACACCGCGCTGTTCTCGGACCTGCAGCTCGTCAAGGAGCGCGACCAGCTGGACGTGGCGCTGATGTGCATCGGCGGCCACTACACGATGGACCGGCACGATGCCGCGCGCGCCGCGGACCTCGTCGGCGCCCGTACTGTGATCCCGTGCCACTACAACACCTTCCCGCCGATCCAGACCGACGACCAGGCGTTCAAGTCCGATGTGGAGGAGACGACCTCGTCGAGCGTCACGATCCTCCAGCCCGGGGAGTCACACTCTGTCTAGGTCTCTGGCGTGCGCCGTGCTGGCCGCCGCCGCGCTCGCGGCTGCCGGCTGCGGCGGGGACGACGACGACCAGACGACGGAGGCGGCCTCGCCGACGGCGACCGGCACGACCGAGACCGGCACGACCGAGGGGGACCGCGCTCCACGGACCGACGAGCGAGAGCGGACGGATGCCGAGCGGGAGCGGGAGCAGGAGCGCACCACGCCCGAGGACTCGCCCGAGAAGGAGGAGGGCGGCGCCGGTGACGAGGAGCCGGCACGCTCGGAGGCCCGCTTCACGGCGCGCCGCGGCAGGGTCACGCCGACGAAGGTGAGGGTGGCGCCCTTCATCGCGGTCCAGGTGACCGTGGTCTCGTACGAGCGCAGCCTCTACAAGGTCCGGGTCGGAGGCAAGTCGGTGAACGTGCCGCCGGGAGGCAGAGGTCTCATCAACCTCGACGGGCTACGCCCCGGCAAGCGCTACCTCGGCAAGGTCGAGCCGAGCGGCCAGACGATCCGTATCGAGGCCTCGGCCGAGCCCGGCCCGTAGCCGGTTGGCCGGCCAGCCAACCTCGGGTACGCTACCCCGACGTCATCGCCACCACCCTCCGGAGGATTGCCTCAGATGAGCGACAGCGCGATCACCGCCCGCACCGACCGCGAGGACTTCCAGGCCACGAGCGACCCCGCCGTGATGGATTCCGCCGATCGCGGTGAGGTCAAGCTCCTGAGCTACCAGGAGCTGTACAACCTCTGGGAGCGCCAGCAGTGGCGGACTCAGGACATCGACTTCACGCAGGACCGCATCGACTGGCACGAGCGAATCCCGGCGGAGGAGCGCTTCCAGCGCATGTATGGCCTGTCCTCGTTCTTCATCGGCGAGCAGCGCGTGACCGAGGAGCTCGGACCGATGATGCGCGCCGCGCCGACCGAGGAGATGCGGATCTTCCTATCAACTCAGATCGCCGACGAGGCGCGGCACGTGCGCTTCTTCGACCGCTTCTACAACGAAGTCGGGGTGCTCGAGTCCGACAACCTCGCGGACAGGCTCGATGAGACGAGCGCCCACCTCAACCCGAACTTCAACACGCTGTTCGACGAGATGCTCAAGTCGCGCGTCGACCGGCTGGCCACCGAGCCCGGGGACCTCGAGGCGCTCGTCGAGGCGATCACGCTCTACCACATGATCATCGAGGGCATGCTCGCGCTCACCGGGCAGCACTTCATCATGGAGTACAACGAGCAGCAGGGCACGCTCCCGGGCTTCGTCGAGGGCTTCAACAAGATCGCCCGCGACGAGCACCGCCACGTCGCCTTCGGCGCGCGCTTCCTGCGTGAGATGGCGCAGGAGGACGACCGCTACCGCGAGGCGATCATGCGCACGCTAGGGGAGGCGGCCCCCGTCGCGGACGGCGTGCTCACACCGCCCTGGTACGAGGAGGGCGTGGAGCTCTTCGGCTACACGCTCGAGGAGACGCGAGAGTTCGCGATGAAGGCGCTCGAACGGCGCCTGAAGGTCATCGGCCTGGCGCCGGTTGCTTAGCCCTACGCGATGCGATCGCCGACCCGGCAGTCCCGGTCGGGTCGCAGCAGCGCGACGTCCTTCTCGTTGTCGAGCGCGCCCAGCACCAGCGCCTCGGAGGAGAAGCCGGCGATCCGCCGCGGCGGGAAGTTCACGATGCCTATGACCAGCCTCCCGTCCAGCTCCTCGCGCGTGTAGTGGGGGATCTGCGCGGACGATCGCTTCACGCCGATCTCCGCGCCGAAGTCGATCGTCAGCTTCCAGGCAGGGTTGCGAGCCTCGGGGAAGTCCTCGACCGCGACCACGCGACCGACGCGCATGTCGATCCGCTGGAAGTCCTCGACCGTCGCCTCGGGCGCGGCCGCCACTAGCCGGGCGGCAGAACGGAGTCGGGCTGGGGCTCCGAGGGCGGAGGCTGCTCGGCGTCGGAGACAGGCTCGTCGCCGGCCGGTTGGGGCTCCTGCGGCTGCGACTGCGGCTGCGGCTCGGGCGCGACCGGCTCCGGTTCCGCGGGCTGTGGCGAGCCGCCGTGCGGCGGTAGCGTCACCGTCGAGCCGTCCTCGTCCACGGGCACAGGCGGCACGGGCGCGGTCTGGGGCTGCGCCTGGGGATCGACCGGCGCCGTCGGGGTCGCCGGAGCCTCCTCGGCGGCCGGCGTGGGCTGCTCGTCGCTCTTCTTCGCTTCGTCGTCGGCGCGCTCGACCACCGGCTCCGCGATCGCCGGCTGAGGCGGCGCGGGTACGACGGCTCGCGGCGGGGCGGCCACGACCTGCGTCACCGGGGCCTGGCCGGCGAGAGAGGACTTACGCGTGACCTCCTTGACCTCGACGGCGCCGGCCGGGACGATCGCCGCGGCCACCAAGCCCGCCGCGGCCTTGGAGACGACGGTGCCGACTCCCGCCGCCACCGCGCCGCCCGCCGTGGCACCCCCGGCCGCGGCT
>JBKPHS010000144.1:0-2567 GCA_046729975.1 Actinomycetota bacterium
AAGTGGAACACGATCTCGATCTCCGGCTACCACATGCGCGAGAAGGGCTGCTCGGCCGTGCAGGAGGTCGGCTTCACCCTCGCCAACGCGATCGCCTACGTCCAGGCCGCGATCGACGCCGGGCTCGACGTCGACGAGTTCGGCCCACGGCTCGCCTTCTTCTTCAACGGCCACAACAACGTCTTCCAGGAGGTGGCCAAGTTCCGCGCCGCGCGGCGGATGTGGGCGCGCATCATGCGCGAGCGCTTCGACTCCCAGAACCCGAAGTCGCAGGCGATCCGCTTCCACACGCAGACCGGGGGCGTCACGCTCGCTGCACAGCAGCCGGAGAACAACATCGTCCGAGTCGCGCTCCAGGGCTTCGCAGCCGTGTGCGGCGGCACGCAGTCGCTCCACACGAACGGCTTCGACGAGGCGCTCGCGCTACCCACCGAGCGCGCCGCGCGCATCGCGCTGCGCACCCAGCAGATCCTCGCCCACGAGTCCGGCGCGGCCGACACCGTCGATCCCTTCGCCGGGTCCTACTTCGTCGAGGCCCTGACCGACGAGATCGAGGAGCGGGCGCAGGAGCTGATCGACAAGGTCGAGGAGCTCGGCGGCTCGGTCCAGGCGATCCAGTTCATCCGTGGCGAGGTCGAGGAGTCGGCCTGGGGCTATGACCAGCGCTACAAGCAGAAGCAGGACATCGTGGTCGGCGTCAACGAGTACGTGACCGAGGACATCGAGGACGTCGAGATCCTGCGCGTTGACCCGCAGTCCGAGACCGAGCAGGTCGAGCGCCTCAAGAGGTTCAAGGAGGATCGCGACCAGGATGCGGTCCGCGCCCGGCTCGAGGAGCTGCGCGAGGTCGCGAAGGGCGACGGCAACCTGCTCCACCCGATCCGGGCCGCGCTCAAGGAGCACGCCACGATCGGCGAGGTCTGCGGCGTGCTGCGGGAGGAGTTCGGGGAGTACAGCGAAGCTTGACTCCGCCGCTGCCATGACAGCTCTGACGCATCCGGCCGGGCTCCGCGCCCTCGACCGAGCGCGGCTGCTGCTGGTCGGAGCCCTGATCGCGCTTGCCGCCGCGGCCTGGCTGCTGACCGACCGCCGCATGGCAGGGATGGACGCGATGCCGGGCGGCGATCTCGGCGGGCTGGGTTTCTACACGAGCATCTGGGTCGTGATGATGGCGGCGATGATGTTCCCGGCGATCGTGCCCATGGTCGTCACTTACGACCACTTGCGGGAGGCCCACCGCGCGCGCGCCGGCGGCCCGCCGAGGGAAGCCACGGCCTTCTTCGTCGGTGGCTACCTCGTGACCTGGGCTGCGGCAGGGCTGTTCGCGTACGGGCTGCTGGCCGCCGGCCGGGCGCTGTCGATCGACGCGCTCGCGTGGGACCGCGCCGGTCCCTACGTCGCCGGCGGCGTCATCCTCGCGGCGGCCGCGTACCAGCTCACCCCGTTGAAGGACGCCTGCCTCACCCGCTGCCGGGCGCCGGTCGGCTTCCTCATGCAGCACTGGCGCACCGGCCGACGCGGAGCGCTCTGGATGGGAACCATGCACGGGGCGTGGTGCGTCGGCTGCTGCTGGGCGCTGATGGCCTCGCTGTTCGCGGTCGGCGTGATGAGCGTCGGCTGGATGGCTCTCGTCGCGACTCTGATCGCCCTCGAAAGGCTCTCGCCCTTGCGAATCCCCGCGCAGGCGACGGTGACGGTCGTCCTCCTCCTGCTAGGCGTTGCGCTCCTGGTGGCGCCAGGGTCGGTGCCCGGGCTGCCCGATCCCGAGGCGGCGATGCCGATGGAGCCGATGGGCTAGCCGGCCGCCGCTACCTCTTCGATCGTCCTCCCGCTGATCGCCGACTGGGGCTCGGTGCTTACGGGGTTGCGCCTTCGGTCGGCATCCTCGTCATCGACCTTGACGAGCACCCAGCGCTCGTCCTTGCCCTTGCCGATGCGCGTGAGGGCGTAGGCGCCCTTCAGCTTGCGGCCGTGCAGCCGCACCACCGCGTGCCCGTCCTCGAGCGCACGCTCGATCGGTACGCGCTCGCCGCGCTTCTCGGTCAGGTTCTCGTAGGGCCCCGTGTCCCAGACGATCACGGTGCCCGCTCCGTACTGGCCCTCCGGGATGACGCCCTCGAAGTCCGCGTAGTCGAGCGGGTGGTCCTCCGTCGGCACCGCCAGCCGCTTCTCGCGCGGGTCGGTCGAGGGGCCCTTCGGCACCGCCCAGGACTTGAGCACACCGTCGACCTCGAGACGGAAGTCGTAGTGCAGCCTGCTCGCGTCGTGTTTCTGAATGACGAAGATGGGCTCCCTTCGCCGGCCACGCCGCCGCCCGCCGGAAGGCTCGGGCGTGCGCCTGAGATCCCGCTTCCGGCGATACTCGCCAAGCCGGTCCGTTGCCGCCATCACTCGGCCCGCCGCAGCTCGTCGAGCAGTCGCTGCGCCGGACCCAGCGGCCGCGTGGCCGACGCCATCTCGCGCCAGGGATCGGCTTCTCGCTCGAGACGGCGTGGGAGCGTCTGGAGCTTCCAGCGGTCGGGGCGCGCGCTCGCTTCGGCAAGCTCGTCCCAGTCGAGCGGCGTCGC
>JBKPHS010000145.1:0-13868 GCA_046729975.1 Actinomycetota bacterium
GTGAGCGGGCCCTGGACGAGCGCGCCGACCGACACGACCCTCAGCCCCTGGTCGCGTGCCCGGAGGACCTCCGGCTCATACGAGACCGCCAGATCGACGCGGCCGGCCGCCACCTGCTTGATCGGCGCCGCCGGATCGGACGGCTGGCGGATCGCGACGTCCAGCCCGACGTCCTCGAAGTGCCCGTTCGCCTCTGCGGCGTAGATGGGCGCGTGGTCCGCGTTCGGGAAGAAGTCGAGCAGCAGCTCCAGGCTGTCGGTCTTGGCGGGGCGGAGCGTCTCCTCCTTCTCGCCGCACCCTGAGGCGATCAGGAGCGCTCCGATGGCGAGGCAGGCGGCGAGCGGTCGGGTCATGCCTTCCTTTCGGGTCGGTTCCAGGGGACCGCGGCGCGCTCCGCGAGCGTGACGAGCGCGAAGAGCGCCACCGCCATCAGCGTCAGGATCACCACGCCCGCGTAGACGCGGGGCGTCTGCAGTTGGTTGTTGCCGAGCAGAACGAGCCGGCCGAGGCCCTCGTCCGCGCCCGCCCACTCGCCGAAGACGGCGCCGATGACCGAGACGCTCGCCGCCACCCGCAGCCCGCTGAAGAAGAACGGGAGCGACGACGGCAGCTCGACGCGCACGAGCGTACCGAGCCGCGACGAGCCGAGGCTGCGCATGAGCTTCACGAGCTCCGGGTCGACCGAGCGCAGTCCGTCCAGCATGTTGACGGTGATCGGGAAGAAGCAGATCAGCGCGACGATGGCGAGCTTGGGACCGATGCCGTAATCGAATGCGAGCACGAACAGCGGCGCGAGCACGACGATCGGGATCGCCTGTGACGCGACGAGCAGCGGGTATGCCGCCTCCCGCAGGGGACGCCACAGATGCATCGCCACCGCCCCTCCGGCGCCGGCCGCGACGGCGATCGCGAGCCCGAGCAGCACCTCCTCGAGCGTCACCCACGCGTTGTCCCAGAGCAGCGAACGGTCGTCGCGAATCGCCCGCGCGACCTCGAGCGGGGAGGCGAGCGTGAGGTCGTCGACGGAAGGCAGCGACGCGACCGCCTGCCAGACGCCGACGGCGAGCGCGAGCAGCAGCAGGGCCGGGGCGTAGCGTCTCAGCACTCGAGGGCCTCCAGCGCGCGCTCCCGGAGCGAGGCGAACGCGGGATCCGTCACGATCTCGCGGCGCGGCCGCTCGCGCGCCAGGTCCACGTCCATCTGCGCGACCACCCGTCCGGGCCGCGCCGAGAGCACGGCGACGCTGTCTGCCAGGTAGAGGGCCTCCTCCACGTCGTGGGTCACGAGCAGCACCGTGCGCGGCTCCGCGCGGAGCGCGCCGGCGAGCCACTCCTGCATGTTCCCGCGCGTGATCGAGTCGAGCGACGCGAAGGGCTCGTCGAGCAGGAGCACCGGCCGGCCGGCGAGCAGCGTCCGCAGGAACGCCACGCGCTGGCGCATCCCGCCCGACAGCTCGGCGGGCAGCGAGCGCTCGAACTCGGCCAATCCGAAGCGCTCGAACAGCGGCGCCGCCGCCCGCCGGGCGTCGCGCCGGCGCTCGCCGCGGCATTCGAGCGCAAGAGCCGCGTTGCCGAGCGCGTCGCGCCAGGGCAGCAGCAGGTCGCGCTGGGGCATGTACGCGCACGAGCCCGCCCTGACGCTGCCCTCGTCCGGCTGCTGGAGGCCCGCGACGATCTCGAGCAGGGTGGACTTGCCGCAGCCGGAGGGCCCCACGACCGCCAGCACCTCACCCGGACGGGCCTCGAGGTGGACGCGCTCGAGCGCCTGCACCGCCGGGCGGCGGCGCGTGTTCGGATAGCGGCGGCTCACGCCGTCAACCAGGACTCCCGACTGCTCGAAAGAAAGAGGCTCCGTCGCGGGAGCCTCGGCGCTGGTCTGCATCGCTCCCTCCGCGGGCATTACCCCACAGGTTCGAAGGGTCAGCGCCGGGCGGGGTGTCCCGAGGGCGCTATCTCAGCCCGCCTGTCCCGCGAGCCCCCCTGGTGACTACGGCCCCGGAGTCTACCGCTGGCTACGCCGCGCGCATGCTGCGCGGGTCCGCGAGCGCGTTCACGAAGACCTCCAGCTGCCTGGTGGTCCAGCACTCGAACACCCCGTCGCAGTAGGGCTCGTACGCGCGCATGACCGAGTCCCCGTAGTTCCAGTAGAGCTTTGGCTCGGGATTCATCCAGAAAGTGCGGCCGGCGCGCTCCGAGATCGCGCCCAGCGCCTTGGCGTGCGGCTCGCGGCCGTTCGTGCGCGCGTCGCCCAGCACGATCACGGTCGAGCGGGGATCGAGGTCGTCGATCACCTGTTCGAGGAACTCGAGCCAGACGCGGCCGTAGTCGGTGTAGCCCGAGACGTCGGCGACCCCGGCGTCTGTGGCGATGGCGCGCGAGACCGCGGCGAAGTTGCGCTCGTGCTCGAAGACCTCCGTCACCTCCGAGATCCGCTCGACGAAGACGAACGAGCGCAGCTTGCGGAACGAGTCGTGCAGCGCGTGCAGCACGGAGAGGAAGAAGACGCTGGCGCTCGTGACGCTCGTGGAGACGTCACAGAGCACGTACAGCTCGGGCCTGCGAGGGCGCTTGGGCCGGTACTTGAGGCGGAGCGGCACGCCGCCCGTCTCGAGCGACGTGCGCATGGTGCGGCGCACGTCGACGACGGCGGACCGGCTGCGGCCCCGCTGCTCGCGCCCTTGGGTGGCCAGGCGCCGCTTGAGCTGGGCGACCACGCGGTGCACCGCCGCGAGGTCCTGGAGCGGGTTGCTCGGCAGCGCCCGGTCGTAGTCCTGGAGCGGCCGTGCCGGCGGCAGCGACTGCGTCCGCTCGATCAGGGCGCGCTCGAGCTCGCGACGGAGATGGCGCTCGAAGCGGCGCAGCCCTTCCTGGGGAACGCTGTCGGGGTCCGGCAGCGAAGCGGGATCGCGGGCGGTTTCCCCCTTCAGGCCCAGCGTCCGGCGTATGCGCTGAACGTCGACGCCGATCACGCCCGACCCCTCGCCCTGACGCCCGAAGGCGGCGATCGCGAGCCGCGCCAGGTCTTGCATCTCCCCGTCCGAGCCCCGACGGATCGCCGACTGGACCTGGGCGCGAAGGTCTTCGAGGTCGAGCCTGTCGCCGCCCTCGAACCGCTCCTCGCGCAGGCCGTGCTCCACGGCTTCGCGCTCGACGGCGCGGAAGAAGAAGCGGTCGAAGACGAGCTCGAACAGCCGCCGGTCCTCCTGCGACTTCGCGAGCGTCGTCGCCATCGCCTCGCGGAAGTCCTCGCGCTCGGTCCAGCTCACGTGCGAGAGCGCCGCGAAGGCGTCGAGCAGCTCGGACGTCCCGACGTGCATGCCCTCGTTCCGCAGCTCGTCGGCGAACTCGAGGATGCGCGGGGCGAAGCCCGGCGGCCCCTGCTTGGGCAGGCCGCCGTAGAGCCCTCTAGCCGGCTTGCTTTTGCTGTCGCGCGAGGAGGCCATCGGTGAGCTTGACTCCGACCCGCTCGGCCACCACGTCGAGGTCCGTGCGGTGCTTGAGGATGATGCTCATGGTCCGCTCGAGGACCGACTGGTCGATCTCCTCCGCTCCGAGCAGCAGCAGCGCCCGCGCCCAGTCGATCGACTCCGCGATGGAGGGCGGCTTCTTGAGGTCGAGGCCGCGGACCATGTGGACCACCTCCACGAGGCGCCGCGCCAGCGTCTCCGGCAGCTCGGGCGCGTGCAGGCGCACGATTTCGAGCTCCCGCTCGACGTCGGGGTAGTCGAGCCAGAGGTAGAGGCAGCGCCGCTTGAGCGCCTCGGTCAGCTCGCGCGTGTTGTTCGACGTCAGCACCACCAGCGGCCTGCTCCGGGCCTCCACCACGCCGAGCTCGGGGATCGAGATCTGGAAGTCGGAGAGCACCTCGAGGAGCAGCGCCTCGAACTCCTGGTCCGTCGTGTCGATCTCGTCGATCAGGAGCACCACGGGGTCCGAGTCGGCGATCGCCTCGAGCAGCGGCCTCGAGAGCAGGAACTCCTCGCCGAAGATGTCGTCCTGCACGCGCTCCCAGCCGGCATCGGTGGCCTCTGTCTGGATCCGCAGCAGCTGCTTGCGGTAGTTCCACTCGTAGAGGGCCTTGGCCTCGTCGAGGCCCTCGTAGCACTGGAGGCGGATCAGCTTGCGCTCGGTCGCGCGCGCCATAGCCTTGGCGAGCTCCGTCTTGCCGACCCCAGCTGGGCCCTCCACGAGCACCGGCTTGCCGAGCTTCACCGCGAGGAACGAGACGAGCGCCGCGGGCTCGTCCGCGAGATACCCCACCTGGGCCAAGCGCTCCCGGACGGCCTCCAGCGACTGGAGCCGGTCATCCACCGGCTCAAGGATACTTTTCGCGATGCTGGCCGAAGTGCTCGGGGCGCTGCCGGACCTTCCGAGTCCGGACGTCCGCACCGACCCCGAGCCCTACGTGCTGCTCCTGTTGGTCGGCTTCGTGGTCGGCGCGTTCGGCCATCTCGTCCAGTCGAAGACGATCATCGCGAGCGGCATCCTGATGATCGCGGCGGCGACGATCATCTTGCCGATAGTGCTGCAGATCAGCCGCTGACTGGCGGTTACCATGGCGGGCCCCCAATGGCCGCCCGACTCGCCCTCTGCCTGGCGCTCGCCGCGCTGCTCGCCCCTGCGAGCGCCCGCGCCGACTTCGCCATCGACGACTTCTCGGTCGAGCCCTCCACCACCCTGGCCGGCGCGCATCCGGACGTTGCGTTCTCGATCCACTTCGCCGATCCGTCGTTCGACGTGAAGGACGTGCGGCTCGACCTGCCACCGGGCCTCATCGGCGATCCGCACGCCACCGGCGGTCGCTGCACGCGGGCCCAGTTCCAGTCCGATTCGTGCCCCTCGTCCACCATCGTCGGGAGCGCGTCGACGCAGGCCGACGCGATCGTGCCGATCACCGCCAGCGGCGACGTCTACAACATCGACCCCGAACCGGGCGAGCCGGCACGGCTCGGCATCCGCCAGGTGGCCCTCGGCTCGACGATCCGGCTCGAGTCGCCCATCACAGTGCGGCCCGAGGACAGCGGTCTGACCTCCATGTTGCGCGACCTGCCGAACAGCGCCGCTGGCATGCCGATCACGATCCGGCGGATCGACTTCACGCTCGCCGGGGCCGCTCGCTCGGGCGCTTCCTTCATGCGCAACCCGACGTCCTGCTCCGAGGCCGTCACCCGCGTGACAGCCACGCCCTACGGCGGCGGGCAGACCGCGGCGGCGCAGTCGGCCTACACGCCGACGTCGTGCGCCGCTCAGCCGTTCTCCCCGTCGCTCTCGGCGAAGGTCGGCGCACCCGGGCTGACTGGCCGCGGCAGCCTCGTGCCCCTGGAGACCGTCGTCGTGCAGCCGGGCGGGCAGGCGGGGCTGTCCGAGGTGGCCGTCACGCTGCCCGACCACCTCGACGTGAACGGCGCCGGGCTCACGACGTTCTGCACGCCCGACCAGCTCGCGTTGCGGGACTGCCCCCCGGCATCCCAGGTCGGGACGGCTCGCGCGGAGACGCCGCTGCTCGACGAGCCGCTTCAGGGGATCGTCGTGTCGGTCAAGGGACCGACCGACCCGCTGCCCGGCCTCGGTGCCATCCTGAGCGGCGGCCTGTCACTGACGCTGCGCGCGAACGTCGGCTTTGCCTCGGACGGCCGGATCGTCAGCACCTTCGGCGGCCTGCCCGACGTCCCGGTGTCGCGCTTCGAGCTGCGCTTCAACGGTGGAAAGGGCGGCATGCTGCTGGGGTCGGCCGACCTCTGCGTCACGCCCACGCGCTTGGAGGCGACCTTCAGGGGCCACAGCGGCCAGACCCTCACGCAGGATGTCCTGGCCGCGCCCGAGGGCTGCCGTCCGCGCGCGTCGCTGAAGCTGCGCGGGCTGGCGGGCCGCGCCCCCCGGCTGTTCGCCCGCATCGCCGGCTTTCCGGGCGAGACGCTCACCGGAGCGGAGCTGACGCTCCCGCGCGGCCTCGCCTTCGACCGGCGCCGCGCGCGCCGGCTCGGCTCGCTCCGGGGCAGGCGCAAGCTCGTGCTGAGGGCCAGGGCGCCGGTCATCAAGCTCGTGGCGGCCAAGGGGGCGCTCGTGGCATCGCGGTCCCTCCGGCGAACGATGGCCCGGAAGCGATCGCGCGACCTGCGGTTCACCGTGGGCGTCTCGGACACGCAGGGCCTGCGAGCGACGCTACGGCCGCGCGTTCGCGGGACGAAGTAGACGGCGACCCTTCAATATCGTTCGCCGGGCCGGTCCCAGGCGAGAAGGAGGCGGTATGGCGGAGGTTCAATCGGGGCTCGAGGGCGTGGTCGCCTTCGCGACAAAGATCGCCGAGCCCGACAAGGAGGGCAGCGCCCTTCGCTACCGCGGCGTCGACATCGAGGACCTCGTCGGCACGATCCCGTTCGAGCAGGTCTGGGGCCTGCTGGTGGACGACGCGTACGAGCCGGGCATGCCGCCGGCCGGGCCCCTCCCGCTGCCCCTGCGCACCCGGGACACGCGTGTGGACGTCCAGTCCGCGCTGGCTCAGCTCGCGCCGGCGTGGGGCATGAAGCAGCTCCTCGACATCTCCGACGAGGAGGCGCGCGAGAACCTCGCGGGCGCGTCCGTGATGACGCTCTCCTTCGTCGCCCAGTCGGCTCGAGGTGACGGCCAGCCGCCCGTGCCACAGGCGGAAATCGACAAGGCCACGTCGATCCCGGAGCGGTTCCTCATCCGCTGGCGGGGTGAAGCGGACCCCAAGCACGTGAAGGCGATCGACGCCTACTGGATCTCGGCCGCCGAGCACGGCATGAACGCCTCGACCTTCACGGCCCGCGTCGTCGCCTCGACCGGAGCCGACGTGGCCGCGGCGCTGTCGGCCGCGGTTGGTGCCCTGTCCGGTCCCCTCCACGGCGGCGCGCCGTCCCGCGTGCTCCAGATGCTCGACGAGGTGGACCGGACCGGCGACGCCGACCGCTGGGTCAAGGACGCGCTCGACCGAGGCGACCGGCTGATGGGCTTCGGCCACCGCGTCTACCGAGCGGAAGACCCGCGCGCGCGGGTGCTGCGCCGGACCGCGCGCGAGGTCGGCGCCCCGCGGCTGGAGGTCGCCGAGGCCCTCGAGCAGGCGGCGCTCGCAGAGCTCAAGGCGCGCAAGCCCGACCGCGTGCTCGCCACGAACGTCGAGTTCTGGTCGGCCGTGGTGCTCGACTACGCCGACGTGCCGCCCGACCTCTTCACGCCGATGTTCACCTCGGCGCGCGTCGCCGGCTGGTCGGCCCACATCCTCGAGCAGAAGCGCGAGGGACGCCTGATTCGCCCGACCGCCGAGTACATCGGGCACCCGCCGCGGCCGGTGGAGGCAGTCGCCCGCCACGTGGGTGACCCGGCTCCGGCGGAGGCGGCGTGATGGAGGCCGCCACCACGACGCAGAGCACCGAGCCGCTGCAGGGGGTTTCGTCGTTCGCAAAGTCGCTGTTCCTCGGCGAGATCCACGAGGACCTCGTCTTCCCGTTCCCGAAGCCGGACGACGACGAGCAGCGCCACATCCGAGACCTGATCGCCTCGCTGCGCGAGTTCGCCGCCGAGTCGATCGACCCGCGCCGGATCGAGGAGCAGGGCTGGCTCGGCGACAAGGTCGTGAAGGGGCTCGGCGAGCGCGGGCTGTGCGGGCTGTACGTGCCCCCGGAGTACGGCGGTCAGGGGCTGAGCCAGACCGGCTACTGCCGCGTGAGCGAGGTCTTCGGGCAGATCGACGGAACGCTGTCCGTCGTCATGGGCGTGCACCAGTCGATCGGCATGAAGGGCATCGTCCTGTTCGGAAGCGACGAGCAGAAGGAGCGCTTCCTTCCCGATCTCGCTTCCGGCCGCAAGCTGGCGGCCTTCGCGCTCACGGAGCCCGAGGCCGGCTCCGATGCCTACAACCTCCGCTCGCGTGCCACGCTCCAGCCGGACGGGTCCTGGAAGCTGAACGGCGAGAAGCGTTACATCGGCAACGGCGACAAGGGCTCCGTGCTCGTGACGTTCGCGCGCACCGAGATCGACGGCAAGGACCGCCACACCGCGTTCATCCTGGAGAAGGGCATGCCCGGCCTCGAGGTGGGCCACCGCTACGACACGATGGGCCTGCGCGGCAACGACCTGCGCCACCTCTACTACAACGACATCCGCGTCCCGCCCGAGAACGTGCTCGGCGAGCCCGGCGAGGGCTTCAAGATCGCGATGCACATCCTCAACAACGGGCGCATGTCGCTCGGCACCGGTTCGGTGGGAGCGGCGAAGTGGCTGATCGACCAGACCATCGAGCACGTCAAGGAGCGCCGCCAGTTCGACCGCGCGCTCGCCGACTTCGAGCTCGTTCAGGACAAGGTCGGCTGGATGGTCTCGTACCTGTTCGGGCTCGAGTCGATGGCCTACCTGACGACAGGGCTCGTGGACGCCGGCGTCCCCGACTACTCGCTCGAGTCGGCGATCTGCAAGGTGTCGGGCACCGAGTTCCTCTGGTACCAGGCCAACCGCGCGCTCCAGCTCAAGGGCGGCGCGGGCTACATGCGCGACCAGCCGTACGAGAAGGTCCTGCGCGACATCCGCATCTTCCCGATCTTCGAGGGCGCCAACGACGTGATGCGGGCGTTCGTGGCGCTCTCAGGCATGAAGCCGCTCGGCGAGGAGCTGAAGGGTGTCGGCGAGGTGAACTTCGGCGATCCGATCGGATCGCTCGGCGTGCTGGCCGAGTACGTGGGCGGCCGGATCCAGCGGGAGGTGCGCCCGGACCGTGTCACGATGGCGCATGATGAGCTGAAGGACCTCGCAGACCCGCTGACCGGGCAGGTCAAGCGACTGCGCGAGGTATCCGAGTCCCTGCTGCGCGAGCACCGCGGCGGCATCATCGAGCGCCAGTTCATGCAGAAGCGCCTGGCGGACGCGGTCGCCGACATCTACGCGCAGATAGCCGTGCTGTCTCGCGTCACGTCGATCTTCGACGATCACGGCGTCGAGCCATCGGGCCAGGAGCGCTACATCGCACAGACCTTCTGCACCCGCGCCGCCGGCCGGGTCGAGGCGAACTTCAACCAGGTCGAGCAGAACGACGACGAGCGGATGGTTGCTATTGCGAAGCTCGCCTACAAGCGCGGCAGCTATGGATATGCGTTTTTTGAGGACTGAGTCGTCAGTCTTCGGTCGTCAGTCGTCAGGGTCAGGGTACTGACGACTGACGACTGACGACTGACGACTCGAATTCGGCAGCCGCTCCGTCGGTAGATCGTCCGGCGGCCGCTTCGCCCGCTCCCGCAACCCGGCCAGCGCCACGATTGCGGCGCCCACCAGCGCCAGCAGACCCTGGCCGAGCGGCCTATCGAAGATACGCACGAGGATCAGGAAGCCGGCCCACAAGCCAGCCGCTGCCACGATCGTCCCGTCCCCGAACGGCAGGTGGAAGGGCTCGCCGTCGGCACGCTTCTTGAGCAGGTACAGGACGCCGAGACCGACCAGCACGATCGCCGCCTCCACGAACGAGAACGGCCCGATCGAGCTGACGATCAGGACGACCGCGCCGGCGGCAGCCGCGCGCTGCTCCGCGTTGAGCCGGCGCCACGAGGACCCGGTCGCGGGTGGGGGCCGATCAGAGGGGCCGGCGTCCGCCAAACCCCGTCTCCGGCTCGTGCCAGAAGCCGATCTCGTCCTCGCCCTCTTCCCAGCACAGATAGACCTCCTCGTCGTCCCGCAGGGAGGGAAAGTCGACCAGGCCGCGGTCGAGGTCGCGCAGCACGACGTCCATCCCCTGCAGCTCCGCGAGCGCGCGCTGAAGCTCCACGAACGCCTCGCCTACTACGCGTCCCGGGCCTCCGCCGCCGTTGGAGGGCGCCGCGCCCGAGAGGATCTCCCGCGCCTCCTCGTCCGCCAGTCCCTCGCGTGCCGCGCGCAGGCGCTCGATCCTCTCGCTCACCCAGGGCAGCGCCGCGTTCGCCTGCTCGACGGTGTAGTGGCGCTCGTGCCTCACCTGTGTGCCGCAACGCCGGCCGCGGCGCGCATCCGATCCTCGACCAGGCGCGCGTCGGCCTCAGGCACCGTGCGAAGCTGACCCTGAAAGGCGAGCCGCCAGTGCTCGGCGGGCCACTTGCGCACGTGCTCCAGCTCGGGGGCGAGCTCCTCGGCCGGCACGAACTCCCCCTCGTCGAGCACCACCACCGGCTCCGTCTCGAAGCGCCACGGATAGGCATCCGCGTTGCCCGGCTTGCCGGGCCAGATCTTCGTTCGGTCCTCGCGCATCTCTCCGGTGACGCGGGCTATGGCCCCGAACGCCTGCACCTTCGTCACGTAGTAGACGATCAGGTCCCCGGGCTCCACCTGCTCGGCGAGCCGGCGCCGCCTCTCCTTCATTCCAGCGATCCGGAAGCCGTGCTCGCGTGTGGCGCGGAAGTTCTCGAGCGAGCCGGTGAGAATCCAGGTCTTGCGCTCGGTCTCGGCCACGCGGCGAAGATTATCCCCGCGTCCTCACACCACATGTACCATCGCCTCATGACAGACGACTTCGAGCTGATCGGCCCCGACGAGACCGCCTACCGGCTCGATCTCACCCCCACCCAGACGACCGTCACGCGCACCGCGCTGCGGTCCCTGCGAGCCAACTTCGGCCATGACGAGCACGATGTTCAGCGGGTGGTCCGAGCCGCGCTCGACAAGCTGCCCGAGGGCGGGGGCGACCCGGCCGTCACCTGGGTCGAGCTGACTCCCGCACAGCTCAAGATCACCTACACGGCGCTGCGGTCCCTGCTCGACGACTTCGGGCACGACGAGCACGAGGTGCATCGCGCCATCCGCGAGGTGATCGACAAGCTGCCGGACGAGCACGCGATTCGGGCGATCGACCTGAAGCGCGAGCTCGGCGGCGAGGCCGCAGCCTGAACTGCTGCTAGTCGATCGGTATGTCCTCGACGCGCACGTCGCGGCGACGGCCGTCGAGGCGCTCGAGGTACCAGTCGATCAGCGCTCGCAGAGCGAGCAGCAGCTCACGCACGAGTGCCGTGAACTGCTCCTGGAGGTCACGCGGCAGCGCGCGGCGGAGGCCGTCCAGCAGCAGGAAGAGGGGCGCCAGGTCGGGCCCGCCACGACGGGGCCTCGGCGGTGGGTCGAGCGGGTCCCAGTCCACACGCGGCGGGGGGCGGCGAGGCGCGTCCCAACGGATGTCCTCAGGTGGTGTCTTGTGAGGTTGCTCCATCTTCGCCCTTCTCGAACAGGACCTCGAGTGCCCCTTCCTCGAATCGCGCCGAACGCGGCCGGTAGGCGGCCATCGCAGGCGGCAGCATGATAGTTCGCTTCTGCCCGCCGACCCGCACGACCATCTCGAGCCCGATCTTCTTGAGGTCGATGTCGGCCTTCTCGGCGAACGGGATCGGCAGCCGAAGGGTCGCGCGACCGTTCTCGGCCACGAGCTCCTGCGACAGCTCCTCGTAGAGCAGCGCCCCGGCGTCGCTGGTCCCGAACAGCACGTTGCCGAGGCGGTCGAGCATCTCCGCGCCGACGACCTCCTGGTCGAAGAACGGCGCATCGAGGATCGGGACCGGCGAGAACGCCGAGCGCACGAGCTCCATCTGCTCCTGCTGGAGCGCTCGCCAGGCCGCGAAGTAGCCGTCCTCGACGTCGGCCGGGAAGACCCGGTTCACGACCACGGCATCAGTCAGATAGCCGTAGAGGTTCAGGTAGGTGAAGGTCCGCATCGCCTCGCGGATGACCATGCGGTCCGGGTTCATCACGAGGCGGATCGACGTCGCGGCCCGGTCCCGCAGGATGCCGTTCATCGCCACCAGGTTCTTGACCAGTCGCTGGACGTCGTCGAAGACCGCCTCGCCGGGGAGCGGCACGTCCAGGAGGCTTCGCGCCAGCGGGCGCGCCGCCGCGACGATGCGCCTCTCCCACGGGAAGACCTTCTCGAGCCACCAGCTCGCGACGTCCGGGAACGACAGGAGGCGCAGCGTCTCGCCGGTCGGCGCGCAGTCCACGACGATCGCGTCGTAGTCCTCGGCATCGTGGTGACGCTTGATCTGAAGGAGCGAGAAGAGCTCATCCATCCCCGGCGGCACCGTCAGCTCCTCGGCGGAGATCCGGTCCACGCCGCGCTCCTCGAGCAGCTCGCCGAGCCAGTCCTGCACGGCGTCCCAGTTGCGCTCCATCTCCTCCTGCGCCTGCACCTCCTGGCCGAAGAGGTTCTCGCCGCACTGCGTCGGGCCGGAGCCGAGATCGGCCTCGAGCGAGTCGGACAGGCTGTGCGCGGGATCGGTCGAGAGCACGATCGTCCGCAGCCCGCCGGCAGCGAGGCGGCGAGCCGTGGCCGCGGCCACGCTCGTCTTGCCCACGCCGCCCTTGCCCGTGTAGAGGATCGTGCGCGGCGCCATGAGGGGCGCCATCGTACCGGCGTTGGTCACACGCGCCCGCAATTACGGCCCGTCCGGACGGCGCCTGGACGCGCCTGACGCCGTCCGTGGGGATCGCCGATGCTTCTGCATCGACTCACCCCACGTCCGCCGTCAGCCACGCCCAGTCACTCGTCCGATCCGGACCGTACTTACAGTCGCGTGCGCTAGCGCCCCCGGACCCGCATCTGGCCCCGCGTGATCGTGTGGTGGTTCAGGTAGTCGATCGCCTCGAGCTTGACGGAGTAGCTGCCGCCGGCGCGCGGGGTCCACGTGTAGGAGCGCGAGCCCCGGCCGAAGGTCGTGCGGTTCGAGTACGCGATCCGGCCGCCCCGCTTGATCAGGATCACGACGCACGAGACCTTCGAGAGCCGGAATCGCACCTGCACCGGCCGCCGGGCGAGCGCCGACGCGGCGCCGAGGAACTCCACCTTCGGGTGCTGCTTGAGGTACTGCGTGAAGCGCTCGGCGTTCTCGCAGTAGACGGGCGTCGACGTGCGCTCGCAGAGCCGTCGCATAAAGTCGCGCACGAGACGGTGGTAGGTCAGGTCGGATTCACGGCCGTTCTGCGAGTAGAGCGACCACGCGCCCGTGTCGTAGCGAGGGATGGCCCGCTGCGCCGCCCGGTCGCCTTCCTCGAAGAGCCGCTGCCCCTCCGGGTCGCCCGAGATCTTGGCGTAGTCGTAGAGCCCGATGACGGACTGGAGGAATCCGTTCAGCACCCGCAGGCCCGAGGTGAACGAGTAGAGCAGGTAGTGGTTGCCGCCGTCCGCGTGAACCCGCACGCCCGTCGGCGGGCCCTGCTTGAACAGGCCGAGAGCGTCCTTCGCGACCGGGAGGTACTTAGGATCGCCGAGCAGCTGCGATCCGCGAGCCAGCGCCTGCACCGCCGTTCCCTGCGCCATGCCGCTCGCCCACGGCGGTGCGCCGCCACCGAAGGGGAACCAGTACTCCCAGGTGATCGAGTCGCCGCGCCTCGAGGCGATCGCGATCAGGTCGTCGAGCAGGCGGCGCACCTGGTCGGGCCGGCACGGGGTGCCCGGCTTGATGTCGATGTTGATCCCGTAGCAGGCGTTGATCAGCGCGTTCGCCTTGACGAAGTTGATCAACGGCTGGAGCTGGAGGCCGTTGCCGGGGTAGTACTGGAAGAGGACCGGGCTGTCGCCGAATGTGATCCGGATCGGAGCCGAGTTGCGCGCCGTGGCGGTCGAGCAGGGGCTCGGGCTCACCGGGCCGGGCGACGGGAACGGCTTCGAGCGCCAGAACTCGTTGTTGCGCTGGAGCTGGAGGAAGAGAGCGGACATGCGGGACACAGTCAGCGAGCGGCTCGCGGCGATCCGCTCCAGGCTGCGGATCACGCTTCCGAGCTCGGCCCGCCTGCGGCTGCCGAGGCGGCCGCGCAGCCGGCGCGCCTCGTCGTAGGTGGAGCGCCAGGCGTCGTGCTGCTCGCCGGTGATGCTGCCGGCCAGCATCGCCTCGCGCAGCACCTTGCGCACGCTTGGGC